>JBAVQC010000285.1:0-27987 GCA_049693715.1 Acidobacteriaceae bacterium | reverse complement strand
CCCGGCCCTACGGGCCTGTTTCAGCTTTGCAATTTGTTTTCCGCCTTCTCACACATCCCCTAAAGCCCTGATCCATTCGACTCATGGGGACACGGCTGAACCCGTGCCCTTCGTACAAAGTATTTTCCGCAGCCGTTTAGGGCAGCGGCTTTTTTTCTGAATGAGGAACTTTGTCGGGTTGAGGCGGCTCTTCCGGGGCGACCTTTTCGGTTTCGCCAGAGGTAGCTGGAGCAGCTTCGATTTCGGGACTCCCGCCGCCCAGCGGAAATTTCGTCCCATGCCGGTCGAGGAGTGACACAGAGGGGTCAATGACTTCCGCCGGCTTCGGAGGCAGGGGTACAGAGGCAGCTCCAGATTCAGGGAACGGTAGCGGCGGCGGCGCAGGAAGACCATCCGGATTGGCCCAGGGCTCAGTCTGCAGTTTGGCCACCAGATCGCGCAGCGTTGGCTCGGATAGCCCCGCCGGCGCGCCGACGCTGGGAGCAGGAGCCAAGCCTTCGATGGCAGCGATCACGTCCGTGGTCAGCGGCTCATCGAGCATCAGCTCTTCGCTGACCACCAGGGGCGGATCCAGAACCATGACCAGCGTAGCCTCGAGCCCGCGTTGCCAAAAACGGCTGGCCAGCAGGAGAAATAGCCCAAGCTGTGCCAGGAGAGCAGCCATCCATACCTGATGCGCAGGCAGCGCTTTCCACAGGGCGAGACACAACGCGAGAGCGGCTACGCCAGCTATCCCGGTGAGCAGAAAGCTAGCGAAGACGGGGAAGAAATTCCGAAAGAGCAGACGAAACGCCGGCAGCAGCGCGACGTGGACCCTGTGCTCGCCGTCCATGGCGTTGCGCACAACATAGATCTCAACCAGATCCCACCAGAGCCGCAAAAGCAGGGCAACGAGCAGAACTACGGCGCCGCTGATTGTCGAAAAAAGGAACATGCTGCGTTCGACGTAGACGGCATCGGCCCGCGCCATCAGCGCGGCCCGGATGGCAAGCAGAACGCACAGGACTATGGCCGCACTGCCGCCGGCAAGGATTGCGGCGCGCACGAAGCGCCAGAAGTAAGCGACACCACCGCGCAGCAGTACGGAGAGCTGCGGCGGTTCGGCGGCGACGAACACAAAGACGCTACCGGCGAACAGATAAAAGAGCACCAGCAGCTGGAACAGACCGACCCACCCGGCCGTATGCACGACCATGGGAGCAAAGCCGGTGTCCCGTATGTGGAGGGCCAGCTCCAAGATGTAGGCGATGTCGATCGTGCCGCCAATCTTCTGCGCAGCAAGGCTGTGGTCAAGATAACCGCTCAGGCCGGTCGCGAAGGGTACAGAGGCAAGCAGAGCAAGGAACAAATTGACGGCATACACCCACACCACACAAGGCCAGTTGCGCAGGACAAGTTGAAATCCCTGGGCAAGAAGGTTGGGTCGGGGGCGCTTCCTGCGAAGTTGTGGCTGCGCTGAAGGTTGTAATTGGCTCGTCATGCTCACTGGGTTAGTTGCCCTGCGCTTTCTCAGACCAGGAACGATAACCATTGTGCCAGCAGCTGCTGGGCGAAGACCCAATAATTCGTCAATTTCAGACGAGCCGTGCGGTCCCGTTGCAGGGTGTAGCTATTATTGAACGAATTGGCGTCGAGCAGATCATTCCCATCCGGATCCACCTGGGCGTAGACAGCCCGGGAGGGTTTGTCCCAGGAGAAGCGAGCCCAACGATCGGTGCCGTTCCAGGTGGCTTGCTCCTTCGAACCGTCGTCGAATCCTACTTCGAGGTTCACCGGAAACACGAATGTCCCTTTCCGCCGTACCACCACACTGGTGCGGTACGGACCGCCTGTATCGCCGCTCTTCCACCATTCGACGGGACCGGTAGTAAGCGAGTCCACGGAGTAATCGACCATGCCTGTACCCTCAAAAGCCTGGGTGATGTAAGGCTCCAGGTCTTTACGTCCGGATACTTCTTGCAGCGTATTGAGAAAATCGCTTCCGGTGGGATGCTGAAAGCGGTAGCGCATGAAGTAGACGCGTAGGGACTGACGAAGCGTCTGCTCGCCCAGTACGGCCTCCAGGGTGGAAAGGACAGTCGCGGTCTTGCCATACACGATGCTGCCGTAGCTTGCGCTACTCACGAATTTCCAGCCTGCACGCACGATGGGATCTTCGTCGGGACGAGAGAGGTAAATCGTCCGCATAATCTCCGGGTCGGCGGCATAGACCGAACGTGCGTTCACGGCGGACGTATTCTGACCGAAGATCGCATTCATCACTTTGCCTTCGGTGTAGCTGTTGATGCCTTCGTCGAGCCAGGGTTCTTCAAATTCATTGGTGGCGACCATGCCGTACCAATATTGGTGACCAAACTCATGGGCTACGGTCACCGACATGCCGAAGTTGAACCACGTGGGCTCCCACCATTCGGTTCCACCGGTGATGAGCGTGGGGTACTCCATTCCGCCGACGGCCGCGTGCGGCTCGGGATCGATCAAAGTGATCTGCTTGTACGGATAGGGTCCATACCACTCATCGAACTTTTGCATGCTCTGTTTGAGGACCGATAGATAGCGGTCACGCTGGTCAGCATGAGACGCAAGGACGAGGGCGTGCAGCTTCACCGGGCCAAGACTGTTCACGAACACATCGTCGGCAACCAGAAAATGGGGTGACGCAGCCCAGGCGAAGTCATGAATATCTTCGCCGCGGAAGCTTAGGGTCCTGGTTCCATCGGAGTTGGATTGTTCGGCTGTCTGGATGCCGCTGGCGCCCACGATATAGCGCTGGGGCAGGGTGAGGTTCACGTTGTAGGTGCCGAAATCGGCAAAGAATTCCGTATCGGCGTGGTACTGGTGGCAATTCCAGGCGCCGTGCCAGAGGACGCCCACCTTGGGAAACCATTGCGCCCCCATGATGAAGTCCCGTTTGTAACCGCTGCGCGCAACGGCAAGGGGGAATTTGTCGTGAAATGCGATCTGGAAGCGAACTACCTCTGTCGGAGCCAGGGGTTTGGGAAGGGTGATTTCCATCACCGTGTGGTCGTCTTGATTGCCATCGTCGGGGGCAATGAAGCGCATGGTCTTTGAAATGTCGCCATACCCCTCGACAGCAATGCTTTTGATATCGATGGAGCCTTGCTCCTCGTTGCCGTAGAGGATGTCCGTACCGTCCCGATGGGATTCCCGGGAGAAGGTGGATTGGGGACGGAAGGCGTTGAGGTAGAGGTGAAAAGGGATGGTGGAAACAGGCTGTTGGGAGGGATTGCGATATTCGAGGATCTCCGACGCGTCCAGAGACTTGGCATCGGTATTGACACTGGCGTCGATCCAGTAGGCGACGACCCGCTGCGAGAGTGGCTTTCCGTCAGGGGAATTCACCGCGGAAACCTGCCCCCATGCGGACACGGCAAGCAGGAAAGGAAATACCAGCAGCGAGCGCAATGGCAGGGAGGGCATGCGGCATTCTAGTTCATTTTTGAGGGGGAATGGGTACTGGATCACTGTTGCAGGTCTTCCCGTCCTATGGCTGTTCCCGGAGGTTGGTAGTGTCCATAACTGGGAGCGCAGCAGGCCGGTTAAATAGCTTCGATCCTGGCTGAGCATCAAGCCCCGGCGGAGCAGAGAGGCTGCGTGGTCGGGTAGGGCGCGCACGCGGAGCCCTGTAGTCCAGCCGAAGGCTTGATAGAGGCCGCGGATGAGGCCGCGGGCGAACCAGGCGGCAAATGGGTTGCCGGGAATGGCGAACTCCGAGATGACCCAATGAGCTCCCGGACGCGCATGAGGAAGGACAGAATCGAACAGCTGCTCCAACTGGTGGGGGAAAAAACAGTCGAGGAAGAAGTGAGAAACGATCAGGTCGTAGGATCCGATGGGATTCCAGTTCAACGCATCGGCGTGATGCACACGAACGCGCTGGTCGAACCCGGACCTGCGCAGGCGACGGTCGAGAAGCATGAGCATAGCGTGGCTGGAGTCGACGACATCCGCAGTCAGGGTGGGATTGGCTGCCAGCAAACGGATCAGAAAGCGCCCGTCGCCATCCCCTAATAGAAGGGCGTGCCGGGCACTGGTGAGATGGGCGAGCTGGGCACTGCGGCAACCAACGAGCCACGGCCCAAAACTGAGGTACTCGAGCCAGCGATAGGGGCGGGCTACACGATCGAAGTTGGCATTGGAAACACTCACCGGACAAAGGGGAACAAGGCCAACGGCGTCAGTAGAGCGGCGTCCGCCGCAATGCGCAGATGCAGGGGGGCGAGGCGGGAACTGCGCGCGTCGAGGACAAACAGCAGTGCACTGCTGACCGTAGCCGCCAGATAAACCGCCGCCAGGCCCGGGGAAGGTGCAAGCAGGGCCGCGGCCAGCGCAAACAGAGCAGTCATGGTTACGATCGGCCGTAAGTGCAGGCTGGCCCAGCGGGTTGTGGCGTGGAAGACGCCGCCTTCCCATTTCTCGATGCCGACACAATTGATCCAGCAGAGCAAGGCAAAGAAGATGATGGCGGGCGCCAGTTGCTCTTTGCCAGAACCGCCGCGTTGGCTGAGGCGAGACCAGGCGGGGACGGCGGTCGCGGCGGCAAACAGGACCGCCACGGCAATTTCCTTAGGCAACCGGGATGCTCCGCGATGAACCGCGAAAAGATATAGCAGAGCAAAGACCCCGATATACGAGTCGTCGCGCAGTGCCTCAGGCCGCATATAGGTGCCGACAGACCAGGCCAGCAGTACGCCAAGAAGTGAGGCTGCCCAAAGGAAGGCGGTGCGATGGCGGGCGTGAAAGTGATGGCGCTCACGAAGCAGCGCCGGCTGGGATTGGCGGAGTCCATCGAGAACGCGATCAGCGACGTAAAGCAACCAGGTGCCAAGGGGGAGAAGGAGCGCCTGGGGAAAGGAGAGGTGAAGATGCATGGCGCGGGCGAAGAACCAGGACCAGAGAGCAGCAACCGTTGGCGCATCCAGGCTGAGTAGATGCCACCATTGCGCCAGGTTGAAGATACGCCGTGCCACGGTTCAGTTTACGTCTGCGGAGGATGCGCTTTGGCGATTTCTGGGATGAGCAGCGGGTTAGAACGGCTTCTTACGAGGCATATATGAAGCTTAACTTTGTAGTTTAGCTTCATACATGCTACGGTGGAGACATGGATGACGCTCACGCACTGGCGTTGGCGGGCGACCTCCGGGTTGTGATCGGCCAACTTAGACGACGGCTGCGAGAACAGGCCAGTATTGGGGATCTCACCTGGTCCCAGACATCGGTGCTCAGCCGTTTGGATCGTGAAGGTCCAGCGACGGTGACGAGCCTTGCCCGGGCTGAGGGTATGCGGCCGCAGTCGATGGGAGCTACCGTCTCCGCCCTAGAGGCAGCCGGGCTGGTTAGCGGCTCACCGGATCCACAAGATGGACGGCAAACCATCCTTTCACTCACCCCTGGCTGCCAGGAATGGATCAGAGCCGGCCGGGCAGCGAAGGAAGACTGGCTGTTCCATGCCATCCAAGGGAAGCTTTCACCCGAGGAGCAAGAAGAACTTGCGAACGCGGTTGCGCTACTCAAACGTCTCACCGAAGGAGAACATCATGCCGGTTACCACTCTTGACCCGAAGACCGCCCTGGTCGTCATCGATCTGCAAAAAGGAATCGTCGGTTTGCCCACGGCCCACCCCATCAACCAGGTCGTAAAACACGCGCGCGGGTTAGCGGATGCCTTCCGCCGGCACGGATTGCCTGTGGTGTTGGTCAACGTCGATGGCGGAGCACCCGGCCGGGCGGAACAGACGCGCACCACTCGAGACTTTCCTGCCGGATGGACCGAACTGGTCCCGGAGTTGGACCAGCAACCGAGCGACTACACCGTGACCAAACGTACTTGGGGAGCGTTTACGAACAGCGGCCTGGAGAAGCACCTCAAAGAGTCAGGTGTGACCCAAGTGGTGATCGGCGGAGTCGCTACCAGCATCGGAGTCGAGTCGACAGCGCGCCAGGCACATGAGGCCGGCTTCCATGTGACCCTTGCTGTGGATGCTATGACAGACATGAACGCAGACGCTCACCAGAACAGCACCACCCACATCTTTCCGCGCCTGGGCGAGACGGGCACCACGCGGGAGATTATCGAGCTCCTGAACAAACGATGAATGGCACCTTCCGTTCGCTCAAGGAACCTGCGATGCGGGGGCGGGTGGTGGCGATCTTGCTGGCAATCGCCCTGGGCGGCACACCCATCGGGCTCCTATTGTCGGCTGGGTTGCGGATACGTGGGGACCATGGTGGGCACTGGATATCGGCGCTGCTTCGGGTCTTGGCGCTGCGATGGTGGATGTGGGTTACCTGATGAAGCGAGCACAAGAGATGCCCTCTAACTAAAGCCCGTACCCTTCAAAAGCGAGTTCGGACTCGAGTTCAAAATCCTTGTTTATGAGCTTCTGCCGTATCCAGCGTTTCCGTAGCCTCGAGGTTGGGTTCTTCTGCAGTAGGTTTACGGCGACGACGTTTGGGTGGGGCGGGGGATTTTGTGATGGTTTCAGGGGCGGACACAACCACTTCCGGTTGCCAGGCGGGTTGGGGAATGCCGTCGACGCTGTCCCGGCCTTCGGCGACGCGGATCAAAAAGTCCTGGGCGCTGAAAGACTTGCCCTCAGGGGCGCGAACGCGAGGATAGTCGCCCGCCGCTGTCTCTATGCGTGACTTTGCCGTGTCGGCCAAGTAGGCGCCCAGAATTTCGTTGCGGATACGGTTGCGTATTTGCGCATCGCGGATGGGAAAAACAACTTCACAGCGCTCGAACAGATTGCGCGGCATCCAGTCGGCACTGCCGCAATAGATTTCGTCTTCGCCGCCATTGGCAAAATAAAAGACGCGGCTGTGCTCGAGAAAGCGGCCAACCACCGAACGGACGCGGATGTTGTCACTCACGCCAGGAATCCCCGGGCGGAGAGAACAGACGCCACGCACGATCAGGTCGATCCGGACTCCGGCCCTGGAAGCTGCGTAGAGGGCTTCAATCACTGCCTGTTCAAGCAGCGAGTTCATCTTGGCGATGATATGCGCCGGACGACCGGCAGCCGCGTGTTCCGCTTCGCGGTGGATCATGCGAATGGTGCTCTCAGCCAGGGTCAGCGGGGCCACCAGCAGTGGAGCGTAGTCGTCGGATTCAGAGTGGGCGGTGAGGTAGTTGAAGACGCTGTGCACACTCGCCGTGATCTCCGGATCGGCGGTCAGCAAACTAAGGTCGGTGTAGAAGCGCGCCGTATTGGGATTGTAGTTGCCGGTGCCCAGGTGGGCATATCGCCGGGTGACGCCATCCGCATCGTGGCGTATGAGCATGGCGAGCTTGCAGTGGGTCTTGAGCCCGACAATGCCGTGAAAAACCTGCACTCCGGCATCTTCCAGGTTGCGCGCCCAGCGAATGTTCGAGGCCTCATCGAAACGCGCCATGAGCTCCACCACCACGGTTACCTCTTTGGTTTGGGCCGCTTCGGTGAGGGCGTTAAACATGGGCGAGTCGGAACTGGTGCGGTAGAGCGTCTGCTTCATGGAGACGACCCTTGGATCCTGCGAGCCCAACTGGATGAAATTGACGATCGCGTCATAGGAGTCGAAGGGGTGATGCAGCATGATGTCGTGGTGGCGAAGTTCGTCGAAGAGGTCTTCTGAACGGCGGTTGAGTCGAAGTTCCTTTGGCAGGAAATCTTTGAATTTGAGGTCCGGACGCGGGGTGTCGGTGTACAGATTCATGAGTCGCGACAGGTTGACGGGGCCATCGGTGGAAAAGACCTGGGCGTCGTCGAGCTCGAAATTCATGCGCAGACGATCGACGATCTCGGCATCGGCGCCTTCTTCGATTTCCAGGCGCACAGCGTCGCCCTTGCGGCGATTGTGCAATTCGGAACGCACGCTGTCGAGCAGGCTACGGGATTCTTCTTCCTGGAAATAGAGGTTGCTGTTGCGGGTGACGCGGAAGGCGGTGGTGGAAAGGATTTCATAGCCGCGATACATGCCCACGGCGTTGTGCTCGATCAGATCGTGGAGAAACAGGAAATCGTGGGTTCCGGAGGTGGAGGGCAGAGGTATCAAGCGGGGGAGAGCCCTGGGCACGGTGAGCACGCCCAGCAACGCCCCGGTGGCGCCCTTGCGCTTGCGGCGGAGCAGCAGAGCCACGCAGAGGGCTTTGTTCAGTACCCGGGGGAAGGGGTGCGCCGGGTCGATGGTGATGGGCGTCAGCAGCGGATCGACTTCGCGCTGATAGTAATTCAGGGCGTAGGCGCGTTGCGCCTGGTCGACGTCAGCCCATCCGAGGACGCGCACGCCGTTGTTGAAGAGGGCGGGGCGGAGGGCCGAGGTCCAGCAGCGGTACTGATCGCGAACAAAGTTGTGCAGAGAGTCGACCACAACATCCAGGGTCTGCCGCGGAGTGAGCCCATCAAAGCCCGGCTCCGTATATCCGTCTTCAATGCGTTGCATGATGCCTGCGACGCGGATCTCGACAAACTCGTCAAGATTACTGGCGGTAATGGCGAGGAACTTGACCCGTTCGAGCAGGGGATTCTCGGCATCCTGGGCTTCTTCGAGCACACGGCGATTGAAGCTCAACCACGACTCATCGCGGCCGATAAAGAGACTTTGCGGATCATGGTTCTGGTTTTCCATAAATGGGGAGGTGATGACCCCTTCTGCATTCTAAAGTGGCGTATGAATTTCGCTCTTCCGTCTGCAGCTAGAGCTTACCTCAGGGGCCTTTAAGCCCTTGAGTTAGGTTTTGTCATTCCTCGCGCTCTGTTGCTTGGAAACAGCAGCGAAAAGCGTACCTCAGGGCGAAAGAGCGTGCGTGAGAACGCCCTACAGTCTGTATCAAAGGGACAATCATGCGCGTAATTTTGGCAGCAGCGCAGTGGATTTGACGCGTGGCGAGAGGTTGCGGGAGGATGGAGGATGACAAGATTATGGACCGGCCAACGATTTGTCCGACGGTTCACCAGGAGATGCACATGAACGAGCAGGATTCGGGCCCAGTGGCGGAGGCCGGGGAGTTGATGGCCGAGGATACAGCTTTACAGCTTTTTCAGATCGCAGCCCTGATGCTGGGCGACGAGCAGGAGGCAGTTTCCCTGGTAGAGGAGGTTGTGGCCAAAGTCGAGGCCGACCCGTGCGCCGAGGGAACACTCGCCTACGCCGAGGCGCGCACCCTTCTGGTGCGCACAGCGGTACAGCGGATGGCCGGCCTATATCCGGAAGCGTTCGTGGCGCCGACTGCGCAGCCCGCGGACGCGGTGTGCATCGAAACGGATGAGCTTGAAGCGGCAGGTTTAAGCGGGGACCAGCTTGGTGCAATGATTTCGGGAGCGGGGCGCGCCGGGATGCGGGAATGGCTGGAACGATTGGCACCTGCCCTGCGAGCGATTTTTGTGTTGCGTGCGGTGGCCGGCCAAGACGGTGAGCAGACTGCGGAAAGCCTTCGCCAGAGTGGAGCGACGGGCGCGCAGGCATGGCGGCGAGACCAGGTTGGGACGGCTTATCGCCAGGCGCTGTGCTCGCTGGCTACCTGCCTGATGAGCGCGCAGACCACGCTCGTGCCGGCCTAGATCCGGGCAACCAGCTACCCGCCCGCGTGTTGACGAATGCTTCTGTTCCCTGTCCGGTTATGCCTGCGAAACTGGTGCGTTCCGGGCGCGCCGGGCTTTCTTTTTGAATAGTTCCCAAGCCATTCGGCATCGAACTCGGTGCTGCAGTTTTTTCAGGTTGGTCAGGTTGCATGCCGAGGTTGACTCCAGGATGAGACGTAAGCCGGGTGAATGGTGGGGCACTGGGTGGAGACCGCTGGTGGTACTCCTGGGCCTGGCTTTTATCCCGGCGGTGTCCCCGGGACAGGCTCCGGCCTCGGGGAGTAGTGGGTCTTCCGGGAGTACCTCGGGCGGTGCGGCAGTGCTGGCGATGCCTGCACAAGTCAATAGCAGCACCTACCAGGGCAGCATCGTGAAGCAGGCGCCGGTGCCGGGGGTTCTTCCGCTCTCGCTCGATCAGGCGATTCAAATGGGATTGCAGTACAACCTGGGGCTGGTGCTTTCGGGCACGAACGCAGGGTCGGCGGGCGCGCAGCAGCTGCAGCAGCTGCAGGCGTTGCTGCCTACCGTGAATGCGTCTGCGAAAGAGGCGGTGCAGCAGACAAACCTGCAGGCTGAGGGTCTTAAGATACCCGGTTTTCCGGCTGTCATCGGCCCCTACGGGTACACAGACATCCGGGGCTCGGTAGATTGGACGCTGTTGAATGTATCGGCTCTGCGAAATTACATGGCGGCGAAGCACAACTTTTCGGGGGCGCGGCTTACGATCGAGGATGCCAAGGATATGGTGGTGCTGACGGTCGGGAATGCGTACCTGCTGGGCGTCTCCGACGGGTCGCGGGTGCAATCGGCGCAGGCGCAGGTAAACACCTCCAAGGTGTCGCTCGACCAGGCAGTGGCCAACCACCAGGCGGGGACGGCGCCGCTGCTGGACGAGCTGCGCGCCCGGGTGGACTACCAGACCCAACAGCAGACTTTGATCACAGCGCAAAACCAGTATGCGAAAGACATGATTGCCCTGGCGCGCGCCATCGGGCTGCCCTTGGAACAGCGCTACGAGTTGAGCGACCAGGCGCCGTTCCAGGCGCTGGACAACCCGGACCCAAATGCCGCGGTGCAACAGGCAATTGCCCATCGGCATGACTTGCAGGCGTTGCAGCAACAGGTAGAGAGCGCACGGGCTTCGCGCTCCGCGGCGACTGCCGAACGCTACCCGACCGTCTCCTTTTCCGGCGACTACGGGGTGATTGGTCCCACGCTGGGCCACTCTCACGGAACCATCGACGTTGTGGGCACCGCATCGGCGCCGTTGTTCGAAGAAGCGAAATTGCGCGGCGATGCGCGGGATGCGCAAGCGCAACTGGAACAGAAACAGGCACAGTTAAACGATCTGCGCGGGCAGATCAGCGCCGACGTGCGCGATAGTATCCTCGATATTCAGGCCGCCGCCAAGCAGGTTGCCGTTTCTCGCAGCAATGCGGAATTGGCGGTGGAAGCGTTGAGCGAAGCGCAGCAGCGTTACGCGGCCGGCGTGGCCGACAATCTTGCGGTATCGCAAGCCCAGGCATCGATGGCCCAGGCGGATGACCAGCTGGTCTCCAGCCTCTACCAACACAACGTGGCGAAGTTGTCTCTCGCCCGGGCGCTGGGCATTGCTCAAACAAATTACAAGGATTATGTGGGAGGTAAGTAGCGGTGGCGGAACAGAATGCGCAACCAGGCCGTGCAACTACCGTGGAAGAAGAAGGTCCCCAAGCCGGCAACAATGACCAGCAGGATGTGGACAGCCTTCCCCGCAAGAAGGGGAGGCGCAGGTTCATCGTCATCGGCGTGGCGGCGGTTGTGATCGTGGGGGCGCTGCTCTTCTGGTGGCATTCCACGTATTACGAGGACACCGACGACGCACAGGTGGATGGCCACCTGATACAAATCAGCGCCCGGGTGGCCGGGCAGGTGATCCGGGTCAACGTGGAGCAGAATCAATACGTGCAGGCCGGAGCCTCGATAGCCGAGATCGATCCCAGGGATTTTGATCAGGCGGTGCAGCAGGATGAGGCCAGCCTGGAGAGCGCTGAGGCCAACTATGAGGCGGTGCGGGTGAATGTGCCGGTCATTGGAGTGAACACCAGTACCAATTTGCAGTCGGCCGCATCCGTGGTGCGCACATCCGACGCGACGGTACAGCAAGCGGAGCGCCAGCTGGAAGCGGCGCAAGCCCAGGTACAGCAGGCGGATGCCAACAACATCAAAGCGCAATTGGATCTGAAGCGCTACACGCCACTGGTGGAGAAGGACGTGATCTCCAAGCAGCAGTTCGACGCCACGGTGGCCTCGGCAGATGCTTCGAAGGCGGCGCTGCTGGGAGCAAAGGCGAGTGAGATTGCCGCGGAAGACGCGGTGCGGATTGCCCGCGACCGGGTGGTGCAGTCGCAGGCGGAGTTAAGGAACGCGCAAACCGCACCCGACCAGGTGAAGATTCAAAAGGCGAAGGCGGACCAGGCGGCGGCGCAGGTGCAGCAGGCGCGAGCCGCCCTGGTGCAAGCAAGATTGAACCTCAGCTACACCAAAATCGTTGCGCCGGCGAATGGCATCATCACCAGGAAGAGCCTGGAAGCGATGCAGAACGTGAGTGTCGGGCAAAATTTGATGACCCTGGTTTCATTGGACGATATCTGGATCACGGCGAATTTCAAGGAGACGCAATTGAGATTGATGCGTCCCGGGCAGGCGGTCAAGATTCATGTGGATGCTTATGGGCGGGATTATGACGGGAAGGTGACGCAGATCGGCGGGGCCACGGGGTCGATGCTTAGTTTGTTTCCGCCGGAGAATGCTACCGGGAATTACGTCAAGGTGGTGCAGCGGATTCCGGTGCGGATTGATTTGACGGATCGGAATGAGGATAAGGATCATCTGCTGCGGCCGGGGTTGTCGGTGGAGCCTACGGTCCGGGTGAAGTGAGGGTGTTAAGAGACGACCAGGGCTAGCAGGTCGCTCAGATCGGCTACTGTGGTGGATACGGTTCCGCGGGGGATGGAGGGGCCGATGGCGAGGGCCTGGTTGTGGCCTTCAAACCATACCAGGAAGGCGGACTGGTCCGCTCCCGGCAGACGCTGCTGGTTGAGCCAGTTGTAGTAGGCAGCCATGTCGGCATCGACCACAGAGCCCGCCAAATCGAGGTCGGCATTGCCCTGGACACGGGTCAGCAACTCGTTCATCGGCCTCTGCCGTTGGCGCGGAGCGAAGCGCACCATGACGGTAAGAGGCTGAGCCCGCCGCAAGGCCTCCCGGGCTGTCCACTGAGCGAACGTGGTGCTGAAGATTTGGGTCCCGGAACCCTCGGTGAGCAGTTTGACCTGAAAGCGGCCGAGCACATCGTCTCCTCCCGCATCCATGCCGAGGTCTGACGGGACCAACCTCGCCAGATGCGTGCGCAGTTCTTCCGGCCCCATGCCCGGACGCTGCAGTTCGGTCTGGATGTTGCGCAGCAGGGCAGCACGCACCGGTTCCAGCGCCCCGTACGACACGCAGGTGAGCAACGGACTGTGATCCGCCGGCTGACCGCCATCGATGTACCAGTGACCGTAAGCCACTGGATGGGCTTTGGCCCTGGCCGCTACCGCATTCAGTAACAGCGGTAGTCCGTTCTCGGGTTTGACTCCGCCGAAATACGCGCCGTGCGGCCGCAGGCTGCGAAATAACGGCGCATCGTAAGTGTCGACGCCCTGCCCGATCACGGCAATGCCTAGCCGCCGCGTGGGCATGGCCTCCTGGGGTGCCGTCGACCGCAGGCGATCTCCATAAGCGATCGCAGCTTTACGAAACCCATCCAATTGCTGCGTGGTCCACAAGTATGCGGACAGCTGTTCCACAAACTGGGACGGCTGATTGATCCAATCGAATTGTTGCAGCTTAGGCGGAAGAGAAAATTGCGAGAAGGCCTGAAACCACTCACTTACCTGCGGAGGAGATAGCGAACTCAGGTTGGCAAGTTCCCTATCGATGGATGCGCACTCGGCGGGGAATTTGTAATCGTAGTCAATCACTTCGCGGAGCAGGCTGGGCAAAAAGGCAAGCGGCAGCAGGCGTAGCGCCTCCAGATGGGCAAGGATCAGGCTCCGCGCCTGGGGTGGATACCCGGCGAACTGCTCGGCTTTGAGATCACCTGGAAGCATGCGACTATATCAATTCTTTAATTGGCTTGCCCTGGGAAAGTGTGGGAGAAAACCCCATCATCGCGCCCAGCGTGGGCACAAGATCGATCGACTGCATGGGGCGGTCATAGACCACGCCTTGCCGCACGCCTGCGCCCAGGGCCAACATCCAGGTGGTGCGGGAAGCTGCGTCGCCGGTGCGGTGATGCTGAAATCCGTTGCCCCCGGAATCCTGGTCGGCATCACGCCCAAAGTCGGGCAGGATGAACAGGGTGGTGTTGCCGGCGTACTCAGGTTCGCTTTGCGCCGCTTGCCAAAGTTCCGCGCACAGGCGATCGGTGCGCCGGATAGCGTCCACGTAGAGCGAGTAGGCGCCGGCGTGCGCTATGTCGATATCATGCATGGTGATCCAGAGGAGACTGGGCGACTCCTGCTGCATGAGCCTGCGGGCAATGTACACCGAGAGCTCGTCGGGACTGGACACGGTGCGCGCATGGGCCTTGAAGTCGTCGACCGAAAGCTTCAGGATCATTTCCAGCTGTTGCAGCTCGAACTCTCCGCCCGCGAGTTGCGGGGTGTACAGAGGAGTTTCGTAGTTGTCACGCAACAGGTGCTCGTAATCCGCGGAACCCCCAGACATGGCCGCGGTGAGCAGGTGCTTGGGCAGTACCACCCTGGCTCCCATGCCGGATCCGTAGGAACGGTAGTCGCTCTCGCCTATGCGGTTGAAGCCGTTGCTGGGAGCGACGACCCAGGCATCGGAAAGCGGCCGATGCAGGTCTTTGCGAAAGTACTCGAATACCGTCGGATGTTGGGGAGGCGCCGCGGAAAAATTGTTGAGGGTCTCGTAGACTCCGGTGGCCAGGCTGGCAGTGGCGACGTAGTGGCCGAGGATACCTTGATTCACTACCTGGGTAAAGAAACTCGACTGCGGGATGAGTTGGTGGAGCAGGCTAGGAATATTCTCCTGTCCCTCGGGGGCGAAGGTTTCCTGGTCGCGAGCTCCTCCGCCAAAAGTGATGACAATGGTCTTTCTCTTTTTTGCGGCCGTCGCTCCTCGCACCAAGGGGCTGGCGCTCATCAGCGTGGATCCCAAGGCTACGCCCGCGGCATCGCGCAGGAAGTCACGCCGGGTGCGGCCGAGATGCTGAGGAGTGGTGAGTGCGTCGCTCATCGATTGGTACCGGGATTTGTGGCCGGCTCGGTAGACGGCGCTGCCTTGGCCGCGTAGACGAATTGCTGGACTTCTGCTCTTTCCTTGTCGACTTCGGCCAAGTGCTGGGCACGCAGCTTTTGGTAAACCTCGAATTCTGCCTGGGCGCGATCTTTCTGGCCAACGTGTACGTAGTCTTGTCCGAGGCGGTAATGGGCGTCAGGAAGATTGGGACTGACCTCGAGGGCTTTGGTGTATTGCGGAATGGATTTTGCGAATTGATGCTGATCGGCGTAGAGATTACCCAGCTGCACGTGCGCTTCCGCAAGGTTGGGATCGAGAGTCACCGACTTTTGCAGCAACGATTCCACTTCCCCCAGGTCAGAGGCGGGGTCTTCCACACGTTTTCCCTTCCACAAACTCATTGCGTAATAGTAAAGCGCCAACGCATTTCCCGGCTGCAGCTCGGAGAAACGGCGGAATCTCCGGATCACGTCTTTCGCCTGGTTGGGAGAGCTATCGTTGGCCTTGGACAAAAAGAGATAACAACGCGGGTCGGCAGGGTTTAGATCAGCGGCCGCAAGCAAGGCTTTGACTGCGTCGTCGTATTTGCCGCGTGAATAAAGCGCCATTCCCAGCCCGATAAACAGCCGGGGGGAATTCGGGTAACGTTCCGTGGCTTTCGTGAATACTTCAATAGCAGGCTCGTAGGTACGGTGGAGAAGAAACTCGCTGCCCCACTCAAAGAGGTTTTCCTCACTGGGGTCCATGTGGGCAGCTATGCCGAACTCGTTTGCCGCTGCTACGAATTTCCCCTCCTTTTCATCGATCTGGCCCAGCACGTTATGCAGTTCTCCGGTGTTCTTTTCCGCCACCAGCTTTTCCACAAGCTGCTTCGCCTGGGCAAGCCGCCCGGTGAGCAAATACGCCTGGGACAGATCGTAGCTGTTGTCGTAAGAAGTGGGAGTCAAGCGCTGGGCCGCTTCGAGAAAAGGGATAGCGTCTACGATGTTTCCCTCCTGGAGATAGAACTCACCCAGGTTGTGGTTCGCGTCGTAGTCGTGCGGTTCAAGTTCGAGCGCCTTACGAAACTGTTGCCCGGCCAACTCGGAGTTTCCTGCGTGTACGAGAGCTGCCGCTAGGTTGGTATGGGCGGCTGCCGAATCGGGTTTCAAATGAACCGCTGCCTGCAGTTGTTCGACCGCTTTCGCATTTTGCGATTGCGCAGCATACACGAGGCCCAAGAGCTCGTGGACCTCAAAGCTCTTAGGAACCTGAGGCAAAAGTTGTTCTAACTGGGCGGCTGCCTGCGGAAGTTGGCCGGCATGGAATTGAGCGACTGCGGATTGAAACACCTGGTCCAGCTTAGGGTCTTGATTGTTGCCGGCGGCTGCTGACAGCGCGCAAGGGAAAAAAGCATAAACAATCGCCATCCAAAGCCGGGGCCTTTTGCTCACGGTCCACCTCCGCGTGAGCCTGACGCTACGCAGAAAACACAGCGTCAGGGCATGCTGCCGGCATGCCCTGACGAGAGTGTCTTCATCTTAACTTAGTAATAGAACTTCAGAGCAAATTGGATCTGGCGCGCATCCTGTGTAGGGAAGCGTGTGGATCCGATTTCACCGAAGCTCGTGCTGTTGAAGTTATTGGAACCGGAGATCGAGGTAACACCGTTCCCGCCGAAGTTGGGTGCATTGAACGTCGGATGGTTGAGGATGTTAAAGAACTCCGCCCGGAACTGCATGTAATAACGTTCGGTGATGGTTATGTTCTTGAACGCGGAGAAGTCGAACCTGCCAATCCCCGGCCCTTGCGTCGTGGTGGCATAACCGCCGAGAATGGCGGAGCCGGTTTCAGGGATGCATCCCGCTGGGGAGTTCGCGATCGGACCGGAAGCTCCCAGCAAGCAGGGCTGCTGAAACGCCAGAGGGTTGCCGAAGTAATTCAACTTCCCGTTAGAGTCTCTGTGCAGGCCGAGTTTTTGGCTCTGACCCTGGACTTTCAAATCGGTGCAGTTGGTTCCGGCGGTCGTACTGCTGGGGCAACTGAGACTAATTGGCTGACCACCCTGAACGGTGACAATGGCGTTGCCGGACCAGCCGCCGACGAGTGCATTGGCGATCCTTCCTGAATTTGCAAGAAACGCTTTATTCTTGCCGAACGGCAGCTCGTAGTAGCCACTAAGATGGAATACATTTCGGATGTCGAAATCAGCCAGGGACCGATCGAAGCTTGGGCCAAGGCCGGGGACATCGGGAGCACGGTAGCCGTTGATGCTCCCGCCGTTTAGTAGATCGCCGGCATCGGAGATCGTTTTGGACCAGGTATAGGCGGCCAGAAATTGCAAGCCGTTGGAGAATTGCTGTTCCAGCCTGGTTTGCAAGCCGTTGTAAATACTGCGTCCGACGGTTTGGTGGTAACTCGCACCATGGGAGAAATCGGGGAACGGAACTGCGTTGGCGGTACTTGAACCGGCGGGCAGGAGCTGAGTTACATTGTTGGTGCTAACGCCTGTCTGAAGGTTATAGCCACTCGTGACCACATACGATATCTGCGCGGATAGGGAGTTCGTCAGCGCAGTTTGAAGGGTGGCGTTGCCGCTCAGCGTGAGAGGCGTCTGGTAGGCGAACTGAAGACCTTGCAGTCCCAGACCCTGCGCGTTCACATTCACAGGGGAGAACTGGATGCAGGAGAGACCGGCACTCAGAGTTGCCGTGCCGCCCGGCCCTGCGGTGGAGCACCCGGCATAGGGAGAGCCGGCACTGATCGGATCCACGCTCGGGGTGCCAAGATTTTTCTCCAGGTAGTTGAAGTTGTAGACGAACGGATAGTTTTCGCCGATGTTTGGCCCATATCCCTGGTTCTCAAACGAGTTGTAAAAGAGGCCGAAGCCGCCACGGAACACGGTCTTACGATCGACCGCATAAGCCAGGCCTACGCGCGGAACAAAGTTTGTCCTTTGGGTCTGGACCAACCCGTTGCCATACTTGTTGGTTTCCAGAAGCGTGATTCCGTCCTTGGCCAGGAGATTTGTGAAACTCGTAGACAAGGCGCGATTGTCCTTGCCTTTCGCGGGCAATATGAAGAGTGGGCCTCCGTTGGGAGGACCGCTGGGAACGAAATTGGCCTGGCCGCCGTTGGTCTCGTTGATGGGTCCGAAGAAGTCATAGCGCAGGCCGAGGTTGAGCGTCAGCTTGGGAGTGATTTTCCAATCATCCTGGAAGTAGGCTGCGAAATATTTCTTTTCATCGTAAGTCTTGCTTATGTTAGAAGCCTGTACCTGGTCAGCGCCGCCTACGTAATTGACTCCGCCCGGAACCGTCGTCGCGGTGGGAGTGAGCAGAAACTGGGCCCGGCCGGTGTTGCCATTGCCTACATTGGGAATATCTGTGAAGCTGACGGATTTGTCGTTGTTGTTGTACTCGAAGTCGCCTCGGGAGTATGCGGGCTGCAGGGTCGAGAACTTGACGTTCTGGAATTCGATGCCCATCTTGAAGCTGTGCTGACGATAGATCTTGGTAAGGTCGTCGGTGACCTGGATGGTGTCGCTGACTTCATCGGAGGGGAGGAAAGCGTTGCTGCCCAAGGTGGACAGTCCACTCAATTCGATGGAGGGCAGGCCTCCGTTTTCAGATTGTTGGGGAACGCCCTGAATGCCGAACTGCGCGGGAACGCCTGCCTGGTTGCCGACCGGCCCGAAGCGTGTGGTGTGAAGGTGGTTATAACCGGCGCGCGCCACGTTGACCAGGTTAGGGGTGAAGACGTGGGTGTATGCCAGGGCCGACTGGTCAGACTTGGCAGTCTGGTCGCCTTCCTGGAAACCGCCGCCGTCTGCGATGCCGCCAAAGGGACCGGGTATTAATTGCGGGTCGTCAACATAACTGAAGCGAAAGAACACCTGATCTTTCTGGGAGATATCGAAATCGACGCGGGCATCGAAGGCATTGCGGGATTCATTCAAATTTGGATTGGAAGCAAAGTTCGACTGAAACGAGCCGCTGGTTGGCAACGGGTAGAGGTTCAACAGTTTGATTGCGTTGGGATCCAACCGGCCGCCGGGAATCTGATTCAGGTTGCACGCGGTGACGGTAAACGTCGTGGTGCTGGCTCCACAGGTGCCGAACGGGTCGCGGACGTAGCCCGAAGCGGTTGGGGTGATGCCGGAAACCGGATCCTGTACCCCGGCGGTAACCGCGCGGGTCGTGGCGGGGTCAAGGACAGCGCCCAGGGGCACGGAGCGGCCGAGGGCGTCGAGGCGAGTACTGGTACCCTGCCCGGTAATGATGTCGGAGAGGTTGGTGAAACCGCTGTTTCGTTCGAGGACCGTGGGTACGCTGATGCCCGATTGAGTATTGCCCGCCACGCGGCGCAATCCTTCGTAGTCGCCAAAGAAGAAGATCTTGTTCTTGATCACCGGGCCGCCGCCGGTGACGCCGAATTGATTCTGGCGTAACTCTCCTCGTTTGATGCCCTGGTTATTTTCAAACCAGTCGGCGGCATCGAGCTTGTCGTTGCGGAAGAATTCCCAGGCTGCACCGTGCAGGCTATTGGTTCCGGATTTGATGGTTGCGTTCAGGACAGCGCCGGCGGAACGGCCGAGCTGGGCACTGAAGTCAGCGGTCTGAACCTTGAACTCTGAGATCGCGTCCACCGGAGGCAGGACGACATAGTTGGTTCCGTTGAGGAAGTCGACGGCGTTGGAATTGTTGTCGATTCCATCGAGCAGGTAGTTGTTTTGCGAGGGGCGCAAACCATTCGCGGTGAAGGCGCCAGAGGCGGCGTTGCCGCGGGTATCTGCCTGGGGCGTATTGACGCCTGCGCCCAATTGGGCCAGAAAAGTAAAGTTGCGGCCGTTGAGAGGCAGGTTATTGACGCTTTGGCCGGTGACAGTTTGCCCGACCGACCCCTCCTCTGTTTGCAACTCGGGAGGCGCAGTGGTCACCTGAACCGTCTCGGTAGCCGCGCCGGTCTTCAGTTGAATGTTTACCTGCAGGTGCTGATCGAGCTTGACTTCAAGGTTTTGCTGGGTGGTGGTGGAGAAGCCAGGAGCTGAGGCAGAGACGGAGTAGTGACCGATCCTGACCGGGGAAAACGTATACTCGCCGGAGCCGCTGGTGGTGGTATTGAGGGTGATTCCCTGATCGGTATTGAGGAGGGTTACCTGGGCGCCAGGAACTACTGCGCCGGTGGGATCCTGAACCAGCCCGACGACAGCCCCTTCGTCCACCTGGCCGAACGCGGATTGAGGGTAGATAAGGACCAGGAACAAAGCGGAAAAGGTCAGGAAGCAGACATACTTGGTCCAGCGATGGAAAAGGCGTTCACAACTCATTACAGATCCTCCGAAAATTTACCCGACGTCAAGTGCGCTGCTTGGGCGCCGACTTGATCGTGCAGCAGGTGTAACGCTGCTAAGTAACCGGTTACATCACTCCGCAGAGAAATTTATTCCACCCAAATAACCTTTGTCAACCAAAAGTTGGAGTTTGAACCACACCTACACCCCAGACTGAGTTGGCCTTGATGGCTACACGAAAAATGGTGACTTCGGGGAAGTGAAATGAAAAGCGTACCTCAGGGCCTGAACTCCTAATGATTCTGCTGGAGTTATGTACGCTGTGAAGCCCGCGCCTATCCTCCGCCGTCTTCGACATTTGAGTTTCCCTCAGCCCACAAAGCCAAGCCCTGTTTGCGTTGGATTAAGTACGGCCCAAGGACCGTACCCGTCAGAGAACGAGGGTTTTTCCGCTGTCTGTTTCAGTCAAAGTGCTAGCATGCAAACACCTGCCAACCCTCCGGAACTCTTAAGGATGTCGCGTCACAAAGTCGAAAATCGAGTCCTTTCACGCCGGTCTCTGCTGAAGACCATGGGGTTGGCGCCGTTGATTCTTCGGAGCGCCCCCCTGCATGGGTTTTTTCCCGGGTTTTTCCCTGGCTTGCCCGGCAATTCGGTAAGCAGCTTCCCTCTCTCCGATGTTCGTTTGATCCCTCACTATCCGGCGCGTTCTCCCCTGGAGGATGTGCTTCGTTTGGTGACCCCCGGCTCGGATGAATATGTAACCGAGAAGTATGCTTTTGAGATCGGGGAACTTCTCCAGCAATGGAGCCGGACACTTAAGGCATCGACGACGGATTTTTCCGCTCTAGCGGAATTTCTGAGCCCTTCGATCGAAGCTTCCTCCCTGGTTCCCGAAACGGAACTTACGCTGCGTTCGGGAAATGGGATCGATTGCAAGAAGCGACGCTTCGGGAGCCGGGTGGCCGCCGGCCGGGACCGATTCATGGAGCAGATGCGGACGTGGCTGGGACCGGCTGCGCGGGTTGAGACGGCAGAGTTTGAGATCACCAGTATCGAAGAAATGGCGAAAGCCCCGCTCACAGTTCGTCTCGACATTCGGTATGACCTGGTGTTCCAGCGCAGCGACGAACGGGAGGAACGGGCCGGATTCTGGCGCACCGAGTGGCTGCGGGATGAATCGGCGGCGTGGAAAGCCCATAGATGGGAGGCAACGGAAGAGACGCTGAGCACTACCCGCGGACCGGCGTTTCTGGACGTTACGCAGCAGGTTTTCGGCCGCACGGAGTCGTACGCCGAGCAGATGCTTCGCGGATCCGACTACTGGCGAACAGTCCTGGATGGGGCGAGCGGGATTGATGTTTACGGCAACAACGGTGTCGCCGTGGGTGACTTCGACGGCGACGGCTTTGACGATTTATACGTTTGCCAACCATCCGGGCTGCCTAACCGGCTTTACCGTAACCGGGGCGATGGAACCCTGGAAGATGTGACGGACAGAGCGGGAGTGGGCTTACTGGACGGTACCGCGTGCGCCCTGTTCGCCGACTTCGAGAACAAGGGCCGGCAAGACCTGCTTGTGGTTTGCGGCAGTGGTCCGCTGCTCTTTGTGAACCAGGGCGACGGCACCTTCGCCATCAAACGAGAAGCCTTTCAGTTCAAGACTCCTCCCCAGGGGACGTTTACGCACGCGGCCCTGGCCGACTACGATGGCGATGGACGTCTCGATATCTACTTCTGCCTGTACAGCTATTACCTGGGGCTTGACCAGTATCACTACCCGATTCCCTACTTCGATGCCCGGAATGGTCCAGCAAATTTTTTGTTGCACAACGAAGGCAACGGGACGTTTGTAGACCGGACGGAAGCGGCAGGATTGAACGCCGAGAATGATCGCTACAGTTTCGCCTGCGCCTGGGGCCACTCCGAAGCCGGCGGCTTGCCGGATTTGTATGTGGCGAACGACTTCGGGCGGGGCAACCTGTACCGCAACCGCGGGGATGGAACCTTCAGCGCAATTTCGAGCCAAGCTCACGTGGAGGATCCCGGCGCCGGCATGAGCGCTTGCTGGTCTGATTCCGACGACGATGGGAAACAGGACATCTATGCGGCCAACATGTGGTCTGCGGCGGGGCAGCGTGTTTCGACACAAAAGCAGTTTCAAGATAAAGCCCCAGAAGAACTCCGCGCACTGTACCGGCGTCATGCGCGCGGCAATTCGCTTTACCGAAACCAGGGGGATGGTAAGTTCGAAAACGTCAGCCGGCAGGCCGGGGTCGAGATGGGCCGATGGTCCTGGTGTTCAGACTTTTGGGATTTCGATCATGATGGGTACCCTGACCTTTATGTCGCCAATGGATATATTTCCGCGCCGCAGCGGAATGATCTGGGTAGCTTTTTCTGGCGCCAGGTGGTGGGGAGATCACCCCAGGACTCGACCCCGTCCGTGGCTTACGAGCACGGCTGGAATGCGCTGAATGAATTGATTCGATCCGATGTCTCGTGGAGCGGGTATGAACGGAATGTGATGTTCGCCAACAACCGCGATGGGACGTTCAGCGAAGTTTCGGGTGCGGTGGGATTGGACTTTCCCGAGGATGGCCGTTCATTCGCTCTGGCGGATCTCGACCACGATGGCCGGTTAGAGGTGATCCTCAAGAACCGCAATGCTCCCCAACTAAGGGTTCTGCACAACGGGATGAAGGGTCTCGGCGCTTCGGTCGCGTTTCGCTTGCGGGGACAAAAGAGCAATCGCGATGCGATTGGGACAGCGATCACGATAGAAGCGGGGGCGCTGCGGCAAACCAAATATGTGCAGGCGGGATCAGGATTTCTTGCCCAGCATTCCAAAGAGGTTTTCTTCGGCGTGGGAAAGGCGGAGGGAAACATCCGGGCCACGGTGATATGGCCCAGTGGGCTGTCGCAGAAATTTGAAGGCATCCCAGCCGGCCACCGGATCGAGGTTGAGGAGGGTTCGGTTGAATTTGCGTCCAAGCCATTCGCCGCGGCGCCGGCGGCGTGGACGCAGGGCGGGCCACCTCCCAAGATAGAAGCGCTGCCTGCGCAGATAGATACGTGGCTGCTTGAGCCCTTGAAGGCGCCGGAGTTTTCCCTGCCCGACCTTGGGGGAAATATGCGCGCGCTGAAAAGTTCGCGGGGCGGCTTTGTGCTGGTCAACTTTTGGGCGACGACTTCCCCGCTCAGCGGCGATCAATTGCGGCTGCTTCAACGGCACGCCCACCAGTTGCAGATCATGGCGGTGAACGTCGACGAGGGGGCCGATACCGAGAAGGCGCGATCGTTTGCGGGCCAGGAGAAGTTTTCGTTTCCCGTAGTGTTTGCAACCCAGGACGTGGCGGGTGTTTATAACATCATTTACCGTTACCTATTTAACCGGCGGCGGGATTTGGCGATCCCCACCTCGTTTCTGGTGGACAAAGAGGGCATGATCGTCAAGGTGTACCAGGGCTCGATCGACGGTCAGAAGCTGCTGGAAGATGTGAGGTCCGCACCCACGACTGCCGCGGAGCGCCAGCAAAAGGCGCTTCCGTTTGACGGAGCCATCTACCAGGGAGCATTCCAGCGCAATGACTTCACCTATGGTGTTGCGTTGTTCCAGCACGGTTACCTGGACCAGGCAGCGGAGTCGTTTCAGCAGGTGGTGGCCGCCAAGCCGGAGGATCCGGAAGCGTATTACAACCTGGGCACGCTCAATCTTCGACGCAATGATTTCCAACAGGCACGCTCGTATCTGGAGCAGACATTGAAGCTGAAGCCGAACTACCCCGAGGCGTGGAACAACCTGGGGATGATTGCCGCCCAGCAGGGCCAGCCGGAAGAGGCAGTGAAAAACTTTCAGCAGTCGCTGCTGCTGCGGCCAGGCTATGGGACGGCGCTGCTGAACCTGGGGAATGTCTATCGCCGACAACGGTCGTTTACCCAGGCGCAGGAGCTTCTGGACCAGGCGGCGGCGATTCAGCCGGATGATGCGGAGGTCAACTACAGTCTCGGCATGTTGTACGCCCAACAGGGCCAGACGCCGCGCGCGTCGGAGTATTTGCAAAGAGCGGTGGAGCTGCGCCCGGATTATCCTGAGGCACTGAACAACCTTGGTGTGCTCTTCGTCCATGGGAAGGATTACGCCAGGGCGGAGGAGGAGTTCAAGACGTGCATCCGCGTCGCTCCGAGCTTTGACCAGTCGTATCTTAATCTCGCCCGGTTGTATGCATTGCGCGACGATAAGCCACAAGCCAGAGAGGTGTTGCAGGAGTTGCTCCAGCTGCAGCCCGGGAACGCGGACGCCCGGCAGGCATTGGGGCTGCTCCCGTGAGCAGGTGTTTATCCGCGGCATGTGGGGCGTTACTCGGTCTGGCCTTATCGTCAGGTCTTATCGTCTGCCCGGCGAAGGCGGCTCAGCAGTCAGGTTTTCCTGAGGTTGCAACGTTGGTCCAGCAGGGGCGACTCGCCGAGGCGGAGATAAAAATGCGGGACGAGGTGCGGCAGAAGCCCAGTGTGGAGGGCTACAACCTGCTGGGAATGATTGAAGGCGAAAGACAGGACTTTCCGAACGCTGTCGCGGCGTTCCAGAAGGCCTTGCGACTCGACCCGGCGAATCTCGAAACAAACCTCAATCTTGTTCGCGGTTATCTCGCGAGCAAACGGACCGGCGATGGTTTGAGCCTGGCGGCTGAACTCTCCCAACAACATAAGAACGATGTCCGGCTGCACTCGTCTCTGGGTGTATTACTGGCGTCGGAAGGAGAGTACAAAAGTGCTCAGATGGAACTGGAGAAGGCCGACGCCCTAAGCCCACGGACCTTCGAAATTCTTTACAACCTGGGACAGACCCTGCTTCGCGCCGGCGAATATCGCCAGGCAGATCTGGTATTGAATCGCGCGCTTGCACTCAAGCCTGACTCTCCGGAAACGCTGTACCTGCAGGCCCAGGTTCTTGCCGATGAGTCGCGACCGATGGATGCGCTGGCACTGCTGGTCCGCGCGCACAAGATCGCTGCCGAGAACACGGACATCATGCTGCTCATGGCGCAGATCAGCATTTCTCAGAACTACTTTGAGGATGCTATTCCGCTGCTCGAATCGGGAGTAGCCATTGCGCCCCAACGGGCTGATCTGCATGCGGCCCTGGGCGAGAGCTATCTGCAGTCCGACAGAATGGGAAAGGCGGTCGAAGAGTTCGAGAAGGTGATCGCGATGGCGCCTTCCGCGCAGGCTTATGCATTGCGGGGACTCTCCTACCAGCGCCTGGGCAGGTTTGAAGAGGCGAAGCAAGACTTCCAACAAGGGCTTAAGCTGGATCCACGCAACCTTGGCTGCTTATTCCATCTTGGTTTGATCGCGGAGCGGCAGGGAGATGCAGCCGGCGCAGAGGCGAAGTTTCAGGAGGTTTTGCGCTTAAACCCGAACGATGCCGACGCGCTGTTGGAGTTGGCGAACCTTCGCACCGGCAGCAAGAAGCTCGAGGAAGCGGCGGAGTTGTTGAGAAGGTACGTTAAAGTCAGCAGTAACCCTGCAACCGGATACTACAAGCTGGCGATGGTGGAACGAAGTTTGCATGAAACAACCGCAGCCGATAGTGATCTGAATCGATTCCAGACACTCTCCAAAAGTGCTCCGAGCGGACAGCATGCCAACGAACATCTGTTCGACTATCTGGATAGCCGGTCGAAGCTTGATCCCCGCGCACGTAATCAAATGGACATCGCAGAGATCACGGAGCAGCTGCGCGCTCATCCCGATCAACCGGAGGGCTTATACCTGCTGGCTGAGGCGTATCTGAAGTCGGGAAAAGTGGAAGAGGCGAAAGGCACGATTGCGGAGCTCGACAAGGTGAGCGCGAACGATGGCCGGGTCCTGACCGGAGTTGGCGTCTTGCTGGCCCGCTACCATTTGTACGACGATGCCATCCAGCACTTCCAGGCGGCTGCGCAGGCAAATCCAAATGCCGATGGAATCAAATTCGATCTTGCGGATGCTTATTTCCGCAAGGGTCTTTATCCGCAGGCTCTCGATGCGGCGCAGCAGGTTTCAGAGCAGGGCCGCAAAGACGATGCCTACCTGGCCCTGCTGGGAGATATCTACGCGCACCTGAATGACGCGGCACGCGCGGAAGAGATTTACCGCGATGCCATCCGCCGCAATCCTGACAACGATCAGGACTACCTCGCCCTGGCGTTGCTGCAGTTGCGGGAGCGCGACATTGCGGGCGCAAAGCAGACGCTGCTGCAAGGGCAGGCGCGAGTGCCGGGCTCAGGAAAGATTCTCTGGGGCCTGGGACTCGCCTCGGCCCTGGACGGAAACACGGCGGAGGCGGGGCAGCACTTTGAACGCGCGGTGGAAATGCTTCCGGAATGGCCTGGCAGTTACTCAACACTCGGAGTGTTTTATTTTCAAACCGGACAGCTCGATAAGGCCAGGGAAGTGCTGAGCCGCTTCAAGAACAGCAGCGGAAGCGGCGCCCTGGACATTAGCCGGATTGAACAGGTCCTGGCGCAGGCACCGGCAGCTTCCCCGGCTACGAATGAGCCCCTGACGATGGCCAACCGGCAGTTGCTGCTGCGGCTCGCTCTTTCGCTCGCGGACAGGACGCTCTAAGCCGTGGCCCATCTCTATAATCATCGCAAGCTATGATATTTCCACGACGGCGCTTCCTCGGTTCCTCTCTATTTCTGCTCGGCAGCAACCTGACAGACGCTCTTGCAACTCCGCTTTGGCAATGGAAGAACGCGGATGTGCTGCAGGCTGCGGTTGCGGCCCCCACGACATCGGCGGTCCAGTTTGTGGATGTGGCCAAGCAAGCTGGACTCACCGTTCCCAACGTGTGGGGCGGGGTCGACCACAAACGATCCATCATCGAGGCCAAAGGAAGCGGACTGGCGTTTTTCGATTATGACCATGACGGATGGCTGGACATTTATCTGACCAATGGCGATCGCCTGGACGCACATTGGCCTGCCGGAGAGGCTCCCACTTCTCATCTGTACAAGAACAACCGCGATGGCACGTTCACCGACGTAACCGAAAAATCGGGGTTGGGACGCAACGGTTGGCAGACCGGCGTTTGTGTGGGGGATTACAACAATGACGGATGGGATGATCTGTTTTGCTGTTTCTGGGGACACAACATTCTTTTCCGCAACAATGGGGATGGCACATTCACGGATGTGACCCACAAAGCCGGCCTGGACCAGGCAACGGTTCGCTGGGGCGCCGGCTGCACCTTTCTCGACTACGACCGGGACAGCCACCTCGATCTTTTTGTTTGCAACTATCTCAAGCTGGATCCGCAAGCGATTCCTCCCGTCAACGACACAAAGTTTTGCCAGTGGAAGGGCGTGCCGATCATGTGCGGTCCGCGCGGGCTTGATGGCGATACGAATATTCTCTACCACAACAACGGCGACGGCACGTTTACGGATGTTTCGGAGAAGGCGGGCATTCTCAAGCCTGGCCCACGATACTCGATTACCGCAGTTGCTTACGATTTCGATAATGACGGATGGCCGGATATTTATGTCGCCGTGGACTCGGAACCGAGCATTTTGTTCAAGAACAACCATGACGGCACATTCACGGATATCGCCGTCATGGCCGGTTGCGCTTACAGTGACAACGGACACGAACAGGCAGGGATGGGCGTGGCCGTGGCCGACTATGACTGTGACGGATGGTTCGATATATTCAAGACCAACTTTGCCGATGACACCTGCAACCTGTACCACAACAATGGCGATGGCACCTTCAGTGACGTCACCTTTCCTGCCGGAGTGGGAGTCAACAATCGTTACGTAGCATGGGGCTGCGGATTTGTGGACTACGACAATGACG
>JBAVQC010000284.1:0-10140 GCA_049693715.1 Acidobacteriaceae bacterium | reverse complement strand
AGACCGTATCTTCCCGGAGATTCCTGAGAGAGTTTTCGTTGAAGCAACGGTACTTGTAGATCTTGCCCGGAAGGTGGCTATTTTTGAAATTTTTCGCTTCCTTCAGACGGTTGTTGATGATCCTGCCGCTGTAGATTATTCGGAGCAGTTCCTCGATCCACGGTTCTGTCATGCCGGCAATTCTAGCCGATGGGAACTCCTCGGCAGGGTATGTGCCGCCACAGCGTGTTCGGGCTTCTAGGGGATGTAGGGAACAGGTTACTTATCCACCAATCTCGTTTTACGCTATTGGGCACTTGGCCGAATAACCGGCTATTGTCCGACATGCCGGCTATACGGCCATGTGGCCTGACGCACTCTGCTTTGCCGGCACCGGGTCCCAGCCCTATCCAGTACAACTCGGTCGTTTTTCAGGTGGACAATCGGGCAAACTCCGGTGCGAGAGTTAGGTGCGAGCCCGTAGTTTCCGCGCACCTCCAAAAATCTGTGACCATGGTATGATGACCATGGTGAGGTGCTATTCTTGAAAACAATCGCGGCCGGAGAGTTCAAAGCTAAGTGCCTGGCAATTATGGATGAAGTGCAGGCCAGAAAGACAAAATTCGTCATCACGAAAAACGGAAAGCCTGTTGCCCAGATGATCCCGGTCGAAGAAGTTGAGGATAGTCTGTTCGGTTTTTATGCGGGAAAGCTGGCTATTTCCGGCGATATCGAGGCTCCTTCGGTCCCGCCTGAGCATTGGAAACGCCTCAAGTGATCGTCGTCGATACGTGTGTAGTGATCTGGCTTGCTTCGGATCCCAGTTTGCTCTCGGCCGCGGCGACCGATGCGATTCGAACTGCTCGAGAGAACGGCGGGGTGGGTATTTCCTGCATCTCCCTCTTTGAGTTGGCGTGGCTCGCCAGGAATCAGCGAATCGTGCTAAAGACTTCCCTTGAAGCATTTCTGGTTGAGGTGGAGACTCGCTTCCTGATCCTGCCGATCACAGCGGCCGTGACGCGCATCGCCGTGGAGTTTCCTTCGCCGTACCCTCTCGATCCCATGGACAGAATTATCGGAGCAACCGCGCTGGATCGTGGCGTTCCTCTGGTGACCAAAGACAAGATGATTCGAAAAGCAAAAGCCTTATCGGTCATCTGGTAAGTCTTGTCCGGCTAGCCGACGACACGTCCATATGACCGGGGACAGGTGGTGTTCCCGCGCAGACCGGTTACTCTGACAGAGCACGACGGATGGAGTTGCTCGAAAGGGCTTTCAATGCCATCCAATTCGACGCACGGTCGAAAACTGGTAACGAATGCTATAGGAGGATATCGCCATTCGAGAATCCATATCCGATCTGGCAACTATGCAGCCAGGTGGAATTGGATCATCGAACGCTCCGTGGGCATTTGTGCAAGTGCGCCAGACTTCGAGCCCTAGCGTACAGGTCGTCCTATGGGAAGGATCTTAAGGTGCGGGCGGGGGGATATTAGCGGATTGGTCTAGACTCTCGAGTTGAACCAGTTCTTCACGCAGGCGCGCCGCCTGCTCGCGACGGTTTGCGGCATCCAGACGGGGGTTGACGCTAAGGACCGTTCCAACCCCATCCATAACCTTAGTGATGCTTTTAGTGATGTCGTTCTTCTTGCTTTTACCGTTCTTGCCCAAATTGGCGAGATGGTCGGCGCTAATGTCGTCCTGCAGCGCGTCGGTCTCCAGTCCGGTAATTTGAGCACGGAGATCCCGAATGTTCGCGCGGCGCTGGATCATCTCGATGGCAGGGTCGCTCACAGGGATGATGTCCGAGTGGCACAGCTTGTCACCGCTTTCGTACAGGTCGGCGCAGAGATCCCCGAGATTGTCCTTACCGCTTGTATTGCCTTGAGCGGCAGAAAGGCTGTACAACGCCACAGCGGTAGCATCGTCGGCCTGCACACCTTCCCCGTACTGATACATCTTACCGAGCTGATTCTCCGCGCTGGCGCTTCCCAAAGCCGCGGCTTGACAAAGCCATGACCAGGCCTGGGCAAGATCAATCGCCACACCAACGCCATTCTGAAAGTTATACCCGATGTTATCCATGGCCCCGGCGTTGCCATGGTCTGCAGCTCTGTAATACCAGGAGAAAGCTTGGTCGTAACTTTGAGGTTGACCCCATCCTTTCTCCGCCATGAAGCCGAGATTGGTTTCTGCGTCGGAGCTGCCGTGGCTGGCGGCGCGGCGATACCAATCCAAAGCCTGAGCATAGTCGCGCTGGACCCCCCACCCGCTCCGGTAAAAATAGCCGACTTCATTCTCGGCGTCCGCGAGATTCTGGTCCGCCGCCTTGCGGTACCACTCGAAGGCTTGCTTATAATCACGGTGGACCTGGAGCCCACTCTGGTACATGGCCCCCAGATTGTACTCCGCGAGCGCATTGCCCTTCTTTGCGGCCAAACGGTAGTAATACAGGGCCCGCTTGTAATATCGCGGCAAGCCAAACTTATTTTGATACATGTAGCCCAGCTGATTCAGCGCGGGAGCATAACCTTGGGCGGCGGACTTGCGATACCAGATCACTGCCTGACCGTAGTCCTGGGCGACTCCGCGGCCATCGATATAGTCGTTACCGAGTGCGAATTGCGCCCGCGCGTCCCCTGCGGCGGCAGGCCCGCGAAGAGCGTTGAAATCATCGGCCGCCGGTAGTGCTTGCGCCTGAGTCGACGCTTGTACTGGGGCTTGAACCTGCCCCTGCGTCGTGGAAACCAGAGCGAATACGAAGAAAGCCGCTGCAGTGAACCGGGTCGGAATGGACATGAATAACTCGCCTCACCTCGCAGAAATAACTGCTAAGGATGCAGAAGCAAATAGGGCTCGGTAGTCCATGCACTTGACCCTTGCCATGACCGCATCCCACCGCGATCCACTTACCATCTTCCAGCAGTCTCGCTGACATGGGATCAAATAACGATCGGGTGATGGTACCAAAGGGGCGAAATGTGCTCTCAAAGTTATATTCGCGGGGCGCCGGCTCGCTCATAGCTTTCGTGTGATGCACAGACGGGAAAGAAGAAACGTCCGTAATTCGACCCAGTTACCCCGTAACGGCCGAGTGTTATCGGTACCTATCTCAAGAGAGACCTACCTCGCTATCTCTAAGCAGGGTGGCAGCTAGACATCCTTTGGCGAGCTGATCGCATTTGTTGGCCCCCACCGGGCAAGTCCCAATGCTGCCATTACCGACACCAGAGCAGTGATTCCAAGGAGTCCTCCGAAACCGTGCACGCGAGGGCCGGAACCAGCGAACAGGACGCCGAAAATCAAGCCCAACAATGGCAGCATCCAATACCGGCCGGCGAGGCGCTCCATCGATGTCATGCCGGCAAAGCTCCCGCCGAACCACGCAGCCGCGAGCGGAACCATCTTGACCTGCCACGCCGGACTCAACAGATTGATGCCCAGCGCCAGGATGGCAGAGGGTACTGCCGAGGCACAGACCGCCCCGAACTTGCAGGGCTCCGATAACCAGAAAGTGACGATGGCGGCCACGATTGCTACACCGAAAACCGCCCACAGCCAGAGGCCATCGATGGGAGAAGCGGCAGGATCCGCATGATTCCATCCCGTCAGCCGAGCCGCCATCACGGTGAGCGCGGTACCCGCAAATGCGATGGTCCCGAGTTTGCCCCCGATGCCGACCCAGAAATGCCGGGCCAACGAGTAGATGATGCCGGCGATGGTCCCGGATAGCACGACCCAGGAAATACCCGGCAGGACATGCGACGAGGTCATCCCGGCAAAGGCTCCGCAGTAGAGGGATGCCGGGAGCACTCGCTGATCAAGCAGGCCTATTCGTCCGCTGAGCCATGCCAGCCCGCCCACCATGGCCGCCCCCTGGACAGCCGTCATCCCGCCGCTTCGGATGGCAAGCTGGACCGACAGGGTTCCCAGCACCACGTGGACAACATCGTCCAGGAAGAGCGGAACGGCGGCCGGAACGGAGGTGGAGTGGTGCAGTCCTGCGAGAACACCCAAGCCCACAAAGATGAAAGCGGCGGCCTCCCACGCGTGGTGCTTGGGAAAGAAGGCGGAGAGATAGAAGAGCCCGACCAGCAGGCAGCATCCAGCGGGTAGAAGGGATTTGCCTCCACCCGACAGCCAACGACTGATAATGGACGCGTTGGTCTGCTGCGCGAGATCGATAGCCTGCTGCGCCATACTGGCTGGACCTTTCTTTCCGGGTCTCTCGAGACCGTTCATTCGGCGATGGGGTGCCGAGGAGACCAGCTTGCGGACTTTCAGCGCTTCGATACGAGATGGGGAGATTGCCTGGGGGACGGCGCTCTGGCGCATTCTACCAAGAAAGCAGCTTCTACCGGTGTTTTGATCGATGTCGAGCTGCGCATCAGCAACTCTATGACTTGCTGCGCGAGTCTTCGCCTTGGTTACTCTCATCGAGGCCGAGATCCATGAGCACGCTTTCATCGCCCCAGATCAACGAAGCCCAGGTTTTGTCGTCAATGGGAAATCCCGGAAATTTTCCTGTGATCGCCGCGAGAATCTCGCGAGCCTGCGCATCGGAGGCGCCGGGTACGATATACGACCGCTCGAATCCCTTCGCGACGTAAAGGCCGCCGCTGTCGTCCTGCCCGCCGGCGCTCCACCCCATCGAGGTGATCTCATTCAGGGGAATGGTCATCTCCTCGGCGGGCGAGCTCTGAAGATCTCCCTGCGCGACGACCTCGGCACCGTTGACGAGCAACGTTGTTTCGCGGCCGCGCAGTCGGTTGGAGACGAGTCCGATGATTCCAACCACCGCGAAGACGAGAAGCATGACACTATGCCGCCACCACCCAACGAAACTGACCCCGCCAATCACAATCAGTCCGGCAACCACGTTTCCCCATCGGGGATTTCGCTTGAGCACAAATTGCAGGGAGTCGCCCAGATCCCGCGTCTCCAGTTGCCGAGTTCCGATGTCCTTGATGCCAATCATTTGCGGACCCTTTTCATAAGATAACTTCTGGAATGGAGATCGCGCGGAAAGTCGAGATGGATTCTCTGACGGATTGCAATGCACTGAGCGGAAAACCCCTTGAGAAAACCCCCGAAAGAGCGGCGCGTTCAAAGGCTTTCCGCATGCGCTGTGAAATGGTCATCCATCGGACTCAGTAATGAAAAACCGGCTAGTGTCCAGGAATTTTTAACTGGCCTCAACGCCGGGTTACCGGGACCCTGCTGCGTTTGTGGAGACCAATTTCCCATCACCCCACTCTGCAAAATAGTTTCATCGCATCACCCATTGCTGTATGGTTTTCTCACTGACAGGGGAACGATTGCACATCCATACAACCGCGTCCTGGCCCGCGCGTGAAGATCGCCGGGCTGACTCAGTTGGCAGGCCTTGAACCTGCAGACTCCCGGCGCTATCCCTCCTCAATTCCTTTCCATCGCCTTCAGCGGAGTCTTTTGCATGGCCGTGCTGTTGCCCTGGGGCGTTTTCATGCGCCGCAACTCCGCCGCTCATCGGCGCGTGCTCATTCTGGCCACCATCTGCATCAGCGATGCGGGTTTTTCCCGCTTTGTGGGCCTCTTTCTACCTCCGCCAACTACCTTTCTCGGCACCTACCTGTTTTACGAGGGCGGCAGTCTGTTCATCATCCTTCTCATGTTTTTCTGGGATTGGAAACGCAACCGGATCATGAAACAGTTCCTGTGGGGAGCCTTCCTGGTGCTCGCTATGGGCCTGACGGCCACGGCCCTCTACTTCAACGACACATGGAAAGCGATCACGCGCTCGTGGCTGGAGGCGTGGGCGCGGCACATGCTGTAAAACCCGCGCCACCATCGGAGCGTAGTGTAGGATTCCGCAATGCGAGAAATGCGCTTGCGAATCTTCGCCGTGGTAATCACGACAACGTTGTTGCTGGTTCCGGCGTACACACAGCAGAGTCACTGGGCTTCTGCGGATGATAAGACTGCGAAATACATCATCGAGATGGAACGCAAGTGGGCTGAGGGTGTATGTGTCGATAACGGTGTCGTCGCCGGTCTGCTTGCCGACGACTTCCAGGGCACGTCAACGAAGGCTGCGCGCTTCACGAAGGCTGATGAACTAAAGGACGAGAAAGGCGCACACATCGCCCATGATTGCGAACTTGATGAGGCTAAAGTGCGTTTCTTCGGAGACAGTATTTCCGTTGTCTACGGCAGCGAACATTATGTCGGCAAAGACAAGTCCGCGCCGAACGCAAAGGTTTGCCAGGTTTGGACCGACACGTGGCTGAAGCGCGGGGGTACGTGGCAGATCATCGCCTCGCAGGATAATCGCGCGGAATGTAGGTAGCTAGAGAACGCCCGAGCTCTTGTTCTGCATAGGCGTGCTTCGCGCTGCAGGGCGGTAGAGCTATCGCATGGATACCTCCGGCCAAAAGTAACCTCCGAAAACCATGACCATCGCTTTAAAAAAAGAGTCCCGGCGCCGACACTTTACTCCAGACCGCTGAATCTAACCCATTAACAAGACGATTTCGGCAGGGTTCAGATTCTCGCGCCTCTGTTCCCTTGTCCGGCAGTTGTCGGTAGTCTACGGCCTAAACGCGAGCGAAGGGCAGTCTTTACCGCTGTCCGGTGTCACACCCGATCCCTGTCCAAAATCAGAAACGCTTTCAGCATCCCGCCGCGGCGGGATTTCTTGTTGGTGCCCGGATCCCTATCTTCTCTTTCAACAACGACCATGGAGACGCTATGCCTCAAAACGAAGACCTGCTTTGTATCAGGGCACGACTTTAGTCGGGCCGTATATGCTGCGCAACTGACGGCTTTAGCCGCTGAGGTACGCCTTTTTGTGCCAACCGAAAGGCGGACCCCGCCAGACCACGGTTACTTGCCAAACCACTCGAAGAACCCCTGTCCCTAACTCCAAGGAGCCCTTATGCCTGAAAATGAAGACCTGTCCATCGAAAAACTGCGGCGGAAAGAACAGCGCCGCGAACAAGTCCTGAACCGCCTCTGGGAACTCGCCGCAATGGCCCCGGAAACAACCCGCGGCAGCATCACCGGCCAGGTCAAGGCCCTCCAGATGATCGTGGCTATCGAGGGCCTCATCCCTGACCGGCGCGCCGCCGCCTCCGACAAGAAATCCGCCCCGCCCCGCCCGCCAGTGGATATCTATCAATCCGCCTGGCTTCGTGAGCGGAAGGGGGAGACCATTGACCCCCAGCCAGACCCCACTCTTGCGCAGGAAGAAGACGACCCTCGCCCCGCCGAACCCGAAGCCGCTCCCCCCGCGCCGGCGGACCCTCCTCCGGCCCCCGACAGGCCCATCGGCCCTGCCTATGACCGCAGCCAGTCCGTTTTCGCTCACCTCTTTCACCCGGCGGAAGGCGCTTCCTCGGCGCCTCCAGCTCCCCCGTTCGGTTCCGCCCCAGACACCAGAGTTCCGTTCTTCATACAAAAGAACCACTTCGGCCGGCGCCGCTGAGCCGGACGGGAAACCCTGCACTGAGGGCAATTGTTCCAAAAACTGCAAAAACGATCGAATTTTATCGAATTTTATAAACTCAGCGGGTCCGCGATTCTCCCATTCGCCTCCCAGCGCCGGCTGGGGGCCCCCAATTGGATGCGCGTCTGGCCACAGCGCGGAAGAGGCAAGAGCCGGCAGCAGCATGGCGACCGAAGAAACAGTCAGCACGACAAACCGACTTCCCGGCGAAGTGGACGGTTTTGGGATGGCCGACGACACACTAGCAACTGAAATCGGGAACCAATACCAGTGAAGGCTTCGCGAACCCTTCCCCTCGTTGTCCTTGTTATCCACTCGCTCGTCTCTATCAATTCGTCCGCCCAGAATGATGAGGCACTGCGACAACGTGTGTTGCGAATGAATTGACGAGACTCGAACAAAACTCCGGACATGAGGAGTGTGACCGGCATGCACAATTTTCGACTGACCACTACAAAGTAAGCGAAAGCGCTTCGCAGATCCGAATTAAGTTCAATCCGAAAGCAATCTCGCTTGTCGATGAACCGGCTTCTCCGCCATGTGGTCCGCCTCAGGTCAAGTCAAATTTAGGTTTTCTGAGATCGCGCAGAAACGAGGCCGCTTGGAGAAGACACCGCGGCGGCCTCCCTTTTTTGTACCTTGCCGTGATGGAAAGGGGGCTTGCGGATGACGCGCTGGGAAGGCGAGCGTATATTGCTTTCTGATGGACCAGCGAACCCTTGCCTGCCTGGGACCCTCGAACGGCGCAACTACGCAAAGAGAGAGGTGAGTTCCATTGACGCACCGCCTAAGCCGAAAGTCGATGTTCAGGAGTCTATTGCCAACGCGAAAGCGTACTGCAAGCAGAATCCTGAGAGCTTCGTCAGTCTGCGGGATTATAGCGGTGGCATTTACAACGAGACCTGCGCAGCCTTTGCAGCAGAGCAGCACGCCGCCGACCCCACATACAAAATCGGCTCGGATTAACCCGCGCAGGATAGGCTCCGTAAGCCTGGCGGCAATTGGGCCCACGGAGCGATCGTGATGACAGGCGGCTTCCTGCTGCATCGTTCGCGGTAAGCCGCCTGCAACACGCGTTTTCCGGTTTTATTTATTCCTCGCGCTCGCCCGCCTTTGGAAACCGTTATACCCCGGTTACAGGGCACGATATTTCTAAAACGAGAAGACCACTCCGGTGGTCAGTCGAGTATTGTTTTGGACACCGGTCTCTGCGTTAGGCAGTTGTGTCCGCAGCCAGTCGGCCTCGAAAGGACGGAGCCGAAGATGATTCTTGAGTTGCCAGTCCAGTCCGCCGCCAATCTGCAGCGCGAGACTGTTCGCGCTGCCGGAGGCCGCACCAGGGCCCGGAAAAACGCTGTTAAAGCCAAAGGCTTCTCCAACCAGGGCATGCCCGAAGACTGAATACCGGCGGCCCGCCGGCGACCACCGGTAGCGCGGCCCGAAGGTGGCTGTCACTAGATCCAGCCCCACCCCCGCGTTGTTGGCATTCTGTGTGTCGAGTCCGGAGATATCTGCCTCTACACCCAGGCCGTACTTGAATTGGCCGGCGACCTGGATGCTGCCGCCCTGCATCCAGAACTGGTCGGAGCGCACTACGTTGGACAGCACCGCGTCATAGAGAATGCTCACTTCCAATCTGGGCGAGTCTGGGCGCTCAGAAACGCTTTGCTGTCCCCAACAAGGCCGGCCGAATATCAGGCAGGCGCCCACCAGGAACAGCCTTCCGCAAATCAAACGATTCATCTCAGGTTCTCCTTGTCACTCGACGTTGAGCGTGAGGGTGGTAGAGCGTTTCAGGGAACCGGAAGTAGCAGTCACAGTTACCGTATAGGACGACTGTTGGTGGCCAAAGAACCCGTTGCCACCGACGCAGCCGCCAAGAATGGACAACGCTGCCACTCCTGATGCCGTCAACACCAGAGTTACGATGAGCCCCCGCAGCCGCTTGCGCGAGCCGCGCAGCCGGACTACAAATGGCAGCAGTAGGACTCCCCAAAACACCGGCGGAAGTTTCCCCGAGGCCGGATACTCGTTTTTCATCCTGGCTGACCCGGCTGGCAGCTGGATGGTCAGCGTGATGGCGGTGAACGGAGTGGCCGCCGGGAAAGTCCACGAGTTGCCCGTGAGCTGACTCCACGACGAAGGAGTGATGACCGCCGTTGCACCCGTTGGCATGCCGGTCGCCGTCAGCAGTATCGGGGTGGGGAAGATCGTGCCGTCCGAAGGGAGGATGCTCAGCGGATAGGTTGCCGACCCTCCGGGCGCTGCTGTCTGAGTGGTGACGCTGGCGCCGGATCCGCCCTCGCCCCCGCCCCCGCCCGAGCCGGGAGTCAGCGTGAAATCGAGGATCGACTGCGACAACGCCGCGCTGCTGACGGCAACGAAGTTCGTGTCTCCGTTGTACACAGCGCTTATCGAATGGGACCCATCGGTCAACGATGAGGTAGTCAGCGTGGCCGCGCCGGCGCTGAGTGTGCCTTGGCCAAGCGGATTTGTGCCGTCCAGGAAGGTGATCGTTCCGGTTGGCGTGCCCACTGTTGAGCTCATGGTCGCCGTGAATATGACTCCGGCCTGGCTCACGGCCGGATTATTGCTTGACGACAGATGAACGGCTGGCGTGATCGGCTCGATGGTCATGGTTCCCGTAGCGGAGCCGGCATAGTCGCCGTTGCTGA
>JBAVQC010000283.1:0-24089 GCA_049693715.1 Acidobacteriaceae bacterium | reverse complement strand
AATACCCTGCTAACCCTCAAACCTGTCGTCGCACGGCAAAAATTAACCCGCCGCGCAATCCCACCAGGCAAAAACATAGCAACAGGCTCAACCTTCCCTCAAACCTGTCGCAAAATCAATGCTGGTGAGAAATCCGGGCTAGTCCTGCACCGTTGGAATCGTTGCCGCCCGACTCGAACAAGCGGTAGAAAGGCTTGAAGATGCGAATGAGCTCTTCCGCCGGCACGCCCGGGCCGTGGTCACGCACCACTATGATTGCCTTATCGCCGTTGAACGCCGGTGCTGCTTGAAGAAGCACTTCGACCGGCGTCCCGGGCGCGGTGAACCTTAGGGCATTGCGAAGGACATTCTCGATGGCGCTGCGCAGGAGACTCGGATCTCCGAGCACCGCCAGGTCGGTGGATTCAGCCACTTCTACACGGCTTCCTCGTTCCTGTGCCTCAAAGTCTGCGTCGGCGGCGATGCTGGAAACCAGGTCAGGTAAGTTCACCCGCGCAGAATGCTGAAAGGTCGACGAGGCCTCAAGCTTGGCGACGGTCAGCAGGCGTCCGATGGTCTCATTGAGTCTTTGCAGATCGATCTGCATGCGGTTCAATGCAGGAACTTCGCCGACACGGCCGCGCAGCAGGTCTAATGCGACGTTCAGCCGCGCCAGGGGCGACCGCAGCTCGTGTGACACGTCATACAAAAGCTGGCGCTGGCTCGAGATCAGGGTCTCGGTCGTGTTTGCCATGCTATTGAAATCCCGGACAAGATCTCCCATCTCGTCTCCTCGCGATTCCAGGGCAGCGTCTGCGCGGGCGCTTAATTGCCCTGCGGAGATTTGCTGGGAGACTGCGCGAAGACGCAAGACAGGTCTGGTCAGGTAGCGGGTAAGAAAGTAACAGATGAGGCCAGACACGGTCAGCGCCAGGCTGATACGCATCAACACGACTTTCAGGTCAACACCAAAGGCGGCGCCCGGGCCCGACAAGAGCTCTGAGCCGTAGATATAGGTGTGCCCGTCCGAACCCTTGAGCGGTATCACGATCGCTGCCAACCCACGATGCATGGAGCCGGCCGACGGCTCACCGTGGGCAACCCGATCAACATCCCCCTTGAACTCTGAGCAGTCCCATCCGGCGAGTACGATGCCTTTGTCGTCGAAAAGGCAGGCGCGCACGTGCATATCTGCTGAGAGCTGGTCGATAAACATGGTCGCTGCTGGTGCTCCACTTTGCTGCAACACACCGAGGACAGCAGTCCCGTAGTACTTCGTTGCATCCTCAAGACTGCTATGCCAGCGGGAGGTTACACCCTGTGGCTGTAGGGCAAAGGCCAGCACGAGCGAAAGGCAAGTGAGGACCACGGTTGCCCAGAAGCAGATAAAGATTTTGACGAAGAGACCTGGCATGGTCAAAGGTCCTCGGTCGCCTTACGCGGTGCGAGCAGGTAGCCGCTGCCGCGGATCGTCTTGATGCGTTGAATACCGCGATGTTGGTCCAGCTTTCTGCGGAGATTGCTGATATGGACGTCGATGGTCCGGTCGAACGCGCCTAACTTTCTTCCCAGGGCAACGCCGGTGAGATATTCGCGGCTCAGTGCGCGTCCCGGGTTGCGCACCAGAACCTCCAGAAGATCGAACTCGATGGTCGTCAATGGCAGCGACCTGTCACCTACGTAAGCTTCTCGCCAAGAAGTGTTGATCAGAAGATCGCCGGCGGTGAATTTTTCGAGGCCGGTCAGCCGTTCATCCATCCGGCGGAGGATGGCTTTAATGCGTGCAACGAGTTCTCGAGGGTTGAACGGCTTGGGTAGATAGTCGTCAGCCCCGACCTCAAGACCGATGATGCGATCAATGTCGTCTCCACGGGCTGTCAGCATCAAGACGGGTACTGAAGAGTGCGCGCGCAACCGTTTGAGTACATCGATTCCCCCCATGCCGGGCAGCATCACGTCCAGAATGACAAGAGAATAGCTGCCATTACCAGCGAGTTCCAAACCATCGATTCCGTTGTGCACAGCTGATAGGTCGAAGCCATCCTCTGCGAGGCGCTCGATGAGCAGGGCGCAGAGTTCTACGTCGTCGTCGACAATCAGCAGGCTGTTCATGGCAGGAAAGGACTCCTTCGTTTCTGATGGTAATCGCCTGGAGGGTGCAGCGCTCGGTCTTTACCTATCTTTACAATCCTTCACCAACCTTTATTGCATCGAGATAATGCCGATGATTTACTCAAGGGATGGTACACCCGCCAACAGCCGGGATGAACGCTGCCCTGGAATATAGGAGAAAGGAACCGGAGATCGACGGCGATCAACAACTCGGGGCACGGGGCGTCAAACGCAGAGCACCTCTATGGCTGAAGGCTGGTTTCTGGGCGTGTATTGTGATCGCGCTCGCGGCAGCTTTGCGACGGTTCGTTGCCCTTTTGCATCCGTCGCAGACCGGCCCATCGGCTGTGATTGCGCTGGATGCGGCGTTTGCCTCCCATGCTGCTTTGACGTTTGCACATATTATTTCTGCAACCGCGTTTGTTCTGGTGGCTCCGTTGGTTATTTTTCGCGCACCAAAGAGCGGGCTGTGGGAGCGGTTGCTTTTTCCACTGGGAGCTATCGTCGGGTTGACTGCCTATGCCATGAGCATCCCCGCTTTTGGGGGATGGGTGGAACGTTCAGCGGTGCTATTTTTTAATAGTGTCTTCCTGTTTTCGATGGCTCGGGCCTATTGGTATGCGCGGGCCGGAGAGTCTCTCCAGAAAATGCGATGGCTCACTCGGGCAGTTGGAATTCTTCTGGGTATAGCGACGACTCGTCCGGTAATGGGCATATTTTTTGCAACCAGTCGATGGACGCATCTTGAACCGAGACAGTTTTTTGGGGTGGCATTCTGGATCGGGTTTTCGATCAACACCATCATTGTGGAAGTATGGCTTCGTTCAGGGAGACAGATGCGCGACCGCGGGGCAGGGACTTTAGAGTCTGTGTGAGAACGAGGAAATCGAGTCCCGCAGGGACGGCTGAACCTCGCGTTTGTGTAAATTAGGCCGGCGTATTTCGGATTTCCTACCAACAACCGTTGCCCATAGAACCGAAGCGTTCGAAGGGCTGCGCCCATCTTTTCGGCCCACGGCGTGGCAGTTTGGCATTGAGTCCACGCCGCCTGGCTTTGTCGCCAATCCATCTGGCATATGTCTGCCGCGAGTCCGCGGCTGATTCAGGTGGGTGCGCGGTTTACTTTCTAGGCGAGATGTGGGGCACCCAGGGTCTGTGGTCGGGACACCGAGTTGCGGCAACGATGTCGGCCTCGGGGTTATGTCTTCTACCGCACGGTGCCGGGCACGAGCTCGATCTTTTTCTCAGTCGCATTCTCGACCGCCGTCCTGCTGTATAGCAGAGGGAAGTACTGACCGTTGCGCCACATCGGCGCCAGGTCCCGGTAGTGGGGGCTATCTGGATCGCCGGATTGGCCGGGATGATTGACGGCCCTCGAGTTGTCCCAGTTGCCGACGTCGACCACGACGCGCACCGAAGGGCCGCTCATCTGACGAAAATCGCGGCTGCGATAACTCGAAGCATTCGGCACAAAGGGACTACCGTTTTTCTCAATGGGGCCAACGTTGATCCGGGCCCGCGTGGCATCATCCACCACGGCGGAAAAAGGATGTTCGCTCAAGTTGTACTGCAGCTTGCCCCAATTCCATTGCTTCGCGTCGGGGCCCTCCAGGCGCTCCATCTCCTCATAACCCGCGCGAAGACTGGTCAGCAGCAGCTGGTTTCGTTTCTCCGCAGCGTTCCCGTCAAAGCGAGTCTCGGGATGCTCCAGGACATCCAGCATTACGGCCGCATCGGGACTGGAGGTTGTTTCGGCCAGGGTGTCGGCCGCTCTCTGGCTCAGTACGGCGCGTTCGTAGTCTTTGCCAAGATGGCGGCTGAACCAGACTTCCTGCAGAGCGGATGCGGGCTGATCAGCATCCACGCGGGCGTTCCAGTTGGTAAGCATGTCGAGAGCGGCCCTGGTTTTCGGATCGTCGCTCGAAAGAGGCTTGAGCAGGGCAATGAGGCGCCTCGCCGGGATCGATAACTCGTCATTCTGGAGCTGCATCGAGTCCTCAATCGAGAATTTGTTTGTCCCGGCGATGACCTCATCAATGCGTTGATGTCGCGACCCGTTCGCCCATTCAAAACCGAGTTTGCGCTCCTGGTAAGGATAGCCAGCAGGGAGATTCATTTCGTTCGATGTGGTGATGTAACCAGAGGAAGGGTTGTAAATCCGCGGTAGTTGTTCGGCTTTCCATCGCCCTGCCCACTCGAAGCGCCCGTCGCCGGGCACCGGCAACAATCCATCCCAATTGGGGCGGATGGGCGCCAACCCTCCAACCACCCATCCGATGTTGCCTTGCACATCGGCGTAAACGAGATTAGAACTCGGCGCGGCCCAGGACTCCGTCGCCTGCTTGAACTGATCGAAGTTTTCCGCGCGCATGTAGCGCACCGAACCGTAATACGGCGCCATGCCGGGCTCCAGCCAGGCACTCCGCAGGGCAAAGGCGCGGTGGTTCTGCTGGTCGATAAAAATCACTGGACCATGCCTGGTGAAAGTGAGGTCCACCGCTACGGGAGCCTGACCTTTCACCTTGATCTCTTCGCGCACCACGCGGAACCCCTCCCAACCGTCCTGATACTTGTACTGATGTATGTCGTCAGGGTTCAGCTGGTAGATGTACAGGTCCTCCTGGTCGATGGGGAAGATGGTATACCCGAAAGCGATCGAGTTGTTGTGCCCGAGCGACACACCAGGAAGTGCAGGTTCGTTCGCTCCGATCACATGCAACGTGGGTGCATCGAGATGGGAGATATAACGCAGGCTCGGTTCCGAATAAGCCCGATGGGGATCGTTGGCCATGATGGCGCGTCCGGTAGAGGACTTTGCCGGCGCAATCACCCAGTTGTTGCTGCCCTCCAAGGTGTCGGTGGGCGGATCGGTCTCTGCTGTCTCGATAACGGGAACGGGGTTTGCGCCGGCCTTGAGTGCCTCCTGTGTCAGATGGACTTCCTGGGTTGCGAGCGTAAAGACTTGCAGAAGATTTTTGGGCAGGCACAGGTCGATGCCCGGAGGCACGTGCGTGTGCCAGGCAGGTTGCAGGCCAATGCGAATCTCATCCGAAGGCAGGTCGGCCGCACAGGCTATTCTGGCTCTGGCCACTTCACTGTCGAGATTGCGCGTTAAGCCATGGCTGCGGATACGAACAACGTCCTCGGCGTTCCACTTCGCCGGCGTGTAGCCGAGCTGCTTGAATTCCCACGGAGTGCGTTCGGGGTGGCGCGTCAACCAGTCGATATAGGCGTTGATACCGGCGACGAAGTTTTCTGCGATCTGCTGGGCAGAGGGACCATAGGCGGCCCACTCCTTATTCATATCTCCACGGTAGAGAAAGAGGCGGGTAGCTTTGTCTTGCTCGACGAATGCCGGGCCGAATACTTCAGACAATTGACCCAGACCCCGACGGCGCCACAGGTCGATTTGGAAGAGCCGATCGCGGGCCGCGTTGAAACCCTGGGCAAAAAAAAGATCCGCCTCGTTCCTGGCGTAAATGTGGGGCACGCCCCAGTGATCGATCAGAATCTCAACCGGCTGCCGCAAGTTGGGCAGGGTAACGGTTTCCGACGGAACTGCCCTTCGCTCGCCGGCGTGAGCGAGGATCGTATCCACCGATACGGATGCCAGAAGAAGACACAGCGCGAACGAGTGTTTACGCACGCCTGGGTTGGACCTCCGACGGAGTCCTTAGCGGAATCGTCCCCGACGATGGAGGAGTTTTTGCATGACCGCCACAGGCCCAGTAGACAGCCACAAACAGAGCCATGAGGATGGCAAAGATTGCTATTGCGCGAAGTGATGGTAACCAGTTCATAGCCTTACAGCATAATGCGATTTACGGTCCCCGGCGAGCAGCTACCGGAGGAACTTTCCACTTCAACGCGTCCGGGTTCCAGGTGGTCACTTGTGCGGCCATGAGCCCATCGTGCGTTTCATAAGCATCCGCCCCGCGATAGGGCTCCTTGAGCAAGGGAGAATTGGCAACCCACTGGACGTTGATGGTGTCTCCGACCGCAAACGTGTGCTCGGCGACAACTTTGAGCCCGCAGGTGCCTCCCTGCGAAGGTGGTTTCACCACTTGGGCGAACATCTGGCCCAGTTTGGTTTTGCCGCGGACTACCTGTCCGTTGGGCCCAAAGAACTCCACATTGTCGGGAAATTGCGCCATCAGTCGCGGCCAGTCGCAGCCGGAAAAAGCGGCCATGTGCTCTTCCACCACCTTGGCCGGTGTAGGCTGGCGTTTCAACGGAGGCATGGTCTGGGCGACGAGCGGCGCACACAACAGAGACAGGGCTGCTAAAGAGGGCAGAAGGCGCATTTTCATATCCAATCACAATAACGCACTTCGGGTACAAAACAGGATCAGCAGCCTGCCAGGGTTCGAGCCTGCGAGCCGGGCTTAGAAGTTCAGCGCGAACGCATAGAGAGAATCACCCGACGCCGCCAGGATGTACTGCCGTCCGTCAAGCATGTAGGTTTCTACGGCGTTCGATACCAGGCCAAGGTGTGTATGCCACAGCGGCTTTCCAGTCGCCGGGTCGTAGGCTACCAGGTTGCCGTTGGCATCGCCGCCAAACAGTAGTTTTCCCGCGGTCGTCGTGAGGCCGGTATTAGTTTCGCCTTCTCCAACAGAAACCTGTAGATGACGCCACGCGATCTTGCCAGTTTTGTAGTCGATAGCCGTGATGTATTTCCCTTTCTTGGCCAGTCGCTGCTCCTGAATACCATTCAGGCCCTGCAGGGCCCGCTCGTTCGGTTCGGTACGGTAGTAGACCGAATAGACCTCATCGCTGGCCACATAAAAGAGGCCCGTTTGCGGGTCGTACGTAGGCGGCTGCCAGTTAACGATGCCGTCGCTGTCGGGCAACACGAGAGCACCGCCTGGCGATGCGTCTTTCTCCGGATCACGGATAGGCCGGCCTAACTTATCGATGCCTTTCGACCAAGTCAGCGAGTCCGTGAACGGTACGGTGAGCAGGTGTTCGCCGGTCACCCGATCCAGGACGAAGAAGTAACCGTTGCGGCTGGCGTCGAGCAACAACTTCCGCGGCTTACCCTTGAATTCTCCATCGACAATGATGGGTGTTTGGGCCGCATCCCAATCGTGGGTATCGTGCGGCGATGGCTGGTAATACCACGCGAGCTTTCCTGTATCCACATTCAAGGCGACTATGCAGGAGGTATACAGGTCGTCTCCCTCACGAGTGACACCGGAAAACGCGGGCGTGGGGTTAGCGGTTCCAAAATAATAAAGATGGAGTTGCGGATCATAACTCCCGGGAACCCAGGTGCCGGCGCCGCCATGACGCATAGCGTCGAGGTTCGGCCAGGTTTCCGATCCGGGGTCTCCCATCTTTTCCGGCTCGGTATACCACTTCCATTGCAGGTCGCCGGTTTCCGGATCAAAGGACTGCAGAAAGCCCGGGGCGTCCAAATCATCCGCGGTGCCGACAATTAAATGATTACCGATCACAATCGGCGCAATGGTGGAGAAGTATTGCTCATTAAAGTCGGAGATGACCTTGTGCCAACGCTCCTTGCCCGTTTTCGCATCGAGCGACACCAGGTAATCGTCCGGGGTCTCGAAGTAGAGCCAATCGCCGTACATCCCCATGCCGCGGTTCCCGATGTGGGTACCGCCTTTGGTCTTCCAGAAATAGTGCCAGAGCACCGTGCCGTCGCGGGCGTCCACGGCCCAGGCGTTGTCAGGCACGGATACATACAGGATGCCGTTTACTTGCAGGACAGCGCCCGAGATGCGCCCGGCGCCGCGAACCGGAACCGGCTCATCAATTTCACCGCCGACGATTGTCGGCGGGTTTCCGGGGCCAGGCCTGGAAGACGGAGCGGAGGTGCCTGGTCCAGGAGTCAAGTGGTTCACCCAGGCAAGCCCCAGGTTCTTTATGTTGGTCTGATTGATCTGGGTCAGCGAGCTGAAACGCCGGCCGGAATAATCTCCGGAGTACGTCGGCCAGGAATCCGTAGCTGGTTTAGTCAACAACACCGGATCAAGCCCCTGCGCTGACGCGATACCAGCGATCGAAACCATCAAAGTCACAAAAAGGCAAGCCCTTGTTTTCTTCATTTCAGCGTCACCAGGTAAGCAGTCAGGTTATGGATATCGTCATCTTTGAGCGTCTGCAGCATGTCCAGGTGCGGCTGCAATGGATTCTTGATGACGACTTTAGGCGAGTCACCCTGGCGACCGTAACTGTGCCAATTTCCATTGGCATCCACGAGGGAAACAATGAAGTCGTCGACCTCGTAAAGTGTGCCCTCCACGGTTTGTCCGTCGTGGAGCGTGACGGTGACCGTTTTGTGCGGAGCGTCCGATAGTTCTCCTCTTATTTCTCCCGACAGCATGGCGCCTTGCAAGGCCCTTACGTCGGTGATTTTTGCGCCGATCCCCGCCAGGTCTCCGCTTACGGAGTGGCAGCTGGCGCATTTTCCGGCGCCATTAAAGTAGGCCTCGCCGGCCTTTGCATCGCCCACCAGTGGGTTGACTGTTCCGGTCGTCGCCGCGCGGCCGCCAACCGGCATGGCGTGAATGAACGCCGAGATGCTCACGATGTCTTCTTTCGGCAGATCGAACTTTGGCATGCCCTTATCAAGGCGGCCGTTCTGAACAACGGGAGTGATCAGTTCGCCGTTATTATCGTTGAGAACAAGTTCACTACGGATCAAATTGGGGCCGCCTTCGCCACCGCGCGCATCCGATCCGTGACAGAAACTGCAATTGGCGCTGAAAATCTGGCGGCCGCGCGCAACCACAGCCGGGTCAGCCGGCGGCCTTACCCGATAGCCGCCCCAGCCCGGCACGCGATCAGGTGGGGAGGCCGGAGGTTGAGCCGGGGCCGGCGGTATTGCTTGAGTGGGACCAGGTGCCTGGGCCGGTGAGGGAGACTGCTGTGCCGCCAGGGCTGCGGCGCCCAAGCCCAGTAACGCAAAAAGGACAAGCTTTACCCGATGCAAAATAACCTCCAGGCTGAGATGGCCGCCGTGCTTGGACTCGTCTCATTATCTTACCGTCGACAAACTCCGAGCCAGGATGGAATAATCTCCATATTTGCCGTGAACTAAGCCTCCGGGCAGTGAGCAACGCCGCGAACTAAGCGGAAGCCATAATCAGCGTATTGAAACTCCGGCGGGATGCTGGAACGCGCCGAGCATCGCGAGATCTTGATGTGGTGGCGCCATGAGCCTCCGCGCGACGCCTTTCGGTTGCCCGCTTCGGGACCGCGGGGATCGCGATCCGGTGAGACCGAATAGTAGCCGGCCGCGAACCAATCACTACACCACTCGTGTACGTTCTCGCACATCTCGAATAATCCGTAACCGTTCGGCTGTGATTGTGCGACCGGTTCCGGTCCGGTTTTCCAGCGATTGTCGTAGCCGGCCCGGGACATTGGCGGCTCGTTGCCCCAGGGGAAGTCCATCCCGTCGATGCCGCCGCGCGCCGCTCGTTCCCATTCCGCTTCCGCCGGCAGGCGATAGTGCGAGCCCGTCATAGCCGAAAGCCAGTCGCAATAGGCAACCGAATCGAACCACGAAACAGCCACCACGGGTTGTTGCGGGTGACAGAAGCCGGGAGCGCCCCAATACGGCGGCGGCATGCGCCCGGTGACCTCGAGAAATCGCGCATATTCCTCCACCGTGACCTGGGTTGCCGCCATGGCAAAGGGATCTACCCAGACGCGATGCACAGGCCCTTCGACATCCTGGCCGGTGTCTGACCCCATCAGGAACCAGCCCGCGGCAATCTGGATCTGCTTCGGTTCAAGAATCTGCGTAGGGCAGGAAAGTTTCATAGCGGCCACCGGCAATCATTTGCCCCTACGATGTTAGCGTGTGGCTGGGGGGCGCGGCGGATGAAATTCGATTGGACCCGGGGCGCCCTGGCTGAGGGACTGCGGCTCTATGATGCAGCAGAATTCTTTGCGGCTCATGAGGCATGGGAAAGCGTATGGTTGCCGGCGCCGGAACCGGAGAAGACGTTCCTGCAAGGATTGATTCAAGTGACCGCGGCGTTTCATCACCTGCAACGTGAGAATCGACTGGGAACTTCGCGGCTGTTGCGCGCCGCGCTGGGGCGCCTGGAGCATTACCCTGCGGACTTCGGAGGCATCTCCGTGGACCTGCTCCGGGATGACATTCGCGTTTGGCTACAAGCGCTCGAAATGAATGCGCCCGCGCCTCAACCCGCGGTTGCCCGAATCAATTGCCTGAGGCCGCACAGGTAAGGCGACACCTGCCGCGCCGGCGAAGAACGATTAGAAATTTCCCCCTGTTACGCTAGGAGGGGGAATTTTGTTATCGATGACTGAGACCATCCTGATTCACTTTTCTGGCCGGGACCGCCCAGGGCTGACTGCGGAGTTAACTTCCATCCTTGCCAGTTATGACACCTGTGTGCTGGATATCGGACAGGCGGTCGTGCATGAAACGATGTCACTGGGTTTGCTGGTGGAGATTCCGCGAGGGGAGGGCTTTCGCGCCCTTCAAGACGCGCTTGTTGCCAGGTCGAGAGAGCTGGGACTGCTGGTAAATTTCACGCTGGTCGCGAAGGCGGATCTGGAGGAATGGATTTCTTCGCAGGGCAAGGACCAATTTATTGTCACCGTGCTTGGCCGCGCGATCTCCGCAAATCACCTCGCCCGGGTGAGCGCCATTGTTGCACAACATGGATTGAATGTAGACCGGATCGAGCGGCTTTCCGGGCGGTTGTCGCTGGCGGTGCACTCTCCCGATGCGAACGCCTGCGTGGAGTTGACGCTGAGTGGTGACTCCTCTTCTGAACAGTCTATGCGCGCGGCCTTTCTTGCCACGGCTCATGATTTGAAAATCGACATCGCCTTCCAGCGCGAGAGCATCTTTCGGCGTAACCGGCGGCTGTTTGCCTTTGACATGGATTCCACGTTGATAGAAGGCGAAGTCATTGATGAGCTGGCAAAGCTGGCGGGGGTAGCCGGCGAAGTGGTGAAGGTGACCGAAGCCGCCATGCGTGGAGAAATTGAATTTCAGGAGAGCTTTCGGCGCCGGGTTGCGTTGCTGCGCGGGCTGAAAGAAACCAGGGTGCGGGAACTGCTGGACACCATCCCGCTTGTGGAAGGTGCGGAGCAGTTGATTGGAACGCTCAGGATGCTGGGTTATAAAACGGCCATCCTTTCGGGAGGGTTCAACTTCTTCGCCAAACATCTGCAGACGCGTTTAGGCATCGACTATGTTTTTGCCAATGATCTCGACATTGTGGATGGGGTTGTGAGCGGGGAAGTGCGGACACCGATTGTCGATGGTGCGCGCAAAGCCGAATTGTTGCGGGAGATCGCGCGCCTGGAAAATATCTCGCTCGACCAGGTGGTCGCGGTCGGTGATGGCGCCAACGATCTGCCCATGCTGGGCATCGCCGGCATGGGCATTGCGTTCCGGGCCAAGCCGCTGGTGCGGCAAACCGCGAGCCATGCCGTCTCCTTCCTCGGACTGGACAGTCTGCTCTACCTGGTTGGCGTGCGCGACCGGGATTTGCGTGGCTAGGTTCGTCTGTACCACCGGACGTGGTGCCCCATGTTTTTACCGCTTCAGCACCTGTTCGATATACGCAATCGCGCGCGGATCGTTGGTTTGCCCTAGCCAGAAGATCGCCTCCTTACGAATGGCAAAATTAGCATTCGTATCCGCGACGTGAACCAGTTGCGGCACACTCTCCTCTTTTGGCAACTGGCTAAGAGCAAACACTGCCTTCTTCTTCACTTCAAAATTGGGATCATTCTCGATAGAAGCATTCAACGCGCCCACGGCCTTCTTTCCCGCCTTCTGTGCCAACCAGAAAAGCGCCTGCCCGCGAACACCGCTGTCGGCGTCTGACTTCGCCAGTTGAATCAAGTCATCGGTCGCAGCGGGGTCCGAATTAATAGAGAAATCAAACACCAGCTTCTGGCGGAATCTACTGTCCTGCTCACTCTGCAAGATCTGGCGCAAGGCCACTAATCCGTCGTGGCCCCGCTGCGCGCCCAGCCAGAAGGCCGCCTTCTCCCGAAGGTAATTGCTATTTCCAGGTGCGGCAAGCGAAGCAAGCACCTCGGTTGCCTTAGGCGCGGCATGCATGCTCAACGCTGCGAGGCTTTCATCAGCGAGGCGGGCTCCATGATCGCCGGTGTCGTGAAGCGCGGCCCCGCTTGCAGCAACCTTTCCGAGAAATGCGACACTCTCATCCGCCGGCACCTCCGTCAGCCACTCAAAAGGCACCCCGCCGGCATCGAGGGTACAACCCGCCCCCGCCATGCGTACCCTCCTGACCTCACCCTGATCGAGCCGGAGAAGCACGTACACCATAGGAGCAGGTGCACCCGCATCATCCGAGGTATTCAGATTGACTGGTGTGTCCTCCAGCCGAAGTTCATTGCAGCATCCAGCTTCCACCTCTGATGATCCCGTCCAAGACGAACACGCAGATACATGTGTTCGCGGAAGAGCCTGCACCGCATATCCCAGCCAAAGTGCGCCATTGGAGTGGCGAAATCGGTCCACCGTCGCGGACAGTCCCAGGCTCATTGGTCCGGAGTGATACTGCGTGTGTGTGACTCGAGGCTCCTGAGCGCAGGTCATCAGCGCGGAGGCGGCGAGGGCTAAAGCCAGTAGCGCATTCGTGTTCATGGAGCAAATCTCCTTCGGTTACTTGTTAAGAATTTCGAGCATGTAGTCGGTGGCTTCTTTGCTGTGCATGAGGCTGAGCTGTTGCACGAGCGATTGCTTCAGCCCCGGATCCTTCTCCGCCCGGGCTAGTTCGACCAGGTCGTGGCTGTCGCCCGCCAGGAAGAGCGCCTGGGCGACCGCCTTCCGGGTCTCCGAATCGGCATTCTTCTTATAGGTAGCGACCAGCGAAGGCGCTGCCGACATGCCGCCGGCAATGCCGAGGTTGCGGATCGCTTTCCGCCGTAGTTCGGGATCCGGTTCCGAGGTGGCAATGGAGCTCAGTGCGTCGGCGCCCTTTTGGCCGGCGGGGATCAGGCCACTAATGACCTCAGCCTTGGTCTCAGCGCTGTTGGTGTCGTGATAGAGAGCCAGGAGCTGCGAGGTCCCGCCCATCGCTCCCAGGGTGTGTACCGCCGCGCGGACAAGTTCCGGGTTGCTTTCATGACGTGCCAATTCCACCAGTGGATCGGGAGTTCCGATGATCAGGTAGGTCTGGACAACGGCCTTCTTAACCTCGTCGTTGGTGCTCTCGCGATAGATGGCGGCAAGCGTGTCGGCGGCCTGCTTGCCGCGGCCAATCGCCAGCATCTCGATCGCCTTCCGCTGCAACGCGGGGTTCCGTTGGCCGCGCGCGACCTGGCCGAGCAACGCCTGCGCTTGCGGAGACTGATCCTGTGCCAGGACGAAGAGTGCCCGGGACTTCAGCTTCTCGGATTTGTCACCGTTAAGGATCTGTTGAATGATCGGCAAGGCGCGCGATTCATCCTGTTGCATGAGCGAGTTCAAGGCCAGTAGCTTCAGGTCTTCGTCTTGCTCGGCCTGGGGCGCCACAGGAGCGTCGCTCTTTCCACGGATCTCGATCTCCAGGGCGCCGCACTCGTTGCTCCAGGTCCCGTGCGGGTATGCCTGCTTGAGTTGGCTGCAGGTCTCGAGCGCGCGCGTTGGATTGCCTTGCTTGTTTTCCGCATACGCCTTCCAATAAAGGGCCGCCTCCGCGCGTGCCCCATGCTGCTGGGCGATGTTGGTGAAGATCGACTCGGCCTGCGCCCAGCGGGCGTCGTTGATGGCCCGTGTGCCTTCGGAGTAGAGGGCATCTTCCTTCGCACTGGCGGCAGCGTTGTCATTGAAGGCGGCCAGGGGAGACTCCGCGCAGACGGCCCGCTGCCCTGAAGATAAGGCAATAAGAAGCGTTGCGAACAGCAGTGATTTCGTATTCATTTAGAGGGAAACCCCTTTCGTTGCGGTAGCAGCGTCTTGCGGTTCCAGGGCTCTCGAGCCAACCCGGGAGCGCAGGATGCGGATGTCAAACAGAAGTCCGTCGGTATTCATTTCCTGCCTGAGCCGGTAGAGGTCTCGCTCATTCGGCTCATCAGGCTGGTTCGCCAGCTCGACTAGCAGCCGCTCCAGGCGGTCGAGGGAAGCCTCTATCTTGAGGTCGCCTGCCCGTATGGCGCTTTGCCGTACCAGGCGGTTGTTGGCCAGCAGTTCTCTCGCCTCGCCCCGCAGCGGTATAGCCGAGACATCGTTGTTCCCGGCATGATTCAACTCGACCAGCAAACGCTCAGAGCGGTCGAGGTGGTCTCCGAGAACGACAACCACCAAGCGCTGCCGTGCCTGAGGGTCGGCAGCCACGGCAACCGACGGTGTTTGCTTCCGCTCCCACTGGCGTCCGGCGACGAATGCCACGGTAAGCAGGAGAGCGCACGCGGCTGCCCAGCCAAGCGGCCGCCAGAATCGGGCCCAGCCGGTCTTTTCATATACCGGCAGTGAGCTGCGAATCGATTGCCAGACTTGTTCCGCATAATCCTCGCCGTGAACCGGGGGGACGATCGGCTTCACGCCGTCGAGGTCTCTGCGCAAATCCGCGAAGTGTTTGGCGCATGCGGCGCAACTTTTCAGGTGACGCTCGCAGTCGGCCGGACTGGCGGACTCGTCGTAGTAATGCTCGAGGAGCTCTGCTTCATTCAAGTGCTTCATGTGTTTATCCACAGGGGCGCCAGTTGGCGCCTCAACTTCTGTACCGCGCGGAACACTGCCTGTTTCGCAGAGTTCGGAGCGATGTTCAAAGCGGCTGCAATCTCATCCGTGGAGCGGTCTTCCATATGCCGTAGAACGAAGGCCGTCCGCTCCGTGGGTGTGAGTTCGCTCAACGCTGCTCGCTGTGCCGCTTCGATCTCGCGGCTTAGCAGCAGGCGATCGGGTCCGGCATTCCTATCCGCCAACTGCAACTCATTCTGTTCCGGATCGTTCTCTTCCCCTATCCGGGTTTGCGGTTCCGGTCGTCGCCGGTTCACGATGTCGAGGGCGCAGTTGGAACCGATGCGATAGAACCAGGTCGCCATACTGGACCTCCCTTCAAAAAGCGCAAGCTTTTGGTACCCGCGCAGGAAAGTTTCCTGCACCGCCTCTTCGGCATCCGGTTCATTGCCGGTAATGCGGTAGGCCACGCGGAACACAATCTGGCTGTAGCGCGCCACCAGCACTTTGTAAGCGTCCTTTTCGCCGGAGAGGATGGCCCGGCGTATGGAGTCGTCACTCTGTTCCATTCAGCGCATTAGACAGGAAACCGGTCTTCCGGTTAGGTTTCTTTTTTTGATTTCGATTTTTGTTACAGAAACGTTTCTTCCGTTCGACGAAGTCGAGTCCCGCGGGGACGGCTGAACTTAGTCCAGGACGACAGCCCTGGGTCTGCATGCGCCATTGAAAAGTCCCGTAGGGACGACTGAAATAGTTATCGAGACATAGTCCTGAATTCGGGCAGCGGATTGGGAGATTCTCAATTGCGGAATATCTCGAGATGTCCAGCTAACTTCCAGCCGTCCCTGTGGGACTCATTTTGCGACCGTTAGGTTCTCACCTAGACTTTTGAGCCCCGTGTGGCCACGGAAGAGCCCTGCGGCGAGCCACCATTACCATCTGGCATTACTTCAAATCAGCCAGGTGTTACACAAGGTCTCTAGCAAATTCCAACAGAGACGGTATGCTCTTTTCAAGCGGCGATTCTCTAAAGTCTGTGTCGATTCTTTCGGGGGAGGGACTCGATTGTGGAACAGGGGAATCGCTGCTCTTTTCTTTATTCGACCCGTGATTGAGAGCCATTAGCGGTTGGCCACGGACAGTTGGTTGCTTCGGGGCGCCTCAATCAAGTCGTTCACCGACAGATATGCCTGGCCGATGCCGTGTGAAGTGTGGCGCGCGCTTTGTGTCGCAATATGGTCCCACTCATGGATCAGCACATGGGCAATCGCTTGATCCATCATGTACTGGCGGCCCTGCTTGCTCAAGCCGGCCGCTGCCGGACGCAGCACTTCGGAGATACGCGCACAATCGATCGATATAAACGGCTGGATCGTTCCCGAAACCAGCAGCACCCATCCAAGCGGGCCCCTTGACGGATGCCCTGTTTGCGGGAGCACGTCGCACCGCCCCAATAATTTCACCGAGATGATCCTGGAGAAGACGACGCCTCGCAGGTCATCGGTTCCACGAACGAAGGTTGCCTGCTTGTCCAGGGCAAGCCGATTGGATAACTCGCCTTCGCCGCCGTCCAAATCGGCGCGCAATACTTGAAATAGAACTGGCCACAGATCCTCGCTCACTTTCGGTTGAGCATAGAAAACGATGGTCGTGTCGGGTTCCTGCGCCTGCGAAGGGAGAACGTGAGCCGATGCCGGCAAGAAGGTGAAGAGTACGCCGAAGATCGCTGCGCCGGCCTGTCGATGCTGCAACCGAAGTAAGCTCATAGGCTGAGTTTCCGCCCGCGCTATACATCCGTCCAATTGATTGTTATCATCGAAGCCATCTGAAAAGGAGATGGCAGAATGGAAGTCCGGCAGCTGCAGACTTTTTGTGTTCTTGCGGAAGAGTTAAACTTCACCCGCACTGCGGAACGCGTGTTTACCGTCCAATCGAACGTGACCTCTCAGATCAAAGCGCTTGAAGGGGAACTGGGGGTTCCGCTCTTTGACCGGCTAGCGAAGAAGGTTATCCTCACCGAGGCGGGCCGCCGTTTCCGTCCCTATGCAGAGAAGGCGTTGGCGGCGATGGATCAGGGCTATCGCGCGGTGAAGTTTGGCACCGAGCCTGCCGGCCCCTTGAACATTTACGTGCCAGAGAGTGTGCTCACCTATCGTTTGCCCGAAGTATTGAAGCTGTTTCGAAAACGGCATCCGAAGGTGGAGCTTATCTTTCGTCCCGAATTCGACAGCAAGCTGGTTGACGAACTCGTGTGCGCCAAGTTGGACCTCGCCATCAGCATGTCTGACGACATCGACGGAGAGCACTTGGCTTCGATTGGATTGCGCAGCGAAGACATCTACCTCTTCAGTACGCCCGATCATCCTCTGGCAAACGCGAAGAAGGTGTATCCAAAAGATCTTATTGACCAGACGCTCCTCCTGACTGAGTCTGGCTGCGGATACCGCAAGAAACTCGATACGCTGCTGGCAGCGGCGAATGTAAAACCGCAGCATGTTACGGAGTTCTCCAGCGTGGAAGCGATTAAACAATGCGTGTATGCCGGGATGGGCATCGGGTTTCTGCCGGAAATCGTCATCGCTTGTGAACTCAAAAAGAAGGAGCTCACGGTGATCAACTGGCACGGCGCCAGGATGAGCATCGCCACCCACATTGTCTGGCATAAAGACAAATGGATTTCGCCTGGTATGCAAGCATTCCTTGACGTTATGAAAGAAAGGTTGCAGCAGCAGACGTCTTCGCCGGCGCTGCTGCAACATCGTGCTGTTTAGGTCCTACTTGGTATCCAGGGGGCCGCCTACGGTAGACGATCCAGTTCCGCTGCACCCATCGGCCCCATAGCGCAAAAACTTCTGGATCCGTTTTCCGGTGTCGACCTCGCCGGTATAGATGTTGCCTTTGCTGTCCAGGCTTACCTGGTGGATCCAATGAAACTCCCCCGCCATCCGGCCGCTGCGCCCGAGCCGGCCCAGCTCCTGCAGATTGCTCCGGTTCAGCAGGTAGATGGTCATGTTGGCGTTATCTCCGACATAGAGGCAACTCTGCGCCCGATCTTTGGAGAAGCTCATGGAAACCGCGGTGCCAATGATGTTGGTGTGCTTGCTGACAAATTGCTCGCTGACGAAACCACATTTGCCGGCGTCGCCGGCCGGATTACTGCATGGTTTGCCCAGCGCCGGATCGTGGATATCAAACACCTGGATGCGATCGTTTCCCCGGTCGCAGACGTACATCTTGCCGTCGTTGGCAATCTTCACGCAGTGCACCGGGTTGCGGAAGAAAGCAGGCTTCTGATGACCTTTGCCGGAGTCCTCGATCCACGTACCGGCTGCCTGCGCGCCGGCATCGTCGACCGGATTATTTCCATATGCGCCAAAGTGGCCGATATATTGGCCGGTGTCGGCATCGACGATCAGGACCCGGCGGTTTCCGTAGCCGTCGGCGATGTAGAGACGGTTGGTGGCGGGGTCGACCACCATGTCGGCCGCCTGGTAAAGCAGCGGAGTTCCATGGATCCCGCCGTCTGTGTTGTTGCTGTCGGGTCCCTTGGGCGTTCCCCCGATTCTCATTTTGAAGTTGCCGTCCATGTCGAACTTCAGGACGAAGCCATCGCCGCCTTGCGGGTTGGTCGCCCAGGGCGTGCCTCCATGGTCGGCCGCCGCTGAATTTCCTGAAAGCCAGACATTGTCTTTCTGGTCGACATAAATACCGTGCTCACTACTGGGCCAGATGCACCCTGCTTCGGCCTTACACTTGCCACCCACGAAACCGGGGTCGGCTGGACCACCCCATGCACGCAAGAGCTTGCCGTCGGAATCAAATTCCAGAACAGAAGGAGCAGCTTTGCAGCAATCAGCGATGGTGCCATACGTACGCACCTGTCCAAGCCCGTTGACCGGCTGGCCTTTTGCGTCGACGGCGCCCGGCGCCGGCCCTTCCAGCCCGGCCTCTTCGTTAGTCATAGTGCGCGGCCGGTTATAGACCCAGATGTGATCCTGCTGGTCGACATAGAGTCCGCCTATCTGGCCGAGACGCCAGTTATTGGGCAGCGGCTGGGGCCATGCGGCGTCCACGACGAACCCCGGTGTCTTGCCTGTGCTCGAAGTGTTGTACACTCCGGCTTGCTTGAACAGCCGGGGCAGAGAGCCGTTATTTTTCAGGAGATTGTTATCGGTATCAGCAGCGATGGCCAAGCCGGTTAGGGTCAACACCATCATCGACAGGGTGGCCGTCACTTTGCCGTGGATCGTCATTCATCTTTCCTTTCGATCGGCTGCGCCACTTCACGTTTCATGTAGACGATGGTGGCCATAATACACGAGAGATTCTCTAGCCTCTGCTCGGCCACACGGCGGTTGGAGCAAAGAACCAGGCCCTGTTCGCTGGATGGGGCACCCGTCCAGAACCACAGGCCGTGGGTTGGGTCCGTCCCGGGTGTCAAGTGATGTGGCCCCCGCCATGTACCATGAAGCAAGGCAAGGAAGCCCGCGGCCCGCTTCACAACCACCCGATGATCCGTCCTACTCAACAAATCGTGGCGAAGGCTGAACAGGGGATATTGCCAGGGCGTCTTGTGTTTGTTTGTGACCATCTGCGCCGTGATCCACTAAGGGAAAACGATGAGTGAGGCGAAAGGGAATCGGCGCAAGAAATCCACTCCGGGGCAAACCAGGGGGCAGGGCCGTCCACAAACTCGGCCCGAGCGGGAAAATCAGGAAGCCGGAGCCCTTCGCCGCGGCGCGATCAGCGCTTTCATCCTGTTCCACCTGTTTGCCATCACTGTAGTGGCCGTGCCGTTGAAAGCATTCTCTGGTGTCAAAGAGCTGGTGATGCCTTACATGCGATGGAGTGGGCTGTTTCAATCATGGGATATGTTTGGCCCCGATCCGGTGAAGGTCAATGCCTACGTCAAAGCGGTCGTCATAAGCCGCGATCGCCACATGCAGGTCTGGTCGTTTCCTAAGATGGAAGATCTTGGTCTTGGAGAGCGCTTTCGAAAAGAGAGATACCGAAAATTTCTGGAGGTCCTGCCCCAGCCGCAATATGCTCCGCTCTGGCCCGATGTTGCCAGTCACCTTGCGAGGTCGTTGAACAACGCAGCCGATCCTCCCGACAAGATCCTTCTGATTGAGTTTCAGTCCGATATCCATCCGGGAACGGATGACTCACCTGAGCCGGTCGTGCGGCCGAACGTCTTCTATGAGGACTACCTTCCGCCCGAGGCGCTTCGATGACGCCGCGAAAGTTGCGTGAAGCCTGGGACCAGTTTTTCTTTGCTCCGCAATCGCCCATCCCCATCGCCCTGTTCCGCATTCTCTACGGCCTGTCCGTTTCCGCCACCGTAATCCTGCTCCACGCCGACTGGCTGAATTGGTTTGGCGCGCACGGATGGGTAACCCTATCGACCATGAGACAGGTCGAACCAGGTATGCGCATCAACCTGTTCACGATCTTGCCGCAGGATGATCGGTGGATCGCAGCATTCTTCTGGATCTTTCTTGGCTTTGCATTACTGCTTACCGCCGGCGTGTGGACCCGGCTCAGCAGCATAGCCGTCTTCCTCTGTCTCACTTCGATCGACCAGAGGAATCTCCTCATCCTTCACGGCGGCGATACCTTCCTGCGCCTCGCCGGGTTTTTCCTCATGTTTGCTCCCGCGGGAGCCGCGTTCTCCGTCGACCGCCTGATACGTGTGCGGAGAGGCCTGGAAGGACCGCAAATTCAGCCCCGCGCTCCCTGGGCCCAACGGATGATCCAACTTGAGCTCGCCCTGCTGTACTTCACTGCATTCTGGTGGAAGATGAAAGGGCACACCTGGCTCAATGGAACGGCGCTCTACTATGTACTCCATCTGCGCTCAATTGCGCGGTTCCCCGTCCCCCAGTGGCTCCAATCTCCTGCGATATTAAAAATGGGCGGTTGGTTCACCCTCGCTCTGGAGTTTTCTCTTGGAGTCCTCATTTGGTTCCGGCGATTTCGCTATCCGTTGCTCCTGCTGGGCCTGCTGTTCCACCTCGGGATAGAGTATGCACTCAACCTCCCCATGTTCTCGTGGGACGTTATCACCGGTTACATACTTTTCGTCGATCCGCCGGATTTAGATTCCTGGTGGCGCAGCGTTCGCCGTCAACTGGACCCGGCTCGTCTGCGAAAGACCTACGATCTTCGAGCATAGCCCACCCCATTTCGGGTCCGGCACATGGAATCAGATCGGCAATGTGGGGTACTTCGGAGGGGCTGTCCAGTTGCAGATAGAGAAAGCAATGCCGTAATCGTCGTTACAGGTACCAGGGGATGTTGATCACCATGATGCGCTGATTCCCGCGTACCAGCAGGAGCAGTTTGAGTAATTGAGCCCGCTGGTTATGGAGCGGAGTCTGCCACCAGTGTTTGACGACCAGCTCGGGCACCAGGACCGCGATCTGACGATCCGGGTGGTCATGCTCAACTTTCAGAATGTACTCGACCAGAGGCATGATCACGAAGCGGTAAGGTGACGATAAAACAACCAGCTCGGGCACCGTCTTGCCCGATGCGCGCAAGGGCTCGTCGACATTATGTCGCCACATCTGTTGCACTTCGTCGCAGCACTCCTCAGCGTCCACATGCACTGCTTGCACCTGATCGCTGATCTTTAAAGCAAAACGCAGGCCCTTTTCCGTGATGCGCGACCAGCGATCGAGCGGGACAATGACCAATGGCTCAGTCAGATTTTCGACCCGCATGGGGCAATCCACGGCGATCTGGCGTGCGACGCGATCGTAATGGCGCTTGACGGCGCTCATGACAATGATCAGCACGGGAACCAGGATCGCGGTGATCCATGCGCCCTCGGTAAACTTGGCTACCAGCACCACGACCAGCGTGATGCCGGTAGCCATGGCGCCTACACCGTTGATGATCATGCGGTTCAGTGCGCCTTTGCCGCCCTGCCGCTTCCAATGAATTACCATTCCCGCCTGGGAGAGGGTGAAGGCAAGAAAAGCCCCGATGGCAAAGAGCGGGATCAGGCGATCGGTTACGCCGCCGAAGACCATCAGCAAGAGTGCGGTGAAGCCGACCAACGCCACGATGCCGTGGGAGTACAGCAGCCGGCGGCCGCGGATCTTGAACACGTGCGGCAGGTAGTCGTGCATGGCGATGGCGCGTGTGAGACGGGGAAAATCGGCGTACGACGTGTTTGCGGAAAGCGCGAGCACCGCGAGGATCGAGCCAATAGTGAGGTAGTAGAACCAGCCGCGGCCCATGACGGCGGCGGTGAGCTGAGAGAGAATGCTCTGATAACCTGTGGCGCCCGGGTCGGTGGCGCCAATCGAATAGGCGCGGCACAGCAAAGCAATCCCGGCCAGAAAGACCATGAGGAGAATGATGATGATGGTGAGCGTTCGCTTCGCGTTCTTCTGCGTGGGCTCCCGAAATGCATTGACGCCGTTGGAGACGGCCTCAACACCGGTCATGGCGGTACATCCGCTGGCGAAGACCTTGGCTAGTAGCCAGAGGGAGAACATAGACCCGGTTACGGGCAAGTGAGGGGGCTCGACTAGCGGCACCGGGTGGCCCCCGGCTGCGAAGACGCGCACCGCTCCAACGACGATCACGAGCAGAAGTGTGCCGACGAACAAGTATGTGGGGATGAGGAAGGCACTCCCCGTGTCTTTGACACCACGCACGTTGATCAGCGTCAGAGTGAGCAGGATGGCGAGGCAGAGCGCGAGGGTGTGCGGTTGGAGCCCGGGGAAGGCTGAAACCAGCGCCCCCACTCCCGCGGAGATGCCGACAGCCGCGTTGAGGATGTAGTCGATCATCAGCGCCGCCGCCGCGAGCAGGCCGGCGTACGCGCCCAGGTTCTCAGAAGCAACCGTGTAGCTCCCCCCGCCGTGGGGGTAGGCGTCGATAGTCTGTAAGTAAGAGAAGAAGACGACGACCAACAGGCCGATGATGGCGAAGCTGATGGGAACGATGTGCTGAATGCCCGCGAGGCCAAGGGGGATGAGCAGTGTGAGCGCCGCCTCAGGGCCATATGCGGCCGAGCTAAGAGCATCCAGGCCGAAGACGGGTATGCCGGCAATCGGACCGATGTGCTCCGCACGTTCTTCCGTGGTTGCGAGCGGCTTGCCGACGACAACATCGAAGAGTGACATGACTGCTCTTTCGGTCAACTATGTAGGTAGGGCCAACATAGAACAAAGTTAGCCTAAACCACATAAGCAAACCGTAAAGGTAGAGTCCCTTCTGCCCTGGTTACGACACTACAATTCCGCGGCCGAGTCGGTATCCAGGTAGACGGTGACGTCCGGATGAGTCCGGAGAAGCGTTGAGGGGCACGCCGTAGAGATGGGATCGTGGACTGTGCGTCGAATCACCTGCGCCTTACGAGGGCCCGGCACGGAGGCGATCAACTTCGGCACACGAAAGACGGTCGGGATGGTCAAGGTGAGCGCCCGTTCCGGCGCTTCCTGCCAGGCTGGGAACCAGCCCTCCGCCGCCTGCTGCTGACGGCACATCAAGTCGAGTGTAACGACCTTCATTTCCAGGGGGTCGTGGAAGTCGGCCTCGGCTGGCTCGTTAAACGCCAGGTGCCCGTTTTCACCAATCCCGAGCAGGCAGAGTTGGGGCTCAGCAACGTGCAGCTCCTTGATGTAATCGCGGCACACGGCTTCAAGATCCGGGGCGGTACCGTCCATCTCAAAAAATGCCCCCATGTCTACGCGTTGTGTCAGACGTTGACGGAGAAAGTGGCGAAATGAAGCGGGGTGGTCCTCGCTCAGCCCGACATATTCATCCAGATGAAACCCCCACACCTTCCTCCAGGGCAAACCGGAAGTCGAGGTGAGGATTTCAAGCGTGTCAAACTGGGCGGCGCCCGTGGCAAAGATGACGCCAATCTGATCGCGAACCTGGTCTAATCGCCGAAGCTCCTCCGTTACCGCTAGCGCAGCCGCTTCACCAGCCGCCCTTTTGCTAGGGTAAATTTTCAGCTTCATCTTACCCGCGGTAAGAGAGGCGACCATATCGTTTGCCGTTTCCATGTTTACCTTCCGAGCGTTACTCTGGTTGGATGGTTAATGCCAGGCGACTGCCAGTTGTCCTTTTACCACGAACCAGGATGAGGTTGCCACGTAACCGGTTTTTGGAAATTAGGCGTCTCGTACGTATATCCATGCCGCTCACGCCTAAACTGTTCTTCGCTTTGCGGGAAAGGAGCGTGCCGCTACTGCGCTGGCAGCAGGTAGCTCAGGTACATTATCTACTTGAGGCCGAACGCCGGCCGAAGCTCCCCTTTGGGGCCGTTCACGGAGAGGAACCATGGACATTTTGAGAAAACCATCTCGACGCGAATTCATCT
>JBAVQC010000282.1:0-8114 GCA_049693715.1 Acidobacteriaceae bacterium | reverse complement strand
AACGGACAAGGCTCGCGGCAGGCACGATTCTACCTCGCGATCAATCAGCCCGGCAAGCTGACCTGCCTTCTCATCCGGGGGGGAGATAAGGGGGGAGATAAGGGGACATGATACCTATCCCCGTCTGTCTTTTCATTTGCAATCCCGGCGGAGAGATAACGAGAGATCACGGTCCGCATGCCTATTGCAATACTTTAGCTGCTTGGCGTTAACGCTGGCTGCCGGCGTGGGTCCTGGGGCACGCCGTGCAATCCGCCTCCCGAGTACGCGTTCAAGCTCGGTGACAAACTCCGCGGTACCAACCGGACGCCCTGTACTTTCGGCGCGCCGAAGGGCAGCAAAGGCCTCATCTCGATCCTCCAGGAGCAAGTCCGCAAAGCAGGACACGCGATCGAGCACTGGACGGACAGTCACCAAGCGATCATCTTTCCCCGCCAGATGGGCTCGTACGCAGACCACGCCCGATCCGCCGCATACCCACCAAGCCGGCCCGGACGCGATTCAGGCTGACATAGGAGACCGCCGCCAGCAGATGCAGCTCGTCCACGGCAACAGAAGCGAACCGGCTCTGAAAGAGGTGCCCCGTCCAGCGCCCTCGGGCATTGATGAAATTGGTGTATCGCCGATGCCCTTCTCCAACCGCCTGCCCTAGACCATCCGATCGCGTCGGAGTGAGAATGAGGTGAACATGATTGGGCATGAGACAGTACGCCCACACCTCGACTCCGGCCTTGCGCCTCTGCTCAGCCAGCAAATCTCGATAAATCCCCTGGTCGCCGTCCTCAAAAAAGATCGCCTCCCGACGGTTCCCACGCTGCGTAACGTGATGTGGAAGGTCAGCAACCACCGTACGCGCCAATCGTGCAATGGGGAAAATTAACACGAATGACGGAACCGGGGATACGCAGCTCTGGAAGCGATCAGAAGATGATCTTGGCAGCCAGCTGGGTATTGTATGGCTCACCCACCCCGATACCGGGTGCCCCGGCATAGGCCCCAAACGTCGAGCCGATGGTACCGCTGGTGTCGCTGGTTGAGGGCTGTCCGGCGAACGCGAGGTTGGTGTGGTTGTAGATGTTGAACATCTCCACCCGAAGTTGAAGGGTAATGCGCTCGGTAAGCTTGGTGTTCTTAAATACCGAGACGTCGACGTCCTGAAATCCTGGATTCCGATACTGACCGCGCCCGCTAGTGCCGTACGTGCCAAGTGCAGGATCTGCGAATGCAGCGGTATTAAACCACTGTACGGAGCCGTTGACGATGCTGTGGTTCACGCCGGCGAAAGGGTTGCCGATCTGGTTGGCGCGGTCGGCGCTCTCCCCGTTGCCGCTGTTTTGATTGGTAGCGGTAACACTGAAGGGTAACCCGCCGTGGAACGTCCACAGTGAATTTACTTGCCATCCGTTGCTCAGCCATCTTGGTCCCCGGGATGAGCCCGGCACGTCATAGCTGGCGTAGGCGGAGAAACTGTTAGTCACGTCGAAGTCGGAATTGCCGTACTCACCCTTAAGGTTAAAACTATTCTGCGGCAGGTAAGGGATCAGTCCGGACTCTTCATCCAGGCTGTGCGACCAGGTGTAGGTCATCTGGGTACTTAGATGATGCCAGCTTGTGGTCCGGAGCAACGTCTGCAAGGAGTCGTAATTCGAAGTAGCCTCGCTCTCAACCTGGTTAATCACCCCGTAGTTGGGGAACCGGTTGAAGTAAGGCCGTGTTGTCTGCTGATAGCTGTAAGGTCCAATACCAATCGGAACATTGCCACTTCCCAGGGCGGCCTGGTTGATGTCGCGTACGTCAAGCAGATGGCGGGCGTTGGTCCCCACGTAACCAATTTGCGCGATGACATTGGGGCCGAAACTCTGCTGGATATTCAGGTTATAGCTATAGGTATAGGCCGGCCTGAATTTCTCGTTCACGGCAAAAAGGTTGGTGACTCCGGCGCCTGCAATCGCATCCGCCAACGGAGTGAAGATAAGCGTGCCTGGGCTCCAGATCGATACCCCTGGCAGGGGATTCGCACTGGCCACTGGGTTTACCCCCCCTGGATTGTCCTGAACCCCAAATGGGCCGCCGTTCACTGTGCCGCGCAAATTCAGGAAGGGCACGATGTAGGGCGCCTCGTAGAACAGTCCAAAGCCGCCGCGGACGACCGTGTTGGTGCCGGCCGGCTGGTAAGAAAAACCTACACGCGGGCTGAAGCTGGTCCAGTACTGCTGATAGATGTTAGGCCGGTTGACCCCGGCCACCGCGATTCCGTTGGGCGCATTTGGATCGAAGGAGGTTAGATTGTGATACTGGCTATGAATAGGGCCAGTGTAGTCATAGCGAAGTCCGTAGTTGAGATTCAGCCGGTGGCTAAACTGCCACGCATCTTGAGCGAAGAGGCTGAAGGTGTTTTCGAAGACCTGGCGTTTTGGATTTCCCTCCACAATGTTGCTCGGTGAGGTGAAGCAGCCGGCCAGGAAATCTGCCAGAGAAAGAACGTTGCTGTCATAGCCGGAGCTGGGTGCATATCCGGGAGCAGTCTTACCCAGGTTTCGGGTTGCCAGCGCGTCGCACGCGGTGGCCCCGGGAGCGGAACCGTTTGCAGTTTGTATACCGTACGTCCAGGGACCCTGCGAGCCGTCAAACGTGAACGTCCCACGCTGGCCGCTTTGGTAGAAGTCATCTATCTGGGCCTGGCGGTACTCTCCACCGAAACGGAACTCATGCTTGCCTTTCGTCCAGGAGAGCGCATCGTCAATGTGACCGGTGATGTCATTGCGACCGGAGTCGACCGTCGGACCGGTAGGATCAAAGCCGCTATTGCTTGCGCTCAGACCGGAACTCGCACCCGCCGCGGCAATATTGATCCGCGGGGCGCCGGACAAGCTTGCTGCGGTAACACCGGTGTTCAGACCCAGGGCTACCGGGTTGAAGCTATGGTCGGCATCCGAAAATACCTGGTTGTAGTAGTTCACACCGAGAAGAACTTGATTCACGATGGAAGGCGAGATAACCCGGTTGTACACGATCGAGTAGTTGTACACGTGGATGGGCGCTTCTTCGTAGTAGGGGGCAAGGAAGGAAGTGGTGGGAGCGACCTGGTTTCCCTGGCCCATAAACGCTTTCACCGAGAGGTGGTCTTTTGCGGTGAAATTCTGGTCGAACTTTACGATCCCGTTGAAGCTGTGCCCGGTGAGCGGGGAAGTGTTGAAGTAATTATTGGCCGTTGCCGCGCCGGTAAGAGCGTCTGCCGGCCAAAGGTTGGCGAGCAATGTTGTCGATAACGGATTGACCGGAATGCCGTAGTACGCCAGGACACCCGCAGAAGCCGCCTGATAAGCGGCCGAGGGCTCCGTCGAGCGGCTTTGATTGCCGATAATGAAGTTGTTGTGCTCGTAGGTCACAAAGAAGAAGGTCTTGTCTTTAATGATCGGACCGCCCACCGAACCGCCGTAGATAAGAAAGCGGTTTCTATTCTTGGGAGTACCATCGGCGAACGGAGTATTGGCGGCCAGCGCCTCGTTTCGGTTGAAGTCGTAAAGCGTGCCGTGCCACTGGTTCGTGCCCGATTTGATCACCAGGTTGGCCGTGCCTCCGGCATTGCGCCCGGTTTCTGGAGCAGCGGCGGTTACGAAAGAAAACTGGTCGATGGCATCCAGCGGAAGCACGATACCCGCGATCCCGTTCACGCCGCCTTGATTGACTGCCGGGATATTCCACCACGGGTCGTTGTTGTCGGTGCCTTCAATCTGCCAATTCACTGAGTTGGTGCGGGTTCCGTTCACCGATGCGAAGCCGGCGCCGCCATTTTGTGCATAGCCCGAAAATCCAGGGGTGAGTCCCAGGAATTGTGTGAAGTCGCGACCGTTGATAGGCGTGTCCTGAATCGTCTTGGTGGGCAGCACCGTTGTCTGGGTGACAGAGGTCGTATCCAGCGACACACCAGCTGCATTCACCTCGACCGTCGTCGCCTGCGATGCCACGCCGAGCTTCAATGGGAGGCTATAAGTCGAACCCGCGGAAACCTGAACCTTTTCCACCTTGAGGGTTTCGAAGCCGGAGGATGTGGTTGAAACCGTATAGAGGCCGAGTGGAAGGTCGGGAAAGCTATACTCCCCGGCGCTGGAGGCAACCGAGGATTGGGTGACACCCGTACCATCGTTGGTGATCGAAACCTGCGCGCCGGGAATGACAGCGCCATTCTGATCGGTCACTAGTCCATTAATGCCACCGCGAAAGTTTTGTGCTCCGGCGAACGTCGCGCCCAGAAACGCCATCGACAGGAAAGCGAGTAGAGAGACAGAGCGTGTGCGGCTATCGACAAACATAGAATAACCTCCCCAAAAGTTGACCCGAAAAAAGATATCTCCAGACCCTCAGAAACCCGGGGTGGATGAGTAACCGGCCCGACTTAACTTCGGCTTGGAAGGGTGTTACGAGCCTGCTCGCCTGGAAAGGCATACCGGTGAGAACCCACGCTTCGACAATGAAAGCGTTCACCGCTATGATACTGGGTACCGCGAGCTACGACAGTATCCGTTTAAGGTAGCCGCATTATCCGTTCAGCGCAACTAGAAAATGAAAGCCTCTCGGCGGGGTATTTAGCCATGCACGGCAGCGAAAATCAACGCTGCTTTGAACGGTTAGGTTTCATTTAGACAGGCTCGTGGCGCCGCCGGGTCAGGTGGTAGTACACGACCGGGGTAACCACCAGGAGATAGGGGGACAGGAGATAGGGGGAGATATGTCGGCATGGCGCATTAACTTCTGCTGCACCTCCAGCGGCAACCCGGATTCGGACAGGTTCGCCCGGTAGGTATGCCGGAAAGCATGCCACCCCAGCTTCGGCAGCCCGATTTCCGTACCGCCCGCAGCCTTGTTGAGATGGCGTTGCCGCATGGTGTCCGCGTGGTTAGAATGATCCCGTTCGGTATGCCTTACTCGTCTCTCGGATATCTCCCGAAGTGGACTGCTGCGTTCATGACCGTCGCGTGCCTTTCTTGGGCAAGCGCGCAGCAGGCGCCAATCGAGGCGGAACTGTCGCGAACTCTTGCGGGCGATAAGCTTACGATTGGCTCCTCCTTTGTTCTGCGGGTCTTGGCACCCTGGCAACAGGCCGAGTGCCGCCTTGCGCCCGGCGCACTATTACACGCCACCGTCCAGGCGGTCACGCGGACAAACCGTCACACGCAAGGGATCACATTCACTGTGGAGGCACCGTGCGGCGAAAGAAAGCCGCTCGACCCCGTGCTTACCAGCTTGCTTGCCGCACCTAGGATCGAAGAGGAGACCGAAGAATTCCCCGGCTTTGCACCTTTGCAGGAGCGAATCAGCCCTCGCGTCACGTCCGCCTCTCTCAACCCATTGGAAGCGTCCAAACCGGCTAATTTTGCCATTCGTCATACGACCGAAAAAGCCGACGAGCTTCCCGCAACCGTCACTCTTGGCGAAGTCTGGCATCTTTCCCACATCAAGCTGGTTCTCCCATCTGGGGATAGGTATTACAGCTGGAACAGAGTACAACTGTCCACTTTGTCAGCAATGAAGAGGTACTCGTAACGTTTCCCATCCACGAATTGTTGAGGCATTCCGGAGACGAGCGCCCCACGGACAACCCACGGGAGGTAGGCGCCGTTCTCTTCAACATTCAGACGCGGACCGTCGATCGCCTGGAACATTGGACCATCGACGACCACAATGTTTACGTCTGGCCCTTTGGGCGCAACCAGAAGCAGTAAATATATTTTGCGTTGGGCCTGTCTTTATTTCGCTTTCCTCGACTTCGGGGAACGCTCAGGACACCAATGATCGAAGGGCACGGATTCAGCCCTGCCCTTGGCACACACATTCATCAACACAACGCGAAAACTGTTTGCCCTTCAGAACGCCTCTGCTCGCTCCAAAGCAATCAACAAGTTACATCGTCAAAAAACAAGTTCCTCCTCTGATTTGGACAGCCTCGAACGATGGCCACGGGTTCAGCCGTAAATGGACTGCGCGCTTGACGGCTTTACAGGATGCTGAAAAATCAAAGACCGGCGCAAAAAGCGTACCTCAGCGGCTGAAGCCAATTCATCTTGACAGCTAAATGTACGGCCTAAAGGCCGTACCCTTCAAAAACTGAGTTCTCACACAGAAACAAGAGTAAATAGGCAAGACGGTCCCTAGGCCCGGAGGGCCGGCCTGCTAAACGTATAGGGGTAGGGAGAACCGGAGTTCCCCCTCCCTCCGAACCGGACGTGCGGATCTCCCGCATCCGGCTCTCCAGTTAGTGGGTCACCTTGCTTAAGGATTGACGTACGGAGACATGAGCCGCGCACAGAGAGAACAACCCTTGTTCCGCAAAGAATGCATTGGTCCAGCGCTTGTGGTCTGGGCCGCGTCCGACACCACGTCTCCCCTGCCGACGGCGCAGAATGGAGCGCAAACGCATCCGTATCCAGCCGTCGTGTAGAGCAAAGGTAGCTTTGTGACTGTGCTGGAAATATTGAAACCAGCCCTTCAGACTGCGGTTAAGTGCGGAGAGGATCGTGGGCAGAGAATTTCCGTCGTTTCGGCGTGTGTGCTGACGCACACTATCCTTGAACTTCGCCAGGCTCTTCTTACGCGGCCATTTCTTGCCCCGTTCAAAGTGATACCCGAGAAATTCAAAGCCGCCGCGCTGGGTGGCGTCCACGATGCGCGTCTTCTCAGGATGCAACGATAGGTCGGCCTGCGCCGTCCACCGTTGCACCTCCATCAGCGCCGTGTGTGCCTGGCTCTCTGTCCGGCAGAGAAGTACGAAGTCGTCCGCATAGCGAACCATCTCCATTCCCTGGGCCGCCATGAGGTGGTCCAATGGATCAAGATAAATGTTCGACAACAGCGGGCTCACCACTCCGCCCTGGGGCGTTCCCTTATCGGGAGTCCAGTATTTTGCTTCCTCCAGTACACCTTGCCGCAGAAATGCTTGCACCAGCTGCAGTACCCGGCCATCGCTGACCTTACTGGCAACCCGAGCCAGCAACTTCTCCTGCGGAATGGTATCGAAGTAGCTTTTCAGATCGGCATCCACCACCCACGTGTAACCCTGATGCAGCAGATGATCGACCCGGCGCAATGCGTCCTTGCAGCCACGATTAGGACGGAATCCATAGCTATGCTGCGCAAAATCCCGCTCGAAAATCGGTTCCAGCACATGGCATAACGCAGCTTGCACCACTCGGTCGCGCACCGTCGGGATCCCTAGCGGACGCTTTTCTTTACTGCCCGGTTTGGGTATCCATACCCGCTTCACCGCTGCCGGTTCGTACTCGTTCCGACGCAGTGCGCGCGATATCTTTTCCAGTTTCGCTTCCTCATGGCGAGCAAATATCTCTACCGTTTCATGATCCACTCCCGCCGAGCCTCCCTTGGCCTGCACTCCTCCGAATGCCTGCCGCAGGTTGCCGGCGCTGTACACCTTGTCCATCAAGCTAAACCACTGCCCTCCTTTGACTCCTTGTTCCAGAGCCGTCAACATACGGTCCGTCCAGACTTCCGGTTCCACCCAACTCCATCGTGCGCGGATGTCTCTCGCTTGTTTAGTCTCTTCAGACACTGCCGCGAGTTTGTCTTCCGTTCTTCTGTCCATTCCGTCTCCACCTCCCTGCGTCCCTTCGCTCCACGCCCATTACGGCGCTTCCTCGCTACTACCGACGCTGTGACTCCTCTACCGGGTCTCCTCCCGATAGAGGTCTCCCTGATTCATGCACCTGGCCTTCCTGCCATTCTGTCTCCAAACACCTGTGTCGTCCCAAGGTCGCTTTCCCACGCTACCCCTCAGCGCCTTGGACTTCTTCCTCGCGGAACTCTGGGCTTCGCCTTAGGCTGGCAGGCTCGCCACAAACACCCGCCGAAACGAGTTTGTCATCCTACGGACTGGCAGTTCACTCCCTGTAGCTCCTCACCTCGTCTCGCGACGACGCAATAACAGTTCATTACAGGCCGGAGAGCGTATGCCTGAAGAGGACTTCCACCTCTCCAGCCAAGTACACTTTCAGGCGCTGTGCAGCCCAGCCCGGAAGGGCTGGGGATCAATCGCAAGCTGATCTGAGCGCCGTGGGCGCGGCACTCAACCCTGGCCTGCTCGCATCTTTGTCATTAGGAGC
>JBAVQC010000281.1:0-48871 GCA_049693715.1 Acidobacteriaceae bacterium | reverse complement strand
ATCTTGTGTATCCGTCTCCCAGCCCTTCCGGGCTGGGCTGAAGTTTGGCCCCGGCCCTACGGGCCTGTTTCAGTTCTGCGATTTGTTTTCGCGTTCTCACACACGCTCTAAAGCCCGTACCCTTCTTCTTCTAAGGCGCGGGAGCCAGGAGAGCCGAGGCGGCTGCACCGATGACCGCGACTTCGGGACTATCCGGCACGACTTCCAATGAGTAGCTTTGCAGCGGACTCATTTTGACCATTTGCCACAAATATTCCTTGAGCAGATTCAAGTCGAGGAAGCGCACATTGAGGCCGGTGTAATAAAAACGGCCGGGTCCACCTAAGTGAATCGAGGTGGCTGTGGCGGCGCCTAGACCGCGGTGCCAGAGACGCACAAAGTCCATGCAACGGGCGTCGCCCTTCTTGGCTGCGGCGAAAACTTCTTCCGGCTCCATGTCGAGGAAGCGCAGACGCATGGCGCGGTAACCCATGATCCCTTCCAGGTGCCCTCTTCCCCCACAGCCGCAATATGTCTCTCTGGGATCGAGGGTCACGACCATGTGACCGCCCTCCCAGACGCCTTCGGCGTAAGGAAAGCGGCCGAACCCGATACCGTTGCCGATGGTCCAGACGCGCACCAGTCGATCGGTGCGACCCTGAGTTACGGCCAAGCCGGCGGCAACGGCATCCGCGTCATTCAGCGTCTTCACCGGCGCGACAATCCCCTTCGACTGGAAGATGGCAGCCAGCGATTCGGCAACGTTCGCGCCCTTTAATTGAGCCAGGTTCGGAGAGTCCTCACAAATTCCGTTGCGGACGATCCCGGGAATGGCGACACCGATCGCATCGAACTTGCCCTCCGGATGAAGGGCCAGGACTTGATCGCTGATCAAATGACAAAGGCTTTCGAATGGATGTTCCAGCAAAGCTTCGTGATCATCCGGATTCGCCGGATATGCGCCGAGCGGTCCAATCAGTTTGTGATCTTCAATGAGCCCCGCAACAATTCTCGAGGACACGACAACGCCAATCGTTCTGCCCATGCGCCCTCCCTACCCTCAGTCCGCCGCCCGGGCAAGCCTGTTGATGCCGTTAAATGCGGCAGCCTTATAGCACTCGGCAAGGGTTGGGTAATTGAACACTGTATCGATGAAGTAGTCCAGTGTACCGCCGAGGGCCATGACGGCCTGCCCGATGTGCAGCAGTTCACTGGCGCCCTCGCCTATGATATGCACTCCCAAAAGGTGCCGTGTCTCGCGGTGAAAAACAATCTTCAGGCGGCCGGTGGTATCGCCCCTGATTTGGCCGCGGGCAATTTCGCGATAGTAAGCGACTCCCACTTCGTAGGGCACATCTTCATCGGTGAGCTGCTCCTCGGTCTTGCCGATAAATGAGATTTCAGGAATCGTATAAATCCCGTAGGGATAGTAGCTGGGATTGGAGACCAGATTCTCGTTGCCGAAGGCGCGCGCAACGGCGATCCGGCCTTGTTCCATCGACACCGAAGCCAGGCTGGGGAAGCCAATCACGTCTCCCACGGCGAAGATGTTCGGAACCTTGGTGCGGAAGTCTTTGTCGACGGGGATGCGGCCGCGAGAATCGGGCTCGATGCCGACGGCCCCCAGGTTGAGTTGTTCGATGTTGCCGGAGCGGCCAACCGCATACAGCAAAGCACCGCCGGAAATTTTCTTGTTGCTTTCAAGGTTGGCGACCACACTGCAATCGGGCAGCTCTTCCACGCTTTGCACTTCCTCATGCAGACGCATCGTCACCCGGCTGTCGCGCAGGTGGTAGCTGAGGGCTTCCACGATTTCCTGGTCGGCAAACTCCAGTAGCTTGGGCCGCTTTTCGATCAGGGTGACCCGTACGCCGAGCGCGGCGAACATGCAGGTGTATTCCACACCGATGACCCCGCCGCCGACCACGATCAGCGACTTGGGCAGGTTGGGCAGCTCGAGGATCTGATCGCTGTTGACGATGGAGCGCCCGTTGATAGGTACCCGGGGCGAGTCGGCCGGCTTGGTGCCGGTGGCGATGATGATGTTCTTCGCCTCGTAGGTCTGCGTCCCACCCTCGTTGGTCACCTTCACGTGGTTGGCGTCTTCAAGGCTGGCCACGCCGGGGAGCACATCGATCCCGTTTCGCGAAAGCTGCGCCTCGGTCACATCGATTTCGGTCTTGATCACATGCTGGACGCGGAAGGCCAAATCCGCCATCGTGATCTTTTCCTTGACCTTGTAGTTCATGCCATAGATCTGGCGGTAGTTATAGCCGGAAAGATGCAACACGGCTTCGCGCATGGTCTTGCTGGGGATGGTCCCCGTATTGACGGAAACACCACCGACGGTCCGCATACGCTCAACCACAGCGGCCCGCTTGCCCAGCTTATTGGCGTAGATAGCGGCGCGCTGCCCCGCTGGGCCGGAACCAATGATGAGTAGATCGTAGGTAATCATGCCTTGTTGGAAGGGTACCGGAAGAGCAAAGTAACGAGATTAATTTCGTATTTCTGTTACCTGAACAAAACCCCGAAATGAAACCCGAGATTTCCTGCTACCTGCCCTCCGCTTATAACCGCGTGCGGCTTTCCCCAAGGAAGCCGCATAACGCTAGCTGCTTCCACCAGCTTCGACAGGAAATCTGAAACAGCATGAGCTGCGGTTAGCATACTCTATGCAGCTGTGTGCCATTACAGACCGCAGACGGGCTACCCGGCCTCTTCTGAGCCTGGTAGAGGGCTGGTCGGCCGGCGGCGTAGATTTTATCCAATTGCGGGAGAAGGATCTGGGTGGGGCCGCCCTTCAGTCGCTCACCCGGGACGTATCGGCAAAAATCGATCGCAGGCGGTCGAAATTGCTGGTGAATGTTTCTACGCCCGAGTCAGCAGCCTTGGCGCTGGGAGGCGGCGCCGACGGAGTTCACCTGGCCGGCACACCTCTCCCGGGTGCGGCCAGCAGCGTACGGAATGCCTTTCGCCACGCCAGCCCGATCATCAGTGTGCCCTGCCACAGCCTGGCGGAAATCGACGTGGCGTGCGCAGAGCAGGTGGACCTGATACTTTTTTCCCCGGTGTTCGAAAAACTCCCGGTTGGGTTTTCCCATCCTGCCCAGGGCCTTGAAGGATTGCGCCTCGCTTGCGCAGCAGCGCGGGGAACCCCGGTCCTGGCCCTGGGCGGAGTGACCATGGGCAATGCTTTGGATTGCATCGCTGCCGGCGCTGCTGGAATTGCCGGCATTCGACTCTTCGCGGGCGACGATTGGCGCAGGCTCTAGAGGCAAACCGAGTCGATGGAACCATATATAGTGGGATAAGACTCAACCATGCAGAGTGTCAGTTTGAAAAAGTTCCCAACCTTCCCTCGATCGGCCCGAAGCCGGCGGTTTCCCTCTTTCCTAAAAGCACTCCTGGTGGTAGCCGGCATGCTCCCGTTGGCTGTCGCCTGTCATGCTCAGGACACGCAAACCGCGCAGTCGGTCTCCCCGCCCAAAGAGAAATTCGATGTTGGCGTGGCCGGCTTTTACCAGGTGACGGGCGCGGCAAACGGCAACTTTATTCGCGACGACACGACCGAGTCGGGGGGCGGACTGGTCAGTTTTCGCAAGCCCTGGCGTCCCTGGGCGGGCTACGAAGCGAATGTCGGCTACACCAAGTTCTATGAGTCCTACAACAAGAACGTGGTCAAGGTGGAGAACAACGTAACCGATCTGAGCCTCTCCTACCTGCTGCAGTCCCCTGCGTACTATGGCGTTCAGGCCTACCTTGCCCTGGGGGGCGGGATCATTGTCTTTTCTCCCATCGCCGGGACGGTCACCAATGTGAACCAGCCAGGGACGAGCCTGCCATCTCAACTGCTGCCGGAGTTCACCTTCAACTTTGGCCTCAACTATTCCGTGTACAAGCGAATCGGGGTTCAAGGCGGCCTGCGCGGCTTAAAATACAAGACGCCTGATTTTCACCAATTCGCGATCGATACCAAGACGCTACGAACGACCCTGGAACCAAACATCGGGGTGTACTACCGCTTTTGAGCCGGAGAGTGCTATGCCCATTGTGATTACGGTGCTCGATCTGGAGCGGGAGCCGATCGAGTTCAGTGAGACGATCCCGGCCGGCGCCATCGACTACGGTTCCGGCATCCGTCAAATCGACGGGATGCCGGTAAACGGCCGTGCCGACCTGCTTACAGAGCATGGCGGACCGCATCATCTGATCCAGGACATCCGTCTGCGCGCCGGCTACCGGGGGAATTTCGAAATGCCCTGCGCCCGCTGCCTGGATCCGGTCGCGCAAAGACTCGAAGAAGACTTTGACTTGCTGTTTCGCCCCGCCGGTGTCGACGCCGACGCCTCGGAGCACGCTATCTCGACCTCCGATACCGAAATCGGGTATTATGAGGGAGGCCGTCTTGCGGTTGAGGACGTATTGCGCGAGCAGGTGTTGCTCTCCCTGCCGGCAAGAGCGCTCTGCCAGCAGGAATGCAAAGGGCTCTGCCCTCGATGCGGACGTAATCGCAACAACGAGATATGCGACTGCGATACAAGCCAGGTCGATGCGCGGTGGACAGCCTTGGCCGACCTCCGCAGCAAGATCAAAAGTTAGAGTTGAGAGCGATCTCAGGCTGGGGCCGCACAGCCGGGGAGAACGCTTGAAAGGAATCTGCCATGCCGAATCCAAAGCGGCGCCACTCCAAGGCCCGCTCTTCCAAGCGCCGTTCACACGACGCGCTCACTCCCATTACAACGTCGGAGTGTCCTAACTGCCACGAGCGGAAACTACCACACAGGGCTTGCCCCAAATGCGGCATATACAAGGGTCGCGAAGTGCTCGAAGCCAAGGAAGCCTAACCCCCTCCGTGCCCACGCTCACGGATATCGCGCTCGATGCCATGGGTTCGGATAAGGCTCCGGATCCTGAGATCAAGGGCGCCATTCATGCTTGCCGCCAGCTTCCGGTCCGGGTTCACCTGGTGGGTCCGGAGGATCGTCTGCGGGCAGCTTTGCACGAAGCAACCAAGGGTGAGCAGCTTCCCATCGTGATCGTTCCGGCGACGGAATGGATCAGCATGGACGAGAAGGCGGCGACTGCGATCCGCAAGAAGCCGGGCAGCACCATGCGTGTCGGGTTGCGCCTGGTCAAGGAAAAGAAGGCCGTCGGCTTCCTTACCGCGGGAAATACTGGGGCCGCGATGGCCCTGGCAAAAATGGTGCTGGGACCGTTGCCCGGGGTGGATCGTCCCTCCCTGAGCGCTCTGTTGCCCACAGCCACGGGTTCACGCTGCGTGCTGCTCGACGTGGGCGCCAATGTCGACTGTAAGCCCCACAATCTGGAGCAGTTCGCGGTCATGGGCGAGATGTACGCAAGGAGCGTGCTCAAGATTCCTCGTCCCCGCGTTGGCCTGTTGTCGATCGGCGAAGAAGAGGGTAAAGGCAATGATCTTACTCGCGAGTCTTCTGCCCTGCTCAAGCAGCTTTCCATCAACTTCATCGGCAACGTAGAAGGCCGGGACATCTACAACGGACGCGCCGATGTGGTGGTGTGCGATGGGTTTGTGGGCAATGTGGCGCTGAAAACGTCAGAGGGACTGGCCCGCCTGGTACGGGATCTGCTGCGGCAGTCGTTGAATTCGACCGTCACCGCGCAGGTAGGCGCGCTGCTTTCGCGCAAGGCATTCGACGACTTCAAAAAGCGTTTGGATCATTCCGAGTACGGCGGCGCGCCACTGCTGGGCATCCGCGGCGTTTGCATTGTGAACCACGGATCTTCGAACGACCGCGCCATCTACAACGGTATCCGGGTGACGGCTGAGTTCGCCCTGGCTGGTGTTAACCAGCAATTGGAGCGGGAATTTGCCGGCCGCCGGCCAGATTCGCCCCCTGAACCTGATATGAGCGAGCCAATTCAGCCGCCATATTGAGACGGAGACCGGCCGTTCCCTTTCTCGATCTTTCAAAACGACATGAGTAAGACTGCGTTCCTCTTCCCTGGTCAAGGTTCCCAAAGCGTAGGCATGGGCCGAGACCTCGCCTCCTCGTTCCCGGTCGCGCGCCGAACTTTCGAGGAAGCCAATGACGCTCTTGGCTTCGATTTGGCGCACCTTTGCTTCCAAGGACCCGAGGAGCAGCTTCGGTTGACGGAATTCACCCAGCCGGCGATCTTTACTGTTTCCGTAGCGGCGCTGCGCGTGCTCGCTGAGGCAGGAGTGACTGCGGATTTTGTAGCCGGGCACTCACTGGGGGAATACTCGGCCAACGTTGCTGCCGGCGCGATTGATTTCGCGGCAGCCGCGCGCACGGTTCGCCGGCGCGGGCAGTTGATGCAAGAGGCCGTACCCGCGGGCCAGGGATCGATGGCCGCGATTCTGGGTATGCCGGCGGAGGACTTGATCGCCGTTTGCCGGGATGCTTCGAGTGAGGGCGCGCCGGTGCAACCGGCCAACCTCAACAGTCCTGAACAAACCGTCATTTCGGGAGCGACGGCGGCCGTCGAGCGGGCCGTTGCCTTGGCTAAGGAACGCGGCGCCAAGCGAGCGGTTCTGCTGCAGGTATCCGCGCCGTTCCATTGCAGCCTGATGCAGCCCGCACAGGATGGCCTGAGCCCAATCCTTCAGGAAATACTCTTCTCCACCACAAAGATACCGGTTGTGGTCAACGTGGATGCAGCACTGGTCACGGACGGCGCCGGCTTGCGCGATGCTCTGATCCGGCAGGTCACCGGCGCGGTTCGCTGGACAGAATCCATGCAGCTGCTGATCGCCGAAGGAGTCACGACCTTTATTGAAGCCGGTCCGGGCAAAGTGCTCAGCGGGCTGTTGCGGCAGATTGACCGTAGCCAGAAAAGCGCACAGGTGGAAGATCCCGCCGGCCTGGAAAAGCTGCTCGCCGTTCTCAACCCTTAATCTGTCGACAGTTGGAGGGGGGAGAAGCCCAGCGTTTTATTGCTGCGCTGTACCCACAGGAAGACGGGCTTCTTCTGCCCGTTCACTTCGACCCCGACTACTACACCGGAGCCCACACTTTTCGACATCGTGATCTTGTGTCTTTTAATGTCGCCCCAGTCGCTGTTGTGGCCCCAATCGACTTCGAAGCGGCCGTAGGGGTAGGAGGCGTATTGCTGCGTGTGCTGCTGCCAGTCCGGGTCGTGGTTCCAAATCCCGAAAGCCTTCGGCAGGTCGTTGCCTTCGATCGCCGCGAAGAATTGATTGACGCGGTGCTCCTGTGGCCAGTTCCAGAAGTACCAGAGGAAGCCTGCGAGTACCAGGCAGGCGATTAGGCCCGCAATTAAAAGATTCTTACGCGTGCGCGCCTTGGCAGGATCGTATGTAGGTGCATCGAGCAGGGTCATGGCGGCTCCTCGCTTACAGGAAGTTTAGATCAGTTCGCGCGAAACTGCTCTACCGCTCATGACCATATCACCGCGAGTAGGAGATCTGTTCCTGTTCCGCTTTGCGTTCCAGCGCCAGCTCAATCAACCTGGAAATGAGGTCGCGATATTTCATGCCCGAGGCTTCCCATAACTTGGGGTACATGCTGATGGAGGTGAAGCCGGGCATGGTGTTGATCTCGTTGAGATAGAGCCGTCCGGAGTCGCCCGCCTCGAGGAGAAAATCCACGCGCGCCAGGCCCGCGCAGTCACAGGCACGAAAGGCCTCGAGCGCCATTGCCTGCACTTGTTGGCTTTGCTTCTTTGTCAGCTTGGCGGGGATGATGGCAACTGAGCCCTCGCTCAGATATTTGGCTTCGTAGTCATAGAACTCTTTGCCGGGGACGATTTCGCCGACCACCGAGGCTTTGGGTTCATCGTTGCCCAACACCGCCACTTCCAGTTCGCGCGCTTTGCCCATCCTGGCGCGGTTGCCGCGGCCTCCGACTGCCTGCTCCACTACGATTTTGCGATCGAAGCCTGCGGCCAGTTCGATGGCGGGCCCGAGCTCCTTGCGATCGTGCGCTTTGCTGATGCCGACAGAGGAGCCGAGATTGGCGGGCTTAACAAAGAGCGGATACTTTAGCGCGGCTTCGAGTTTCGCGATGACCTTCTTCGGCGCCTGCTTCCATTCGTGGCGGAGGAAGGTCACGTGCTTCGTGATGGGCAGCCCGGCGGCGAGGAAAAGGCGCTTCATGACTTCTTTGTCCATGCCGGTAGCCGAGCCGAGTACTCCCGATCCCACGTAAGCTAGCCCGGCGAGCTCAAACAGGCCCTGCATGGTGCCGTCTTCGCCAAACGTGCCGTGGAGGACCGGGAAGACGACATCCAACTGCAACACTTCGTGAGCCGGAGGGATGGAAGACGCTTCGCGCTCGAAGGGCACGAGGGTTCCTCCGTGACCACCTTCTGCGGCCGGCATGGGCGGCACAATGACGCCTTCGCCTTTAGCTAAAAGAGCAGCAGGTGCGGTGTGTTGCGGATCGCCCGCGCGGAGGGTGCCGGTGTCGGGGAAATCGCCGGATAAGAGCCTCTCGGCGTCGCCGGAGATGAGCCAGCGGCCCTGTTTGGTAATGCCGATGGGCACCACTTCATAACGCGCGCGATCGATTGCCTTGAGGACCGAGGCGGCCGAGAGCAGAGAGACTTCATGCTCGCCGCTACGCCCACCAAAAAGGATGCCCACCCGAAGTTTCTTCTTCATGCCCTTCTGATTTTATGGGCCTGGCGGGGATGATAGGTTGTCGCTTCTGGTGCGGGGCGTGGTGAGAACGTAGGGTTATGACCGAAGCCTGGCAATCAGTCCCGCAGAGCCTGCCTTGAGTTCGATATGGCGTTCTCACGCCAAACGAAAAACTCTCGCCGGTCCCTGCCGTCTCGAGGGCTTCCGGGTACAGAGGGCCGCTTAGACGGACACCATCCGGTTTTCTTCGGCGGAACCGCGCTGGCTGCGCTCTACGCGCAATGCCACCAGGGCCACCAGCAACGCGACGCTGGCAACCGCCGCGCTTCCCAACGATAGAAACCGGTAGCCGATGCCCTCGGTCAGCATGATGCCGCCGAGGCTTGCGCCCAGTGCGTTTCCCAGATTGAAAGCTCCCTGGTTCAGGGTCGAGGCCAGATTCGGCGCTCCCTTTGCCTGATCCACGATGCGCGCCTGTAAGGGAGCGCCAGCCGCGAAGTGGATGCAGCCCCATACAAACACCATGAGCACTGCGGGGACCACTTTGGTTTCGAACAAGGGCATCGCCAGGAAGATCAGGATCAACAGCATAATTCCAGCGATGATCACCGGCATCTGCTTCCAATCTGCCAGCCTGCCCCCCACTAGATTGCCCAACGTGATGCCTACTCCAAAGACCACCAACACCCTGGTGACCGCGGCCGGAGAGAGATGTGTCACCTGCTCCAGGATGGGCGCGATGTAGGTGAAAACGCAGAATAGCGAAACAGAAGAGAGCGTGCTCATCGCCAGCACCAGTTGCACCTGGGGGCGTATCACGGCGTGGAATTCGTGCTTGAGGTGAATCTTCTCTGCCGGCTGATGAGGCACCAGGCGAAAGAGCCCGATACCGGCGACCAGGCCTATCGGCACCAAAGCCCAAAAGGCGAACCGCCAGCCAAATGCCTGGCCCAGGGCTGTTCCGGCGGGAACGCCAAGCACATTCGCCAGGGTGAGGCCGCTGAACATAATTGCAATTGCCTGGGCACGCTCGGAACGAGGCACCAGATGAGACGCCACGATGCTGCCGATGCCAAAGAATGCGCCATGGCAAAGCGCGGTGAGGATGCGGGCAAAAAGTAGAAGCAGAAAGGTCGGGGCCAGGGCACAAAGAGCATTACCGGCCAGAAACATGCCCATCAAGACCAGCAGCGCCCGTTTACGGTCCATGCGCGACAAGGCGAGGGCCACGAGCGGCGATCCCAGCGTAACGCTGAGCGCATAACCGGAGACCAGAATCCCGGTCTTGGGAATACTCACGTGGAAGCTGCGGGCGAGATCCGGCAGCAGCCCCATGATGATGAACTCCGAAGTACCGATGCCAAAGGCGGAAACGGCCAGCGCAAGCAGTGGTTTTCGCATAGATCATTTCTATTGTCCCTGATTTGATCGCTATGCGCATCGGTTCCTACAACCCGGCTGCAGTTCAGAGGGGCAGGTCCATAAACACATTGGCGCGCACATAGGGCATGTCGGGAATGCTCTCGGCGGGCACATGGCGAAACCCGACGGACTCGTACAGGTGCACGGCGTTTTGTAGTTTGCTGTTGCTGCCCAGGAATAAAGATCTGGCTCCGATCCGTTTCGCCAGTGCTATCGCATCGAGCAATAATCTGCGGCCGATCCCCAATCCCCGCATTTCCGGGGAGACCGCCATTTTTGACAATTCATACACACCGCCACCCATGGGGATCAGAGCGACGCAGCCGACCGCCTGGTGGCCGAGCCAGGCCATGAGGATGTGGCCGCCGTGGCGCAGGATCTTGCCCTCGGGATCGCCCAGAATTTCTCGATCCTTTGCCTCCAGGGTGAAGTAGCGGGTGATCCACTCTTCGTTCAGGGTCCGGAAGGCAGTCGCGTCCTCCCTCGCCTGGAGCGGTCGAATCTCGATTTGCGGAAGACTTGCGGCCTGCTGTTCGCTCATCACCGGCGTCCCGTCATTTTGCATTTTGGTTGCCCCCTAACAGCAGTCTGCTCCGGCGCATTGATTACGTCCAATATCTTGTTTTTCTGGATTAATATTTTGCGTATATGGATAGGGATATCGAGTTGAGACACCTGCGTTACTTTGTCGCGGTTGCCGAGGAGTTGCATTTTGGACGCGCAGCGGAGCGCCTGCATCTTGCCCAACCGCCGCTGTCGCAACAAATACGCAAGCTCGAAGAGTTGCTGGGATATCCGCTCTTCAACCGCACCTCCCGCTCCGTAAGCCTGACCGCTGCAGGCGAGGCCCTCCTGCAGCGCGCGCGACGTACGCTCCGCAACGTGCAGCGTGACATCGATGAAACGCGCAGCATCGGCCGGGGCGATGTTGGCTCCCTGCATATCGGCTTTATTGGATCGGCGATGCTGACGACGCTGCCCGGGATCTTCCGCTCGTATCGTGAGGCATATCCGCGAGTACAGCTGCATCTGCATGAATCGTTCACCGCCCTGGTGACGGAGGGCCTGGAGAACGGTACCCTCGATGCCGGAGTCCTGCGCGACGGAGACCCGTTTGAAGGATTGCAGGTTACCACCATCCTCTCCGAGCCTTTCGTTGCCGTTATCCCCGCGACTCATCCTTGTGCGCAGCAGAAGACCATCTCTGTTGCTTCGCTGCGCAACGATCCGTTCGTCTACTATCCGCGTAGCGCGGGCGCACGCGCCTATGAGAAGCCGCTGACGTTGTGTGAAGAACATGGGTTTCGTCCACAAATTGTGCAGGAGGCGTCTCATTGGCTCACCATCCTTAGCCTGATCGCCGCCGGCCAGGGAGTTTCGATCGCGCCGGCGTGTGTGCGTCGCATCGCCTCCGCCGAGGTCGTTTGCCTTCCGCTTCGTGGAGCGAAGGCGGTGAGCAACATCGAGCTCGCGTGGCTCGCGGGAGATTCACGGCCCATTGTCGAGCGATTCAGACATATTGCGGAAAGCACGCGAAGGTTTGTGGGTTAGGCCCACGCGAGCACAATCGCCCCGGCAGCGATCAATAACACGCCGGCCGCCTTGGCCAACGTGATCGTCTCACCTAGTAGCGGCCAAGCCAGGAGCACAACAAAGACCACGCTCAGCTTGTCGATGGGGGCCACCTTCGATGCTTCTCCCATGGAGAGCGCACGAAAATAACAGATCCACGATAAGCCTGTTGCGAAACCAGAAGCGATGAGGAACAACCAGCTTCGGCGGCCGACATGCACCAGGCCGGCATGTGTGCCCAGACTGAGAGCAATGGTCCAGGCGAAGACCACGACCACCGAGGTGCGAATGGCCGTGGCCAGGTTTGGATCCACATCGGCAACACCGAGCTTGGCCAGCAACGCGGTTGCGGCGGCAAACAGTGCAGAGAGTACAGCCCAGAAAAGCCAGTTCATGGTTACAGTTTACGTTCCGGGCAATCGGAAGATCAGGAGACGGCATGCCCGCCGAGATTCGTCGGTGCACCCACACAGGGCGGCCGCTGGGTAGCGGGTGAGACACGGCTGGCGCGAGGAAATAGGTGACAGTCACCCGGTTGTTACAGAGGGCGGCCGGGTGAGTTCTGTTGTTACCTCGCTGTTATGCAAGAGTCTCCTCGCATTTTCCGCAGTATTGCTGCGCGTGTGGTATCCCAGCTACCTTGAATCGATTGTCCGTCAGCCGAAAGCCTGCCACCGAAATTCGGCGAGCAACATGCTGCTGCATATGCATTCATGGCGAAAGAAATCGCTCGCGGTCCTATCTGAGAAACGCTTCCTTGCGTTCCGTAGATTTCGTTGACCACCTCGGGACGTTTCATGCCAGGGGCGCTTAGAGTTAGGCCCGGCAGCCAAAGATTGTCCGACCATCCAGTGAGAGCACCGTCTGATTGCTGCATTATGTGCAGGCATGTTACCTTGGCCGGTCCTTCCGCCTTCCACGCCCCGACAAAGCCGCTGACCGAGACACCCGGGTGGGCGGAAGGGCGTAGAAGCGTCACATCCTGATCGAACGACCCCCGGTGAAACCGGCCCGCCCATTTTTGTCCGGTACTTCGCGAATAGAGATTCAGATCGATACCCAGGTTTTTATCTGACGCAATGAGGTGTAGATCATCCAAATGGATTTCAACCGAACGGGTATTCAACCAGTTGGTGTCACCCACGCTACGCTGAGCTCCAGCTCTTCGAAATACACCTATCTCAAGAGCCTCGAACTTTTGCGGTACCTGCGCCAGTGTTGTTACGTTTCCGCTCACGGTCGTGGTGAGTTGGAGGATTATTCCGACTGTGCCACCCGAGGCATCCCGAGATTCCCACTCACCTGACAGCTGCTCAGGGTGAGGCACAGCGCGATCGGCCCCTCCCAGGATTTCACTGGCGCGTGGCTGTGCCGCCGAGACCAGCCCCATATAAAGCGCTAGAGCGATATGCGCAACTTCAAGGTAACAATTCACCGAGAGGCTTCCTTGCCCCTTGGAATCAAAAAACAACCGGGTGACATCTATCATAGGTAATAGTCGTGGGGAAACGGAGATTTCCCACGACTTGGCGGAAGGTGATCTCCTGACGGGTAAAGCTTTGGCGTAGCGAACTGTCCTCGATCTTCTGACAAGACCAACATGTTAAGGGCGAAGATTCCACCCGAGGTTCACCGGCGGTGAATGCCGAGTAACGGCTTCCTTTTTCTGGTAGGACTACTGCATGAGTTCTGTCTCCCTTTCGGGCCTTCGGAGAGAGTGGTTGCTGGGTGTGGCCTTTGCTACGACGGCGCTCTTTCTGCTGTTTGGCAAAGCGTGGCTGGCGGACCTTTCGAATCCGCTGTGGTTCACGCTGATGTTGGTTTGGCTCTTCGCCGTCATCATGGGTGCGGCTTTCGCCATCGTGCATCACGCCGAGAGCCTGGGGGTGCGCCTGGGTGAGCCCCTCGGTACGCTGGTGCTTACGCTTGCCGTCATCGGCATCGAGGTCATGATGATCTCGGCAGTCATGCTGACCGGCGAGTCGAAACCAGCGCTCGCTCGGGACGCGATGTTCGGCGTGGTGATGATTGTGCTCAACGGCATGATTGGGGTTTCATTGCTGCTGGGGGGTCTGCGCCACCGGGAGCAGGAATACAACCTCAGAGGAGCCAATTCGTTTTTGTCGTTGATTGTGTCGCTGACGGTGCTGGGCCTGGTGCTTCCCAACTTCACAGAAGCTTCTCCAGGGCCCACACTTTCTGCCTTTCAATCCATCTTCATGGTCGTGATGTCGATCGCGGTCTATGGAGTGTTTTTGGTCATTCAGAATTGGAGGCACCGGGATTTTTTCGTCAAACCGGCAATCGGCGAGACGATCGCTGCGGTCGAGTCACACCACGGCGAACCTTATTCGCTGGGCTACCATGCAACCTTGCTTTTGATGTACCTGCTGCCCGTCGTGGTATTGGCGGAGGAGATTGCGGTTCCGATCGATCATGGGATCGAAGTTCTCCATGCGCCCGCAGCTTTGGGCGGGTTCCTGGTGGCGGCGCTCATTCTGTCTCCTGAGTCGCTGAGCGCCACCCGCGCGGCGCTGGCCAACGATCTGCAGCGTTCGATAAACATTCTCCTGGGTTCGGTGCTGGCGTCGATCGGGTTGACGATTCCCGCGGTGTTAACCATCGGCCTGGTTACAGGAAAGACAGTGGTCCTCGGGCTCGACCCGGCAAATTCTGTTTTGCTGGTTCTTACCCTGGCTGTCTGTGGCCTCACCTTCACCAGCAATCGAACCAATGTGCTGATGGGCGCAGTTCACCTTTTGCTCTTCCTCACCTATCTGATGCTGCTATTCGAGCATTGAAGAAACGTCAGGCTTTCCGCGCCTGGTAGAGCAGACGGAGGAGGCGCCTTTCCTGGGTCAGCGTCTGCACGGAGGAAAGGAAGCGCTGGAGGCCGTCATATTTTTCTTCGCCTTCAAGAGCGAACAGCTTGTCTCGATATTTCTGCCGGGCCTGGAGCCACCTGGCTGCAGTACCGGCTGCCTGTCCGGTTGTATCCGCCACTTCGAGACCGGCGAACCCGGCTTGCTGGATGAGCCGTTCGTTCTCTCCCGGAGGACTGAACAAGTAGTACCCGATCGAGCTGCGTGTCGCGATCTCATCCTGCGAAATTATTCCTCCGATGATCAGGGCGTCACTGAATAACATTCGCCTTCCACCAGGTTTCAGGACGCGGTACATCTCGGCCAGTAGAGCCGGCCTTCCCGGAATGTGGCACAGCACGTCATTCGAGAAGATGGCATCGAAGGTTTCGTCTGCGAACGGCAACGGCTTGGATACATCGCATACTTCGAAGTGCGCTTGCGGATCGAGGCCACGATGCAATGCCAATTGATTCGCGTTGTGAATGCCCAACGGGTTGATGTCTAAACCCGTGATACTACAGCCGACGGTTTTTGCAATGTGTATGGCGTACGCCCCGGAGCCGCAGCCAATTTCAAGCACGGATGAATTGCTGGTAAGTTCAAGCAGACCCGGAATTTGCGTGGACTCTTCGGTGTTAACCCAACTGGTTTGGCCGAAATCTACTCCGTAGGTCTCAATGCGTACTTGCTCGTAAATATCGGATTCGTAGTTTCCGTACTCACCGTAATAGAGATCGACCTTGCCGGACATGTCGACCTCACTTTATCAGATCACGTCTCTAAGACTCCGTACCCCTCCCGTTGACTGCATTTCGGGGGGCGTGATATTCGCCCTGGCCCGGCTTTGATTGACCCGCTTATCGTTCACTGTTAGGCTGTCTTGTACTTTACGCACATGTTGTCGCGTATCATACAAAGTCCGGGTCCACAACCAATGGATTACTCAAGCTTCGGGCTGCGGGACAAGGTAGCCATCGTTACCGGCGGCTCCCAGGGTATTGGCCGCGCCATCGCTCTTGGCCTGGCCCAGGCCGGGGCTCACATTGTGTTGGCGAAATACCCCGATAAACGCCAGGATGAGGTCAAAGCCGTAAAGGCCGAAATTGAGGCGCTGGGGCGCAAGGCCCTGATCGTGCAGACGGATGTCGCTCAGGTCGACCAGGTGCGAGCTTTGATGGACGAGACTCACTCTACTTTTGGACGCATCGACATCCTGGTCAACAACGCTGGCTGGACCGGGACCAATCCTGCGCTCGATGTGAGCGAAGAGGAGTACGACCGGACCATGGCGGCCTCGCTGAAGAGCGTTTTTTTTGCCTCGCAAGCGGCTGCCCGGGTGATGATTCCGCAAGGCGGCGGCAGAATCATCAACATTGGATCCAACTTCGGAGAGATTGCCTTCAAGGGACGATCGGTTTACGCAGCGGCTAAGGCAGGGGTTCACCATCTGTCGCGTGCCCTCTCGCTCGAGTGGGCGAAAGATGGCGTGCTGGTGAACGTAGTAGCGCCGTGCATCACGGAAACCGAGTCGCGGAAGAACATCCTGGAGCGGCCCGGCTACAAGGAATGGGCCACGAAAGAAATGATTCCGCGGGGGCGGTGGAATCAGCCGGAAGACCTGGTCGGTGCGGTTTTGTTTCTCTCGAGCCCATTCGCCGACATGGTCGTCGGACACGTGTTGATGGTCGATGGTGGCTGGACAATCCACTAGAGCAGAGGGGTGATCATGAAGCTCCGCAATAAAGTAGCGATCATTACCGGAGCCAGCCAGGGGATCGGCAAAGGCATAGCAGAAGTGTTCGCCGAAGAAGGTGCTGACGTGGTCATCAACCACGTCGGGTCTTGCGAAAAGGCCTGCGCCGTTGTGGCATGGGTCAGGAGCAAAGGCCGGCGGGCGATCGCGGTCGAGGCGGATGTTAGAGAACGCTCGCAGGTCGAGGCAATGTTCGAGCGAGCGGAGAAAGAACTCGGACAGGTTGATGTGCTGGTGAACAACGCTGGGATCGAAACGATCGTGCCGTTTTTGGAGCTCACCGACCAGCAGTGGGTCGACCTGGTCAACACCAATCTGCGCGGGGAGTGGCTCTGCTCCCAGGTTTTCTGCCGCCAGGCTGTGGCCGGCGGGCGCGCCGGTTCGATCATCAACATTGGTTCCATCCAGGCGGGCAGGGTCTTGCCTGGACGCACTCACTACGCTCCGGCAAAATTGGCGATCGAGGCGCTCACCCGCAATGTCTCCGCCGAGATGGGGCCTTTGGGAATCCGCGTCAATTGCATTCACCCGGGTTTGATCGAGACGCCGATGGTCGACTGGGTACTAAAGCATCCGGATCCCAGCGTGCTGGCCGGAGTGGTGGGCCAGATTTCGCTGGGCCGTCCCGGTCAACCGCAAGAGATTGGAACCGTGGCTGCGTTTTTCGCTTCGGATGAGGCGAAGTACGTAACCGGCCAATCGCTTTATGTCGATGGCGGCTGGGTCGGTAAGTAGCCAGCGAGAAGGAATGATGAAAAATCCCACGTACGCCACCGTTCGGCGTGAGCGATTGAGCCGTGAATTCTTCCGCAATGAAGACTTCGCAGTGCGCCAGGGAATTCTGAAGTTGCTGGCCATCAAGGACTCCGACATTCGTCTGCTCACCCTGGAACAAAGCCGCGATGCGGTCGACAAAGGTCTCCACGCGGGCGGGGCTTTCTCATCGATCATTTCCCTGGTCGCGCTGTTTTATGGTGGATTCATTCACCTGGATATTGAGGATCCTACCCGCCGCGGTCAAGATATTTTTACGCTGAGCAAGGGACATGCGGTTGCGGCACTGGCCTCGATTTATGCTGAGCTGGGTTATTTCGACCGCAAGACACTGAAGAATTCGCGGTCGTTTGCCAGCATCCTGAATGGGCATCCGGGGCCGATTCTACCCGGAGTGCATATCGCTACAGGACCCATGGGGCAGGGATTCGGTGTGGCCCAGGGTTTTGCCATTGCCGGCCAAAGCAGCCCGCGGTTCGATTCCTATTGCATGACTGGCGACGGCGAGCTGCAGGAAGGTCCTATCTGGGAAGCGGTGATGTATGCCGGGCAAAACCACCTGGACAACTTGTGTGTGCTGGTGGATCGGAACAACGGCCAGCTCGATCTCCACACGCGCATGATTTTCCCCATGCCTGAGTTGGAGACGGTGTTTCGCTCGTTTGGATGGCAGGCTTACAACGTGGATGCCACGCAGTATGACGGCGTGGTGGCGGCATTGGAGAAGTTTCGCTTTGGTCCTCGCAATGGAATGCCCACCGCGATCATTTGTAACAGTCGGAAGGGTTTTGGCTCGTTTTCAGATTTCCTGAACAAACACAAGGTCACCATGCCGGAGAGCGTGATTGCGCAGGAATATGGTTTGCAGTCGGAGCAGCGGCAGGCGCGGATGGATGAGTTTGCTGTTTACTGCGATCGGCTGGCCGGCAGCGCCGAGGGCGAAGCAACGCGAGACGTACTGCTCGACGCGGCTCATCGCATGCACCTGGAGGTTGACTCGGCCGGGAGTATCGGGACCAGCATTGTCGGGCCGGTGCTTACCCGGCGCGTCCCTCCACGGAACAAGCGCATCACGTACGACGCCAGGTCGCTACCGCAGATTGATCCCAAAAAAGAATATGCGGCGTCGGACATCGTGACCAGCGCGATGAAAGTGTTTGCCAGGGATTCGGCCGTGGTTTCGATTGATGCGGACCTCGCTTCTACCAGCGGCCTCGAAGCGGGGATTGCCGCAGTGGATCAGAAGCGGGCGCTGAACGTTGGGGTGGCCGAGGCAAACATGATGCTGATCGGGGAGGCATTCGCGGCACTGGGTTCGAACACCTGGGTGAGCACCTTCTGCCCCTTCTTTGACTGGAAGGTATTGCGCCGCATTGCCGTGGGAGCCCAGGAGCGTCAGGAAGCTATCGAGGCTCCGGACGGATGGTTAAGTGAAGGCCATGGGCTCGATCTGACCTTTCTAGCCACGGCGGCTAATTTTGAAACCCGCACCAACGGCGCCACGCACATGGGCAACGATGACAGCACGACGTTCGATGCAGTTGGCCAGTTGAAGATCGTGGATGTTTCGTGCCCGCAGCAAATGCTTTCCATCATGAAGTGGATTATGGAAGGAAACCGCGGCCTGGTTTATGTGCGCGTGATGCGCACCGGCTCCGCAGTGCTTTACGGCAGCGACTTCGTGTTTGAGTTTGGGACCGGCCATCGTCTGCGCAGCACCCCGGCGGACAAGGCGACCATCATCAGCAGCGGGCGCGGAGTGCATGAGGCGCTGGCTGCTGCGAAAAAGTGCGCGGATGCGGGCATTGCGGTTGGTGTGGTGGATATGCCATCCATCGACGAGAAGCTGTTGGTGGATTTGTACGACTCGGGCCAGTGGTTAGTTCTGGCGGAACAGAACAATGGATACATTTGGCAAAATCTGCTGAAAGTTCTCTACCGCAATCGTGGCAAGGTGAAGGCCGGCGGATGGGACAGGATCATCACCATCAATACACTCAAGAGCGATGGCCAACCTCAGTTCATTCATTCCGGGACCTATGAGGAGTTGATTGAAGCCTTCCGCTTGACCCCGGATGCGATCGCTCAGGTCATTCAAGGACATGCCAAGGAGAAGTCATGAAGCTACCGATTGTGGAGGAAAATTCGATCCCGGCGCTGGATCTTCCCGGGCGGCGGCTTCGCTGGTTGATGACCCAGGAGACGGTCGGCTCGCAGCATTGTTCTATGTGCGTGATCCAGGTGGCTCCGGGAGAGACGGTCAGACCAGCGCATTCCCACCCCAATGGCGAGGAGGTTATCTACATCGTGCAAGGGTCGGGCAGGGTAATGATCGAGGGTGTGGTGGAACCGGTAAAGGCGGGGAGTACGGTTTTGTTTCCGCAAGGGAAAATACATATGCTGCGGAATAGCGGGAGCGAGGAGATGAAGGTGGTTTGTTTCTTCGCGCCTGCGACGAGTCTGGACAATTACAAGTTTTTCGATGATGTGGAGTTTCCGGAGTAGGGGAAGAGAACGCAGATCTCTTCGCTCCGCTTCCACGGCAAGCCGGGGCAGGCGAGATGACAATTCTTTTGCAGGACGAGATTCCGCGTTTTTCTACTGCGCTTTCAGGTAGGCGAGAAGGTCGCTGAGTTGCGCTTCGGTCAGGATCGAGCCAAAGGCGGGCATGGGCGCCTTGCCGTTCTTGATGACCTCGGTGGCCTGCGCCGGCGTAACGGGTGGGGTCACCATGGGCTTGCTGCTGAAGATGCCGTGCAGGTTTGGCGGCCCGAAGGGAGTGCTGTCATTCGGCTGCTTGTTATGGCAGCTCACGCAGTTTTGCTGGAAGATGGCGGCACCGCGTTTGGCCTTGGCATTCATGACCGGTTTCGCCGTATCGGCAAAACTGATCACGCTCGAAACTCCTATCGCACCGGCTGAAGCCAGGATGCACACCGCCAAAAGGCTGCGACCTATGACCATTCTTCTGTTGCCTCCGGTATCTATAACCTGCCACGGAAATGATAAACCATCGCGGGATGGAGCAAACCCGACATCCTGTGCGTATTATGCAAAAGCTCTAGACAGTCGCGACACGTGACATTAGTCTCTTATCGGGTTTATGAGCTTGTCAAAAAAGAAGATCAATCGCCGTGGCCTGATGAAGTTGGCTGTCCTGGGCGCGGCTGCCGCTGCCGTGCCTGTCCTGGGAACCAGGAAAAGGAATATCGAAATAGGCCACACCGGCATCACCTGGCCGAATGACGTGGTCCAGGCGATCACCGACACGGGGAGTCTCGGTTTCTACGGGTTCGAAACGTTCGGCGACGTACTCACCAGGTGGGAGCCGCAAGGAGGGCTGGAAGCCGCGCTCGCGCAGCACCACTTGCCGCTGATCTCCGGTTACTGCACCTTGAACCTGACCGACTCGACCAGGCGCAAAGATGAGATGGACAAGGCAGTCGCCTGGGCGAAACTGATCAAGAAATACAACGGGCACATTTTTGTGCTCGGCCCTAACCAGGTCAAGCGTGATGAGTATGACTTCGCGGCAAACAAGGCGAATATCGTCAGCACTCTGAATGAAACCGCCAAGGTAGTCACCGATCAAGGCCTGACGGTGGTGCTGCACCAGCATACCGGAACCTGCGTCGAGTCGCGCGACGAGACCTATGCGGTGCTGGACGCCGTGGATACGAAGTATGTAAAGTTCGGGCCGGATATTGGACAGCTCACCAAGGGAGGCTCCGATGCGGTGCAGGTGGTGAAGGACTATCTGCCGCTGGTCCAACACATGCACTTAAAGGATTACAACGGAATCGATCCTCACCTGCTCGGTTACTGTCCCCTGGGACAGGGGAAGGTGAATATTCCCGCCATTCTGGACTTGATGGCGGGGCGAAAAATTCATGGTATGGTTATGGGTGAACTCGACAACGACCCTAAAAATCCATCACCCACTGCCCCGGTGGAATTGGTTAAAACCAGCAAGATTTACCTGGAAACCCTGGGAATAACGTTTCGAGCCTAGAATCGGACCCATCCTTATGCCCGAGGAAAAAGTTCGCCAGATTCCCTTCATACAAAGTCTTGATCGCGGCCTCACCATTCTGCAAGCGGTCGCACTTTCCAAACAACCAGTCTCGCTCGGAGAACTCACGGAGTTGCTGGGGATCGATCGCAGCAGCGCGTTCCGGCTGGCGAACACGCTCCGGCGACGCGGATTTCTGGCCTGCCCGGCGGGGCGGAAGGATTACATCCTCGGCTCTTCGATGTGGCGTCTGTCGCATCGCTACGACTGGGGCACCATGCTGATCCGGGTGGCCAATAAACAATTGAAGCTGCTGGCGGCGCAAATTAACGAGACCGCGCACCTTGCTATCCGCGAGGGCAAGTACGCTTTGTTCATCGACCATGCGGCGGCCACCAACGTAATCGCGGTGGCCGGCCAGGTGGGCGAACTGGTGCCGCTCTACTGCACCGCGCATGGCAAGGCTTTGCTGGCGGATGCGGATGAACGCGAGCTGCGCGCCCTGTTTGGTTCCGGCCAACTGCGCCGTTATACGAAGAACAGCATGACGTCTCTGCAGGAGCTTAGCAAGGATTGCGCCCTGATCAAGAAGCGGGGCTTTGCCACGGACGAGGCGGAGTACGCGGAAGATCTACGCTGTGTGGCAGCTCCCATTCGGGTGGATAACGATGTGATCGTAGGGTCGATCGGCGTCTCCGCCCCGCTGGCTCGTTTTTCCAAGGAACGTTTTCGCGTGTCTGCGCAGCAGGTGTGCAAGGTGGCGCAGGCGATCGGTCTTCTTCTGAGCAACGCAGACCAGAATGGCGACGCGGATACAGAGAAGCCGGTAGCCGAATTCGCATGACAGGGAATCCGGTCCTGGAATTCGTTCTGGATAAGTCGGCAATTCAATACATTGGCAGCGATCTTCAGCGCCCGGAATGTATTTTGGCGGAACCGGACGGCACCCTGTGGTCGGCCGACGCGCGCGGCGGCGTGGTCAGAATCTCACCCGACGGGAAACAGCAGATCATTACCCAGCAGCGGTCTGGTCACTTTCAGGGCGTAAGCAGCGAGGCAAGCCGGTACCTGGAGGGCACGCTGCCCAACGGATTGGCCTTCGCTCGCAACGGGGACATTCTGATTTCCAACTTCGGCACCGATTGCCTGGAGCTGATGACCCGGGATGGTGCCACCAAAATTCTTGCCGACAGCATCGACGGCGAACCAATCGGAAAAGTGAATTTCGTTTTGCGCGACTCCCAGGATCGCGTTTGGATCACAGTCTCGACGCGCATCAAGAACTGGATGCACGCCCTGCGCACCGATCTGCCGGATGGCTATATCGCCCGGTACATCGACGGAAAATTTCGCATTGTCGCCGACGGCTTTCACTTCACCAACGAAATCCGCATGGATGCGCGGGAAGAGTTTATGTACGTGGTCGAGACCACGGGCGGGTGCGTGAGCCGATTGCGGTTGGGCAAAGATGGGAGCCTGAGTAACCGCGAAATCTTCGGACCATCGAGCCTGGGCAAGGGCGCATGGCCCGACGGCATCGCGTTCGATAGCCTGGGAAATCTGTGGGGCACGATGGTGTATTCCGACAAGCTCTTTGTGCTGAGCCCCGGGGGTGATTTTCGCCTGCTGCTGGACGAGGGTGATCCGAAGAAGGTGGAGGCACTGGAGAAGGCTTTCTTTGAAAACACGGTCAATGAGCAGGTGCTGTTCACCACCGGCCAGGGTATTGCTCCATGGATGGCCAGCGTCACGTTTGGCGGCCCTGATCTGCAGACGATTTATGTTGGCTCGCTGAAGGGCAGGAAAATTCCCTACTTCCGCGCGCCCGCACCGGGACTGCCGATGGTCCACTGGAACGACGCGCGTTAGTTTCCCGCACTAGTTTTCGATGATTCGTTGCTCGATGAGCCAGTCGAGTGACTCACGCACGGCTTCGAGTGAGCTGTAACGCGGTTCGTATCCGAGGAGCGTTCGTGCTTTGGCGATGCTGCAGTTTGGCGAGTGGGCGATGTGATCCCAGGTCATCGCAGCTTCTCTCTCGGTAACGCCCTTCTGCCATTCTTCCCAGGGTAAAAACTGAAGCTGAGCCGGATGCCCGAACCAGGCGCTGACGCGCTCGGCATAACCTCGCAGGGTTATTGCCGCGGGGGACACCACATGGAAGGCCCCACCCAATGCGGCACTCCGGTGCTGCATCGCTTTGACAAAGCACTGCGCCACATCGTCCGCGTGGACGTGATGCACGGTTTCCATCCCGATGTTCGGGAGCTGGATTTGTTTCCCTTGCCGCAGCAGGGAGAAGACGGCGGGGTTGAAGTTGCCGGCCGGATTGACCGGGGCCCAGCCCGGCCCCACTAGATGGCCGGGGTGCAGGATGGTGACCGGGAAGCCGCTTTCCTGGCTGAGAAGCCAGGCCTCAATCGCTGCCTTGCGCAGGCCGTAGTCTCCAAATGCAGTCCGCGGCGCGGCTTCCGTGGTGGGTACTTCTACGCTTGGTCCGTGTACCCAGATCGTGCCGCAGTGGAGAAGATGGCTGACACGTCCACGCAAGGCCTCGACGAGCTGCTGCGCGCTCTCAAGCCGATAGCAGGTGAGATCGATGACGACCTCCGCATCCAGCTTAGCGATGCGTTCCCCAAAGGTTGCAGCGGCTTCCTCTGCGGTTCGGTCGAGCGCAACGTTCTCGATCGCGCGCCATGCCGGATGTTCCCGGTAGGGTGTCTTCAATCCGCGGCTGACGCAGAGGACCTTGTGACCCGCGTCGAACAGTCGCGGTGTCAGATAGCTGCCGATGTGGCCGGTTCCGCCGATGATGGCTACGCGCATGCTCGCTCCCGATCAGATCAGACCACGCAGGGTTCCGCCGATAACAGTGGCCTGTCATCTAAACCTACACGTGAGACGCGAAGACTACGGGTTACACTTGTGAAGAAAATTTTCTCCTGGGCAAAGCGCAATGCTGGATACCCCACAAGACGTTTTTATTGTGATCGTTGGCTTGGCGTGCTCGTTGTCGTTTATGGCCGCGGTGAACTATTACTGGCCTCCGGCGCAACGACGGGCGCACAACGATTTGATTGGTTGGCAGCTCTCCGTCTTGGGTACGACCTATGCGGTCATCGTTGGCTTTATGCTGTACACGGTTTGGATCAACTTCGGGGCAGCGGACCTGAATGCGGAGGCGGAGGCAAACTCGCTGGTGAATGTCTACCGGCTTTCCGACGGTCTCCCCGCGGACCAGGGGACAAAGCTCAAGACTTTGACCCGGGCTTATGGCAACGCGGTGGTCGAGCAGGAGTGGGTAGAGATGGCAGCAAACACCATGCCCACGAAGAGCGGCGAGATCGCCCAGCAAATGTGGCAGACGTTGATGGCCACGAAAGGAGCCTCTCCCGCCGAGATCACCGCGGAAGATCATGCCCTGTACGAGCTCAGCGCACTGTCCGGATATCGCCGTATCCGCCTGGTTCAGAATGCACAGCGGCTGCCTACGGTGCTGTGGTTTGTTCTGCTGATCGGAGGAACGGTGACGGTAGCGTCTACCTGCATGTTTGGTGCGTCCAATGGGGTGTTGCACGTGATTCAAGTGGCCGCGTTCGCTTTGCTCATCTCGCTGGTGTTGGTGGCAATTGCCGATATCAATCGGCCGTTTCAGGGGTCTGTGCACGTCAGCGACTTTGCTTTCCGACGGGCGCAGACGGATATGAAGCATTAGTAGGGGGCCGCCGGCTTGGCGAACCTGGGCCACCCGTCCCGATTTCCTCCAATTTCTCGGCCGATGCTAGAGCGCGGCTTTGCGGAGGCGCAGGGCGTTGGTGATTACGGAGACGGAGCTGAAGCTCATGGCGGCGGCGGCAATCATTGGGCTTAGCAGGAGTCCGAAGACGGGATAGAGTACCCCCGCTGCCAGCGGCACGCCCAACGCGTTGTAAACAAAGGCGAAGAAGAGATTTTGGCGGATGTTGCCCATGGTTCGCTGGCTCAATCGGCGTGCCTTGAGAATGCCGCGCAGATCGCCTTTCACCAGGACGATGGCCCCGGATTCCATGGCCACATCGGTTCCGGTGCCCATGGCTATGCCCACGTTTGCTTGAGCCAGCGCAGGCGCATCGTTGACTCCGTCGCCCGCCATCGCCACCACCGCTCCCAGCGCCTGGTACTTCTTCACTGCCTCGGCTTTTTGCGCCGGCAATACCTCGGCCTCGAACTCTATTCCCAACTTCTGCGCCAGGACGGCCGCAGTGGTGCGGTTGTCGCCGGTCACCATCACCACCTTGATGCCTTCACGCTTGAGCCCTTCAATGGCCTGCGGAGTTGAATCCCTGATGGGATCGGCCACTCCAACCAAGCCGGCCAAACGGCCATCCCAGGCCACGAACGTTACGGTCAGCCCGGACTGGCGCAAAGCTTCGGCCTTTTGGTCTATTTCCTGGGACGAAGCTCCAAGGTCGTGCATGAGGGAAGCGTTCCCGGCGGCAACGTGGATTCCTTGTATGGTTCCGGAGACGCCTTTCCCGGTGAGCGATTGGAAGTCCGCCACCGGCAACAGGTCGAGCTGCTTTTCTTTCGCTGCAGCGAGAATGGCTGCGGCCAATGGGTGCTCGCTCTCCCTTTCCAGACTAGCAAGGGTTTGCAAAAGCCGAGCCTGGTCGATTCCGTCAGCGGCGAGAATGGTGCTGACTTTCGGCTTACCCTCGGTCAGGGTTCCCGTTTTGTCGACAATCAGTGTATTGACTTTTTCCATCGTCTCCAGGGCTTCCGCATTGCGGACGAGGATCCCCTCGCCCGCTCCGCGCCCGGTGCCGACCATGATGGACATGGGAGTCGCGAGGCCGAGAGCGCAAGGGCAGGCGATGATGAGCACAGCCACGGCGTTCACCAAGGCATGCGCGTACCGGGGCTCGGGGCCGAACATGGCCCAGGCCGCAAAGGTGATGATGGCGACTATTAAAACCGCCGGAACGAAGTAGGAAGCTACCCGGTCAGCCAGATGTTGAATGGGAGCGCGGGTCCTTTGCGCCTCGCTCACCATCTTTACGATTTGGGCCAGCAGTGTGTCTGACCCCACGCGCTCGGCTTTCATGACGAGGCTGCCGGTTCCGTTGATCGTTCCACCGACCACTTGGTCTCCGGCTGTTTTTTCTACCGGGATGGGCTCGCCGGTGACCATCGATTCATCGACCGAGCTGCGCCCCTCTGTAACCAAACCATCGACAGGTACTTTCTCGCCCGGGCGAATGCGCAACCGATCGCCTATAACCACCTCCGGGAGGGGGACGTCAGCATCGCTTCCGCCCGCGGTAATGCGGCGGGCCGTTTTAGGAGCCAGGCCGAGGAGCGCCTGAATGGCGCCACTGGTTCGGCTGCGGGCTCTCAGTTCCAGCACCTGGCCCAGCAGGACCAGAACTGTGATGACTGCGGCCGCCTCAAAATAAAGGCCGAGGTTTCCCGATGCATCGCGGAAGGTTGGCGGAAAGAGGCCGGGGGCGAGCACCGCAGCCACACTGTAGAGGTAGGCTGCGCCGCTGCCGATCGCAATGAGGGTGAACATGTTCAGGCTGCGATGAACAATCGAAGCCCAACCGCGTTCAAAGAAGGGCCATCCGCACCACAGGACCACAGGTGTCGCCAGAATGAGTTCCATCCACCCTAAAAGCGAGCCGGGCAGAAGGTGTTGGAGCGGATGGCCGGGCAGAACGTCGGAGACCATGACAGCGAGCAGCGGGGGGGTCAGCGCCGCGCCTATCCACAGGCGACGGGTCATGCTGATTAATTCCGGGTTGGCCGCATTGGCGGTGACGGATCGAGGTTCAAGGGCCATGCCGCAGATAGGACAAGTGCCCGGGCGGTCGCGCACGATTTGCGGATGCATGGGGCAGGTAAATTCGATGTGTTCCGGGGGAGGGGTTGGCTGGGTTGGGTCCAGAGCCATGCCGCATTTCGGGCAGGGTCCCGGTTTTGGGGAGAGCACTTCGGGATGCATGGGACAGGTGTACTGGGCGGACGCCGGCGTTTTGGCAGCAGCAGCGATCGCGACCAGGGACGCGGGGCGGGACCCGTCGTATTTTCCCGGGTCGGCCTCAAACTTTGTCTTGCAGCCGTGGGCACAGAAGTACCAGGTGCGTCCCGAGTGATTGACGGATGCCGCGGCTTTTTCCGGGAGTACTTTCATGCCGCATACCGGATCGACCTCGGTCACTACAGCATCTGCCACGTTTGACACCTGTCATTCCTCCCGCAATGGTTAGAGTCTCCACGAAGCTCTGACGATTCGGGTGGAGTTGGAGCCTCTTCTCAGGCCATCTTTAATGCCCGGCGCCCTATATCGCGACGGTAGTACATACCGTCGAATTGGATTCGGCCTAGCGCTTCGTAGACTTTTGAGAGCGATTGCTGAAGGTTTGCCGCAGCAGCAGTCACGCCCAGCACCCTTCCGCCCTCAGTGACGTAATGCCCATCCACCAGGCCCGTGCCGGAGTGAAAGATTTCTACTCCGGGTATGCTTGCCGCTTCTTCGAGGCCGCCGATTTTGTGTCCAGTGAGGTAGCTGCCGGGATAGCCGGAGGAGGCGGCGATCACGCAAGCGGAAGCGCCGGGTTTCCATCGCAGCCCGGCCTCGCTGAGACGTCCTTCCACACAGGCCTCCAGTGCTTCCAGCAGATCGCTGTCGAGCCGGGCCAGAATGGCCTGGGTTTCCGGATCGCCGAAGCGCGCATTGAACTCCAAAACCATGGGTCCCCGCGCCGTCATCATTAACCCGATGTAGAGCACTCCCGTGAAGGCAGCATCCTCGGCGGCCATGCCATCTACCGCGGGTTGAGCGATGCGATGCAGGATCCAGTCGCGCATTTGAGCGTCTACCATGCCGTCGGTCGAGTAGACGCCCATGCCTCCGGTGTTGGGACCCTTGTCTCCCTCCCCTATGCGCTTGTGATCCTGCGCCGGCACTAAGGGCAGTACATGCTTTCCGTCGGTCAGGGTGAGGAAGGAAACCTCTTCGCCGGTGAGGAACTCCTCAATCACGATCGATGACTGGACGCCGCCCAGCAGTTTTCCGCCCATGAGACCGGAGATGGCCTCGGCGGCTTCCCGACGCGAGTCGCACACGATTACGCCTTTGCCCGCGGCCAGACCATCCGCTTTGATCACCAGGGGGAAATGGAAGAGATCGATCGACTCCATGGCTTGGTGCTCGCTGGTGGCGACGGCATAGGCCGCGGTCGGAATGTGGTGGCGCTGCATAAAGCGCTTGGCAAAGGCTTTGCTGCTTTCCAATTGGGCGGCCTTCTTCGTGGGGCCGAAGACCGGGATGCTGCGGCGCTCGAGTTCGTCCACAAGACCCAGCGACAAGGGAATTTCAGGGCCAACCACGACCAGGTCTGGACTTTCCGCGGCCGTGACGCGTAGCAGGTCGTCCACATCCCGTTGGCTGGCGGGAATGCAGCGCGCCAACTGGGCAATACCCGCATTGCCAGGTGCGCAAATCACTTCGGAAACGCGGTTGGACCGGCTGATGGACCACACCAGCGCGTGCTCCCGCCCTCCCGCACCAATCACCAGCACTTTCATTCGTCTACCGCTAGCCCCCTGGGCAAGACTACCGCAGCCGCCGCGGACTGCGAAGGGGGCGTTAACTATGGTTAACAAAAAAACGGAAATGCAGGCTATACTGAAAACGCAGCGGCTGATTTTTTTTTTGAGTGATCGAGGATTCGCGTTATGGCTCCCGCTTCTCCACCCTCGCTTTCCGTCTCCTCGTCCGACCCCGCGGCGCTGCTCTCCAATCTGAAGACCCGCCAGGTTTTGTCCTGGTTCGGACCGGCGTTCGTCGCCAGCATCGCCTATATCGACCCGGGTAATTTTGGAACGAATTTAATTGCCGGGACCGGTTTCGGGTACAAGCTGCTTTGGGTGCTGCTGTGGTCGAACCTGATGGCCATCCTCATCCAATATCTTTCTGCCAAGCTGGGCATCGCTACCGGGGCCACGCTGCCGCAGAATTGCCGGGAGCATTTCTCGCGCCCCACGGCAATTGGCCTATGGGTGGCTGCCGAATTGTCGGCTCTGGCCACCGACCTCGCCGAGTTTCTGGGCGCCGCACTCGGGTTTTACCTGCTGTTCGGCGGGTACTTTCTCCATTTGGGCATGGCCAAAACCACGGTGATGTTTCTGGCGGCGATTGTTTCCGCGGTGTGTGTCTTTGCCATCCTGGCACTGGAACTCCGGGGTTTCCGTACTTTGGAAATCGGCATCATGGTGTTTGTTCTGGTGATCGGGCTGTGTTACCTGGTGGAGATCTTCCTGGTGCATCCCGACTGGCGGCAGATTGCTTACCACACGGCAGTTCCCTGGCTGGATCGCCGGAGCATCTACGTGGCGGTCAGCATGCTGGGCGCGACGGTGATGCCGCACGTCGTCTATCTGCATTCGGGCCTGGTGCAGCCGCGGCTGAAGGTGCAGGAACAGCATCTGAGACCATCTGACGACCGCTACCCGTCCCGGCTGCGCCACCTTCGGCTGGAAGCGCTGGATGTGTTCACGGCTATGAACGGGGCTTGGCTGGTGAACTCCGCCATGGTGATTGTGGCTGCGGCAGCCTTTGCCGGCGCCGGACGCAGCGACATGTCGATCGAAGAGGCTCACCGTACCCTGGGCCCGTTACTGGGCCCGGCTTCAGCTACCATTTTCGCAATCGCGCTTCTGTGTTCCGGGCTTTCCTCGTCCACGGTTGGCACCCTTGCCGGGCAGATGATTCTCGAGGGGTTCCTGAAGGTACGTTTCAGTATTTTCCTGCGGCGGCTGTTGACTTTGTTGCCGGCGATGATCGTCATCGGGCTGGGCCTGGATCCGTTGCGCATTTTGGTCCTTTCCCAGGTGGTGCTCAGCTTTACACTCCCGTTTGCCCTGGTGCCGATGCTCATTCTTTGCAGTCGCCATAAATTGATGGGCGGGTTCACCAATGGCCCCGTCATGAACTTTTTGGGATGGCTGACGGTGGGGCTGATCCTGGCGCTGAACGTGGTCCTGCTGGGATTGAGCATTTAGGTTTAAACTAGTGAGCGGACATGAACGCCCGAAGCAGACTTCGCGACTTCCTGCACAAGCGTTTCCGTCACGGCAAGCCTGACCGTGGCCGGAGCCTTTCCTCCTAACTTATCGTTCACCAGATTCTGTCAACCAGTTTTTGATCAGGCATGCGCCTGCGCAACTTTGCGCGATATCAGAGAGGAAATCATTATGAATAGCTTCGGCAGCCAATCGACCCTGAAGGTCGGCAACAAGAGTTACGAAATTTTCCGTCTTAGTGCGCTAGAGGCCAAGGGCCTTTCGCTTCGCCGTCTTCCCTACGGCCTCCGTGTACTGCTGGAAAATTTACTGCGGCAGGAGGATGGCAAGAGCGTAACCGCGGACGACATTGAGTTTTTGGCCAAGTGGCAGGCTAAGGCCGAGCCGGCACGCGAAATCGCTTTCATGCCGGCGCGGGTTTTGATGCAGGATTTCACCGGAGTGCCGGCGGTTGTGGATCTGGCGGCCATGCGCGATGCCATGAAGCAGTTGGGCGGCGATCCGGAGAAGATTAATCCTCTGCAGCCGGCGGAATTGGTGATTGACCACTCGGTGCAGGTGGACGAATTCGGCACTTCGAATGCGTATTCCATCAACGCCGCGCTCGAGTTCCAGCGCAACCGGGAACGCTACGCCTTCCTCAAGTGGGGACAGACGGCGTTTCGCAACTTCTCTACGGTGCCTCCGGGAATGGGGATTTGCCACCAGGTGAATCTGGAGTACCTGGCCCGGGTGGTCTTTACGACTTCGGCCAAGGATGGTGTGGTTCGGGCGTATCCCGACACCCTGGTGGGCACGGATTCCCATACCACCATGATTAACGGACTGGGCGTGCTGGGTTGGGGCGTTGGCGGCATTGAGGCCGAGGCTGCCATGTTGGGCCAGCCGGTTTCCATGCTGGTGCCGCAGGTGGTTGGGTTCAAGTTGACGGGCAAGCTGCGGGAAGGGGCTACGGCTACCGACCTGGTGCTGACGGTCACGGAGATGCTGCGCAAGCTTGGCGTGGTAGGCAAGTTTGTGGAGTTTTATGGGTCAGGGGTGAGCGAGCTTAGCCTCGCGGACCGGGCCACGATCGGCAATATGGCGCCGGAGTATGGCGCAACCTGCGGGATCTTCCCGATCGATGCGGAGACGCTGCGTTATTTGCAATTAACCGGGCGGAGCGCAGAGCAGATCAAGCTGGTGGAGACGTATAGCAAGGAACAGGGATGGTTTCATACTGCCGATACGCCTGAGGCGGAGTACACGCAGACCACCCATCTCGACCTTTCCACGGTCGAGCCCAGCGTGGCAGGGCCGCGGCGGCCGCAGGATCGGGTGCCACTCTCGCAGACGGGCAGCAGTTTCAAACAGCATCTACCCAGCTTGCTGGGACCGAGCGCGGCGGACCGCAAGGAACGCCAGACTATCCGGTGGGAAGGTGAGGGTGGACATACCTGGCCTAACGGCAGCGAAAAATCCACGCCGGAGAAGGGGCCTACCACCACGGTCAAGGAGCGCTTCGGGGTGGATGTCGATTCGTACCTGGATCACGGATCAATCGTGATTGCAGCGATTACCAGCTGCACCAACACCTCGAATCCGTCGGTCATGATCGCCGCCGGGTTGCTGGCCAAGAAAGCCTCTGAGAAGGGGTTGCGGGTTCCTCCGTGGGTTAAGACTTCACTGGCTCCAGGGTCGCGTGTGGTGACGAATTATTACCAGAAGGCAGGGTTGCTGGAATCGCTCGGCAAACTGCGCTTTCAGGTGGTGGGCTACGGGTGCACTACCTGCATTGGCAACTCCGGGCCGTTGCCGACGGACGTTTCCAAATCCATTGATGACCATGGGTTGGTTGCGGTGTCGGTGTTGAGCGGCAATCGAAACTTTGAGGGCCGTATCAATTCTGAAGTGCGTGCGAATTACCTGATGTCGCCACCGCTGGTGGTGGCTTATGCGCTGGTGGGCAACATTCATCATGATTTTGCAGCCGAGCCGATGGGCAAGGATCAACAGGGCAAGCCTGTCTACCTGAAGGATATCTGGCCCACTCAGGACGAAGTGAACAGCACCATTGCGGCGGCTATCGATTCTGAGATCTTCAGCAAGGAATATGCAACGGTCACGGATGGTGATCAGAATTGGCAGAATCTCAAGTTTCCTACTGGAGATACATATCTGTGGGAGCGGGATTCGACGTATATCCGTAAGGCTCCGTATTTCGATGGGATGCCGGCTAAGCCCGCTCCGGTGGGAGACATCAAAGGCGCTCGCGTGCTGGCGGTTCTTGGGGACAGCGTGACGACGGACCACATTTCTCCTGCGGGGTCTATCAAATTGAATGGACCTGCGGGCAAGTACCTGGTGGAGCATGGGGTGAAGCCGGCGGATTTCAATTCGTACGGATCGCGGCGCGGCAATCATGAGGTGATGGTGCGGGGTACGTTTGCCAATGTGCGGCTGCGGAATAAGCTGGCTCCGGGAACGGAAGGTGGGGTGACTCGTTTGCTGCCCGAGGGCGAGCAGATGAGTATTTTCGATGCCTCGGTCAAGTATGCGGACCGGGGTGTTCCATTGGTGATCCTTGCGGGGAAAGAGTATGGGTCGGGGTCTTCCCGGGATTGGGCGGCGAAAGGACCACGTCTACTGGGAGTGCGGGCGGTGATTGCGCAAAGCTATGAGCGCATTCACCGGTCGAACCTGGTGGGGATGGGGATTTTGCCGTTGCAGTTCGAAGGAGGTCAGAGTGCCGAGTCGCTGGGGCTTACGGGCGAGGAGGTGTTTGATCTGGAGGGGATTCGCCAGATGCTGGAGCAGAAGTTTGCCCAGGGAAGGTCGTTGAGGGTTCAGACGACGGATGGCGCGGGGATTAAGAAGGGTTTCAACGCGACGGTGAGGATTGATACTCCGCAGGAGATTTTGTATTACGAGAATGGTGGGATTTTGCAGTTTGTGTTGCGGCAGTTAGCGGGGAGTTAGTTTCGGCCTCGGCGTTTGTAGTATGGAGAGTGAAACTGCAGATCCGGGTACGCTCCTAATGACAAAGATGCGAGCAGGCCAGGGTTGAGTGCCGCGCCCACGGCGCTCAGATCAGCTTGCAATTGTGCCCCAGCCCTTCCGGGCTGGGCTGATGTTTGGTCGGCCGGCCCTCCGGGCCTCGCATTGATGGCGACTTGCGGTGTCATTCCTCCCTTAACTTGACACAGGCAAGTCGGCTCCTCGGGATGACAAAGGGAGGTGGGGTTTCCGTTTGCGTTTGCTTGGTCCTCCTTTAAGTCAACGCGGTAAGACGAGGACGCCCCAGGGGCCCTTGCCGGCTTTGATTTTCCTGGTCACGGTGTTTGTTGCCAGGTCGACGACGGATACGTCGTTGGAAGGTCCGTTGGCCGAATACAGGGTCTTGGCGTCGGGCGAGAGGGCTATGCCCCAGGGACGGGCTCCTACTTCGACCGAGCCGAGCACCTTGTTGGTTGCGGTGTCAACGGTGAAGACCTGGTGGCCTCTGCCAGTGCTTACGTAGAGCCTGGCCGCGTCGGGGGAGAGAACTACATTCATGGGCTTGATGATACCGGGCTTGCCTAGCGGAATGGTTTGGATCATCTTGTACTTCTTCGCGTCCACCAGCACAACCGTTCCATCATTCTCCGCGTTGACGTAAGCTCGGGAGCCGTCGGGGAAAAAGGCTATGTTGCGCGGACGATGCCCGACCTTGAAGGTTTTGATGATCTTGCCCCCTACAGGATCAAGCACAGCGATTGTTCCAGTTTCTTCAGAGGTTACCCAGACGTATTTTCCGTCCGGCGTCACCTTGACGCCTTCGGGCTGCGCGCCGACCGGGAGCGTTTTGGCTACAGTGCCAGAAGCAATATCGATGATGCTGACCGCTGCCTGGTCTTCGTTCGATGTGTAAAGCTGCTTTCCATCCTGGCTTACATCAAAGTTTTCAGGATCGGAGCCGCCGGGAATGGTGCGCACTACTTTCCTCTGGGCGACATCGAAGACCCCGATTCCGTCCGCGGTTTTGTCGGGCGGCGGAAGCGTGCTCTCATCCACGTCCGGGCCGGCAATGGGCGAGCCACTGAGGGCGACGTAAATTGTTTTGCCGTCGGGGCTGGCGTGAATGCCTCGAGGACGTTTACCGAGAGGAATGGTGGCCAGGACGTTATCGTTGCCAGAATCGATGATGGTTAAATCGCCGCCAACTTCATTGGTCACGTAAACACGGGGAGCTGAAGTTTCTACCGGCGCAGCTTGTGCGGGCTGTTGCTCGGGCGCTTTGGGGTGATTGTTGCAACCCACCGCAAGGATCATCAGGCCAAAGGCAAAAAGGGCATATCCAGGCTTGCGCATATTTACTTCTCCTTGAAGGTGAAATTGGCCTCAGCTTTGCCGCGGGGAACAACGGTGAGTCGGCTTTCTTGCGTACCGAGTGTTTCCGTCCAAACCGCGAGGGTATACGTGCCTGGGGGCAGGTTTTTTATTTCGAAGGTTCCGTCATCTTGAGAAACCGCGAAGTAAGGATGGTCAAGGACTCCAATGAAGGCGTGCATCCAACTATGGATGTTACATTTCACCGGGATCATGATCTCAGGCTTTAGAAACCTGCGCGCCATGGGCGGATCGTCGGCACCCTGGCTATGGTTCCATTCCCGGTTGACTTGCGCCATGGGGTGAATATTGTGGGTCACCGGATCGGAGTTGACGATCTTAAGTGTCTGCCCGGTCTGAATGCCGAGAACCCGGGGATGGAACCAGCAGCCATGCTGATCGATAGTGACCGGGTCCGCAGGAACTGCAAAGGTCTTTCCTTCCAAGCCGCTCTTGATATAGATGAACGCGTTTGCCAAGTCACCTTTTCGGTTGACCACCAGCGATTCGTTGTAAGCCTTTCCCTTATGCGCCTCGACACAAGCAGGTTCTTCGCTCATGTCGATCGCTTTGGGCGCCGGTCGTTTCCCTTTGTAAAGTATCCGCCCGGTCACCGTACCGGCTGTTTCCGGGTCCACCTTGAAGTAGACGGGCGCGGGTACGGATTGCGCGGCCTTCGGCGGTTCGGTCTTGTCTTTTTCTGAGCAACCGGCGAGTAGAGCGGCCGCGCAGCAGAGAGTAAGAAAGTGATTGGGTCTCATGTCTCGATCTTTAGCCTATTCCTTCCCGGGCGGTCCTGCGTTCCTTGGCATCTGGCCGGTAAGAGACTCGAGAAAAGCGACCAGGTCCGCGCGGTCCTGCGCCGAAAGGTGGAGTGACTTGATGTCTTTGTCGAGATACGGATTAGAATTGCCGCCGCCGGTGTAGAAATCCACTACTTCGTTGAGCGTCTTCAGGCTTCCATCATGCATGTAAGGAGCACTGAGGGCAACGTTGCGCAGGGTGGGGGTTTTGAACTCTCCCTTGTCGGCTCGTATTTTCGTTTGGCCGAAACGGCCGAGATCGGTGAAGTCACCCTCTCCGTTGACCCCTGCACCGGTATTGTGAAATTTTCCATCGGTGAAGAGAGCGTAGTGATCGTTGATGGTATGGCAGACGGCGCAGTTGCCCCGGTTCGGGTCTACAAAGATAGCCAGGCCGCGGATCGCAGCGGGGGTGAGGGCCTGCTTATTGCCGCCGAACTGATATTGATCAAAGGGCGAGTTGCCGCTGAGCAAGGTTCGTTCGAAGCTGGCCAGGGACTTCTCGATGAGCCCCAGAGTGATGGTTCCGGGCCCGAATGCCTGCGCAAACTCGGCCTTATACGTTGGGTCACGGCCAATCTTCCCGACAAAAACGTCATGAGCCTGATTCATCTCGACCGGATCGGCAATGGGAAAGGCCGACTGCATCTCGAGGGTGGAAGCCCGGCCATCCCAGAATTGAAATGGGGAGTAGGCGGCATTCAACAGGGTGGGAGCATTGCGTTTGCCGGTCAATCCGCCGATGCCTCGCGCAATCGCCAGCCCATCGGTGAAGCCGATGTTCGGATTGTGGCAGGAGGCACAGGACACAGTGTTGTTTTTAGACAGCCTGGGGTCGTAGAAGAGCTTGCGTCCCAAAGCAATGGTTTGCGCGGTGGGAGGGTTGTCCAAGGGTATGGGAACCGGCGGCAAGCCAAGAGGGGCTTTGATCGCGACCACCTGACCGATTGGCTTGTCGTGACCGGGAGTTCTACATCCAACGCTAAGGACCAGGAACCCGGTGATGAGCACGAAATGTCGAGTGGGTACTCTCACGCTCCCCATCATTATAGCTTTGGCCCTACTACAGGATGACGTACGGACGCATCATGTCGTTCGCTTCGTGCTCCTGGACATGACAGTGCCAGAGATAGCGTCCGGGATACCCCGCAAAAGAAATGTGAATGCGCGTGACCATGTTGGGCGGGCACTGGACGACATCCTTCCATCCTGTTTCATTTGGATTGGGCCCTATTGCGGGGCCGGCAAAACGCAGTGTAGCGTTCTGGAGCAGATAAACGTCCCTGTCAAAAGACCGGCGATCCATCACCTGGAAGCGAACGTGATGAAGATGAATAGGATGGGTATCGTCGGTAAGGTTGACGAAGGACCATATCTCGGTCGAACCTAGCTTCGCTGTCTCGGTCACCGGCATGTGCCAGGGCGTGCGGTTGAGCAGCATGACCATCGTGTTGCCGGCGGGATCCTTGAACTCATTGAGTGTCATCTCCCGGGTTCGGGCCGCAGCGTTCCGGGGCATCCCAGCCCTGGGCAGCAGCAAGCCGGGGACCTGGCTGCTGTCCCGAGCAGGGGCCGAGGAGACGCGGAACTGCATCAGCTGGAAGGCTCCATTGGTCAATTGGATGCGTTCTCCCCGCATGGGCGCGAAGTCGACGATCAGATCGGCCCGTTCCCCGGGGGCGAGGAGAAGCGTGGCCAGCCGGACCGGGGCGGGGAGCAATCCCTGATCGGCTCCGATTTGCTGGAACGAGGCGCCATTGGATAAGCCCACGCGGAAGAAGCGCGCGTTGGCCGCGTTCAGCACGCGGAGGCGATACCGGCGGGGCTCGACCTCGTAAAAGGGCTGCACCCGGCCATTCACGACCATGGCGTCGCCGGCCACCTCGTCCATCCAGGGGTGCTGCGGATGGGGAGAAACGGGGTAGAACAACTGCCCCTGGTGGTCGAAGATCCGGTCGTACAGCACCAGCGGCAGCTCAAACTGGCCCGCCGGCAAATTGAGCTGTTTTTCGTATGCATCGCGAAGTAGATACACGCCCATCAGGCCGGCATACAGGTTCAGCCGGCTGGTACCCATGGCGTGGTCGTGGTACCAGAGCATGGCAGCGTCCTGGCGGTTGGGGTAGTGGCAGACACGCGATTGCCCGGGCGGATACCAATGTTCGGGATAGCCGTCATGGACAGCGGGGGTTCGGCCGCCATGCAGATGGACGACGGTGCGAGATTCCGGCAGGTCCCGGCCGGAGCCATGAAGGCTGTAGTCGATGGGGAGAAAATGCTTTGGCGGCAGGTGGTTACACCACTCGACCACCAGTTCTTCATGGCTATGGGCTTCGAGCAAGGGGCCGATGGCTTCCGGTCCATAACTCCACAGCCGGGTCGGCGGAAGATCACGGTGCATTTTCACGCGGATCTCCCGCATGGTGATGCGGAGGGGCCGGTCTTGCAGAGGCAATCGCGGAGGAAGAGGTAACGGGTCGACAAAGGGCTCAAGCTGGAGTGCGTTGATGGCGCGTGCGGGGGCGGAAGGGTGCGCGAGCTGATTGATGCCGCTACCGAGCCCGGTTCGCGAAACGGAGACCAGGGCGGAGAGCGCCGCTTGCCTCAGTAGATCGCGGCGATTCATCACCACTTAGGGTCCCGGGACTTGCCCGGTCGTGGCATCCAGCAGGAGCACGGCCCCATTCTGGGGTGATGTGGTACTGAAGTCAAGCATGTCGCTGATCGAGCCGGCGATATGGTCATAGGATCCCTGGCCGATTCGCTGCTGGTTCAAAAAAGTATCTTCAATGAAGCGCAGAATAGAGCTCTGGTCGGTCAGGGTGTGAGAAACGAAGTTCGGTTTTGCCCACGGTGAGATCACCAGGAGCGGCAGGCGTGGACCATAACCGCATCTGCCTTGGGCATGCACAGTGTTGGGGTCCACGCCGGGTAGCGCGGCCGTTCCGTCACCGCATTTTCCGGGTGAAGAAAGGCCATCCTTCGCTGTCTCGCTACCGTTGACAACGTTGGTCACGTGGTCATACCAACCGTCGGAGTCATCATAGGTAACAATGACAACCGTGTTCGTCCACTGCGGAGTTTGCTCAATGGTGTTGATCACGCGGACGAGAAACTTCTGCTCATCCAGGGGATCGGAGTAACCGGCGTGCCCGTCGCGATAAGCTGCAGACTTGAGATAGCTGACTGCGGGAAAGTTCCCGGCTTTTAGGGCGTCGAAGAAGTCATGCATGTCGTATTGATGATTTGTGCCGCCATCCGCTGTGTATCCGATCATCGGAATCGACGTGGGCCGGGTGTGAAGCGGATTCGCGGTCGAAGCATAATACTGAAATGGATTCACGACCGGCGTGTAGTCCAACGGTGTTTGCCCGGTGACCTCGGAAAGATTGCTTCTGCGGCATCCTGTAGTGCCATTGACGTTGACTACCGAGGTATCGAAGCCTTCATGGAAAAAGCCCCAGGTTACGGCTGTTGCGTTGAGCAAATCGCCAACGTTCCTGCCCGTCATGTGGACGAGAGCGCCGCTGGTGGCAGAACAAATGTCGTTGACGGGCTCGGCGTTTCTGATCAGCGTATTTCCGCCGTTTCCATCGGAGACCATGTTGCCTGCAGCGTTGCCATCATTGACGACACCGTTCGTCTGCCCGGAGATGAGATTGAGGGCGCCAAGCGTCGATGGACCAAAAGTAGTACCAAAGAAACGATCACTCATTGCGTAATGCTGCGCATAGTTCCAGAGCGCCGTCACCGTATTGCCATCGTAATACGCCATGGTGAGCCCGGTGGTAGCGGCTATTCCGCTTCCCAGGCTGGGGCTATCCGCTGCACCGACCGAGCGTGGAAATAAATCCATGGCGCCGCCATCGAAGGCTAATTGCTCCTGGCTGTAACTGTGATCCTGGTCTGCTGTGGCGGCGTTGAGAGGCGATAGGCGGAACGGATTACTGGCCCCATTCCCGTTACCAGTGTTGGTGAAGTTAGGGTTGTTCGCTAACAGACTTGGGGAGAGCCCGTCGACCGCCGGAGTGCGGGGCAGCGCGGTGAAGGGAGTCTCACCTGGCAAGTTAAGCGCGTAGGGGTAAGTGCCAAAGTAGTGATCGAAGGAGACATTCTCCTGAAAGATAACCACGACGTGCTGGATGTTCATTGCCGGTGATGGAGTTGACACCGGAGACGGAGGAACAGAACTGCTGTTGCCACAACCTATCTGGGTTATGGCGAGCGAAAGACCAGGCAGCAGAAAACAAAGTACAGCAGTTCTGTGAATCATAACTAGTTCCCCCCCCCGCATTCTCTTGGGCGGGGGATTTTTTAGACGCGCATAGGTTGTGTTGAATGCGCCGCTATTCTAGACATCGGCTAATTGCTTATGCAAGTTAATTTTTGCTCACACGATTGGTTCCAACGGTTCATGCCAGCTGTCAAGCCGGGGCTTATGAGGCTTCAACGGAACTTAACAGTGTTGGCGGGCAAAGAGGGTCAGCCGTGCCACAGTCGAGAGACTGCGTAGGCCGAAACGATACGACCTCTGAATGCGGCCAATACGGCTTCCGCAGCCCGGCCGCACTGGTTTCGTAATTTGTACACAAGCCTGCCTAGATTTTACCTAGTGCTTGAAGATATGCCTTGAGGCCACTCGAAATGATCTGTACGCCTATGCAGAGTAGGATGAATGAAGATAAGCGCATCACCATCGACGTTCCGGAACGGCCCAGTAGTTGCTCCGCCTTTCGAGCGTAGAGATAACAGACGTAGATGATCACACAGATCAACGTGATACCGCAGATAGCAGCGATGAGAACCCTGGGCGAGAAGAGCGAATGTTCCTGCAGCTCGGCAGGCAGATGTGCTCCGAGGGTAATGGCAACGGAGATAGAACCAGGACCCACAGTGATGGGCAGAGTAAAGGGATAGAAAGCATTATCGAGGATCTGGTCTTCAGGGGTGGCCGCATCTTTTGCTCGTCCAGTGTCCTGGCCGAGCAAGGACCATCCGGTAGCAGCCACCACCAGGCCTCCCCCGATCTGTACTGCATAAATGGCGATACCGAAAAATGCGAGCACATGCACTCCCCACAGCAGGGAGCAGAGGAGCAGGAAGAAGCTATAGACCGCAATCTTCTGCGCTAGTAAGCGTTGGGTGGAGGATGCGACGGGCCCGACTAAATTGACGAAAATGGCGGCGCTTCCCAGGGGATTGACAATAGGGAAGAGGGTGGCGACAACCAGAATCGTAGCCTCAATCACCGCTGTTATTTCCTGACGGATGTCGATCACTTTGAGCTCATTCTCCGGGGGGCACGACTTGCCTCAGAATCTTACTACCCTTACCCGCGGCCCGCGGCCATGGGAGCGGCAGGCAGGCAAAAAATCATTAGGCAAAATGCTGCCGTTTAAGCCCGGCGCGTTGCTAGAATCGAAAGTAATGACGGTCCCGACGACGAACCTTTCGCCTGAAGTGTTGGACCGGTATGAGCCGGTCATTGGGCTCGAGGTCCACGTACAACTGCTGACAAATACCAAGGCCTTCTGCGGGTGCGCCAATCGATTCGGCGGCCAACCGAATACGCATATCTGTCCCACTTGTCTCGGCTTGCCGGGCGCGCTCCCGGTGCTGAACCAGCGTGCGGTGGAGTATGCAGTGCTGGCCGCGACGGCAATCAACTGCGAAGTGCGCCAGCATTCTGTGTTCGCGCGCAAGAATTATTTTTATCCAGACTTACCGAAGGGCTACCAGATTTCGCAGTTTGACAAGCCTCTGGCAGAGCACGGATGGATTGATGTGCCCGCGCTCGATGAGTCGGGGCAGAGCGTGATCAAAAGGATCGGGGTCACGCGCCTGCACATGGAAGAAGATGCGGGCAAGAGCATGCACGACGGGTTTGCTGAGTCAGCGACCAAAACGTACGTGGATTTGAACCGGTGCGGCACGCCATTGATCGAGATTGTGAGCGAGCCCGACCTGCGCACGCCAGACGAGGCGTATGAGTATCTGACGCGGCTCAAAGAGATCCTGCTGTATACCGGCGTGAGCGACTGCAACATGGAAGAAGGTTCGCTGCGTTGCGATGCGAATGTAAGCGTTAGACGGCGGGGGCAGAAGCAGTTCGGGACCAAGGCTGAAGTGAAGAATGTGAACAGCTTTCGCTTTATCCGCTCTGCGCTGGAGTATGAGATTGAGCGGCAGGTGGAGTTGATCGAAAGCGGCGGCCGCGTAGCGCAGGAGACGCGGCTGTGGAATGCGAACGAGGGACGTACGTACTCCATGCGCTCCAAGGAACAGGCGCATGATTACCGTTATTTCCCGGAGCCGGATCTGCCACCGCTGTTGGTTACCGGGGAGTGGAAGGCCATTCTAGCCCAGCGTATGCCCGAGCTGCCGGAGGCGCGGCGCAAGCGTTTGGTGGCTGAATACCAGATCACGATGCAGGATGCCCATACGCTCACGGCGACGCGGGAGTATGCGGATCAGTTTGAAACGGCTGCGCGGCAGGCGAAGAGCCCGCGGCGGGTGGCTAACCTGATCCAAAGCGAGTTGATGGGGCGGCTGAAGGCTAAGGGATTCGATCTGGAGCAGTCTCCGATCACCCTGACGGGACTGGTGCAGGCGGCCGATCTAGCCGAGGCCGGAGAGCTCTCCAGCAAGCAGCTGAAAGGGCTGTTCGACACGGCGTTTGAAAAGGGCGAAGATTTTGGTTCGGTTTATGAGCGGGAGAAGCCGCAGCAGATCAGCGATGCTTCTGCTTTGGAGAAGATGATCGAGGAAGTCATTGCTTCGAACCCCAAGCAGGTGGAGCAGTATCGCGGGGGTAAAAAGACGGTCGCAGCGTTTTTTGTGGGCCAGGTGATGCGGTTGTCGAAAGGGCAGGCCAACCCGGCGCTGCTGAATCAGTTGGTGAGTAAGCAGCTGGACGCTTAAGGGCAGGTTTCCAGTCCACCACGAAAACGTCACAGGCTCTCCTGTCACAGGCTCTCCTAATGACAAAGATGCGAGCTGGCCAAGGTTGAGTGCCGCGCCTACGGCGCTCAGATCAGCTTGCGATTGGTATCCCAGCCCTTCCGGGCTGGGCTGTTTTTGGACGGCCGGCCCTCCGGGCCTCGCATCGATGGCGACTTGCGCTGTCATTTCTCTTTGTTGGGTTGGCTTGCAATACACTCGTCGGCGGCAGGCGCCCTATACCCCCTTGGGGTGGAAGTGTGCGCCTTAAGCGCCCTATGCGTCTTTCCGTCCCCGTTCAACCACCTTGGTTGCCATCCATGTAACTCCTTGGCCTGTTGGGAGTCTAATGGCCGGGGAAAGCTATGTTTGAATCAGATCTGAATGAGGATGTTGAGCGGCAGCGGGTGACCCGCCGGGCGTTTCTGCTCAGCGGGGGTGCGGCTGCCCTTGGGATTGCTGTCTGGTCCCTGCGTTCGGTGTCTCCGCCGTTGTCGACAACGGTACCCAGCGGTCCAGCTGGTGAGGTTACGATTGCCGAGTTTTCGGATGCTGGGGTGCCGAGCGGTATGATCCGGGTGCGGAAAATAGTCAAGAGCGATGCGGCGTGGCGAGGGCAACTTTCCGCCAATGCATTCGATATCACCCGCAGAGCGGATACCGAGATGGCGTATACGGGTTCCTATTGGCACCTCAACAAACAAGGAATCTATCGTTGCGTCTGCTGCGATACGGCGCTGTTCTCTTCGCAGACCAAGTTCGATTCAGGTACGGGGTGGCCCAGCTTCTGGCAGCCTATCGCGCGGGAGAATGTTGCCGAGTTGGAGGACCGGAGTTTTGGCGTGCGGACGGCGGTGGCGTGCGCCCGGTGTGACGCGCACCTGGGACACGTTTTTGACGATGGGCCGCCGCCGACCGGCTTGCGGTACTGCATGAACTCGGCGTCCATGGTTTTCAAGGCTGCGGTGTAAGAAGGGCGAAAGAAAGCTGCATCGGGGAGGGGTCGAGGCGCACCGCGGATCCCTCCCCTACGCTTCGCTCCGGTCGGGATGACAAACAAGGAGAGAACCGAGTAGGGGAAAGTTCTGCGGTTTTTCCTTTGGTTTTTCCTTCTTTTTCCTGGACTACATATTCATTTTCTTGAAAAGACGGTTCGGGATCGCGCGCACCAGCAGCATGATCCAAGACCAGAACCAGGGCAGGTAGGCAACATCACGCCGGCGGTCAACCGCTTTCACAATGCCGCGAGCAATCTGGTCGGGTGAGCGAAAGAGAGCGTTGTGCGCCAGGTGGGCGGTCATGGGCGTGGCCACGAAACCGGGCTTGATGGTAAGTACGTTCACTCCATCGCGGTCGATGCGGTTTCGCAATCCTTCAAGGAAGAGGTTGAGTGCGCCTTTGGAAGCGCCGTAGATATAGTTGCTCTTGCGGCCGCGGTCGCCGGCTACCGAAGAGATGACCGCGAGCGTTCCGCCACGCTGGGCTTGCAAGTAATTTCCCAGCCAGGTGAGCAGAGAAACGGTGGAGATGAAATTGGTATGCAGAATCGCCGCGGCAACTTCAAAATCCGCTTGAGCCGAGTGCTGATCTCCCAGCACTCCATGCGCGATCAGCACCAGATCAATCCGGCCTAGCCGCTGCGCTGCGCTGGCAAGCATCTCGGGATGAGCAGTGGTGTCGTCCAGATCCATGACCCAGGTGTCGACGGCGAGCGCGCCGCGGGTCAGTAAGTCCTGAGCTACTGCTGTCAGCCGATCCGCGTTTCGGGCGACCAGCATAAAGTGCCGGTTCGGCGCTGCGAGCCGGCGCATGGTGGCAATGGCTATGCTCGAGGTCGCTCCCAATACCAACACCCGGGAGGGGAAAAGAGGATCGCGATCAGGCACGGCCAGTTACCCTTTGCCAAAAGCTGGAGCTGAACGCGGGATCGATGTAGGCGGCCCACTGCTCCCACTGGGGATAGAACTGCTGAAAATGGGCCGCGCTCATGCAGGCATCCTTCGCCGGATACATGCGTCCGCCGAAGCCGGCTGTGATGTCGGCGAGCCTGTCCAGAAGGCCGAAGCTCACTTCGCGCCGGACCGGAAAATCCAGCGCCAGGGTGATGCCGGGTAGCGGAAACGACATCACTCCAGGGGAGACGGCATCGCCGAAGACTTTGATGACGGCAAGGAATGAAGCGAGCCCTGATGCAGTGATGGCCTTCAACAGCTCGGTCGTACCCATGGTGCCGGTTTCCCACGGCAGGACGCATTGGAACTGCAACAGACCCTGCTTTCCATAGAGGCGATTCCATTGCAGGATCCAATCCAATGGATAGAAGAACGGTTCGTAGTCGATCAGGCCAGTTCGATCTTTCACCATCTGCTTGTGGTAATAGAGGGTGTTGAAGACTCCAACAGAGAAGCGGCTGAGCGCGAAGGCGGGCAGATCAACGGGCAGGGCAAGCTTCGGCTTGGCCAAGGGCGTGAGAGGACCGGGATCTTCTGCGTGCTCCCCTTGCAGAAAGATGCCTCGGGCAAAGTTGCGACCCTGAGCAACGCAGTCAATCCACGCCACCGAATATTCCTTGTGCGCGCTGGCTTCGGATAGCGCGACAAACTCCTCCAGCCCGACGAATTTGGTGGACCGATAGCGGATGCGGCGGGAAACGATTGGCCGCAACTGCAGCTCGGCCCAACTGATCAGCCCGGTCAGACCCATGCCGCCAATGGTCGCGGCGTACCATTGGGGATTTTCGGTTGGGCTGCACACGACCGCCATGCCGTCTGAGCGCACCAACTCGAAACGCGGGGTGTGCAGGCCGAAGGTACCGGCCAGGTGGTGGTTCTTGCCGTGAATGTCGTTGGCAATCGCTCCACCCACGGTTACGTATTTGGTGCCCGGGCTCACGGGCAAAAACCACCCCCGAGGCACGGCGAAATCAAGAATCTCCGCCAGCGTGACACCGGCTTCGCAACGCAGCAGGCCGGCTTCTGCATCGAAGGAGATCAAGCGATCGAGATTCGGCGTAGTCAGCAGGGTTCCATGCTGCAGCAGACAAACGTCACCGTAGCTGCGGCCCATGCCCACGGCCAGTATCTTTGAGCCGGCGGCAGTGGACGCAGGGAAATCTTCCTTCCAGAAAAGGGGCCGGACCTCGGCGAAGAGTTTGGGAAAGCGGCCCCAGGATTCAAACTGCGGCCGGGCCTGATTAGGGGACATAGATTCCTTTTAGAGAGCGGAGTAGGCGATGATCACCACTCCTAAGCCGAGCAGCAGGCTCATGCGGTCAGAGAGAGCAAAGACCACCGGATCTTCGTCCAGCACACCGCGCGAAGCCAGCAGCCAAACACGGCTGACCCACAGGATGAGCAGCGGGGTAATCAACCACATGCGGTTGGGATGGTGATAAAGGGCCGCCACATCGTGACCGTTGATATACAGGGCGAAGATGACGATGGAAGCATAGGCGCTGGAGGTGCCAAAGCTGCGCAGCTGCTCGATGTCGCTTAGTAGATAGCCGCGTCCGTTGGTGGGGTTCACGCCGCGGACGTGCAGATTCTGCAGTTCGCTGAACCGCTTGACCATGGCCAGGCTAAGAAAAAGGAAGATCGAAAAGGCGGCGAGCCAGGGAGAGACAGGATCGTGGGTGGCCGCGGAACCGGCCATCATGCGGATGGTATACAAGCTGGAGAGGATGACGACATCCACCAGGACAATTCGTTTTAGGGAAAGAGAATAGGCCAGCGTGGTGACGAGATAGAGCAGCAGGTAGATGAGAAATGTTCGCGGCAGCCGGGCGGCGGCTACCAGGGCGAGCGCCAACATCGAAAGCGCGATACCGAGGCCGGTGGCCACGGAGAGGTCACCCGAGGCAAACGCTCGCTTGCGTTTGTTGAGGTGTACTCGATCCTGCTCCAGATCGAGCAGGTCGTTGAAAATATAGGTTGCCGACGCCGTGAAGCAGAAACAGAAGAAGGCCACGCAGGCCGCGAGCATAGGACGAGCATGCAGGGAGTGGGCGAGTAACACGGGCAGGAATACAAGCAGGTTTTTTGCCCATTGATGCACACGCAGGGCCCTGGCCAACGTGGCGGGCCATCGGGCACGGTCCTGGAAAGTTCTGCTCACGGTGACGTTCCGGCTCTTCAACGCGCGATTCAACCCGGCCACAGGGTTGGCCACCATCGCTTGTTGTGCCCCCTGCAGGACGGGCAAATCGGGCATGGCATTGCCAATGTAGTCGAAGCCCTTGGCTCGGAACCGATGCTCCAGATGCTGCAGCTTGTTGTCTCCGGTCAAGCTCAGCCTTCCATCGCTGGCCATTACGTCTTCAAAGATGGCGAGGTGAGCGGCAATCTTATGCGCCAGGACTCTGTCGGCCCCGGTCGCCAGGTATAGCTTGCGGCCAGAGGCGTGCTCGTCTCTCAGGTAATCCAGCAGGGGACGGTTATACGGCAGATGAGCAGCGTCGAGCGTAGCCCTGGAGGCCACCTGCGACTTGAAATACGCTCTGCCCTTGAAGACCCACAGCGGTGTTTGCAAAAAGGCGACAGGATGGCGACGGGCGAGGACCATCAAGGAGTCGACAAAGGTGTCCGACTTGACCAGGGTCCCGTCCAGGTCGACGCAAAGCGGACGCTCGGCCTGGACCGCCACTGGAGACTGCATAACCTTAAGTTCGGTCATTCAGAGCAGTTCTCCCGTTGCCACGCTTATTCGAAGAGGAGACCGCAGCGAAGAATCGCGAAATCCGCGCTTCCGTGGCTGAACTTTTTTGCGCTTGCGGACCGATCTATCAACAAGATACGTGAGCAACAGTCCCGACCCAAGTAACCATTACAGTTCATATTGAGAATAGCAGAGCCGGTGCGGCGGAAACGCCGTGCGCCCAATGCAGGGCGAGTATTCTTTTTAGCCGTAGAACCTTTCACCATCCGCTGCCGTCATATAAATGCGTGCCCGTTGAGCGGGCAGGCAATCAAGGCTAAAGGATTATGAAAATAGGTAGTTGCCGGGTTGGGGATTGGGTCGTCGCGTTGGCAATGGGAGTCTCCCTGGCTATTTGTGGAGCCTTTCGGCTTGCGGCAGCGCAGGAAACTTCGACCGGACGAGCCGTGGTGACGGCGGAGACGAAAGCTGCGGAAGGGGTCACCACGATTCCCAGGCAGAGCATCAGCCTTTACGAGAATCGCAAGCTGCAGGATGTATCCGGTTGGACTCCGCTGCGGGGTGCACGGTCCGGGCTGCAGCTGGTGGTGCTGCTCGATGACTCTTCCCGCAGCAACCTGGGTTTGCAGTTGAACGACATCCGGAGTTTCCTGAGCGGTCTGCCTCCTACAGCCCAAGTAGCCATTGGCTATATGCGCAACGGGACGCCGAACCTGGTACAGAACTTCACCAACGACCATGCCCTGGCGGCAAAGGCTCTGCGCTTGCCGCAGGGGGTTGCAGGGGGCAATGGAAGCCCCTATTTCTGCATCTCGGACCTGGCCAGGCATTGGCCGGGGGGTAACAACGATGTTCGCCGCGAGGTGATCATGGTCACGGATGGCGTGGACCGGTATTCGGGCGGGCAGTTCGACCCCGAAAATCCTTATGTGCGAGCAGCCACGAGCGACGCGCAGAAAGCCGGGGTGATCATCTACTCCATCTACTACCGCGACGCAGGGCGCCTTGACCGGAGCTTGGCGGCGACGGATGGGGGGCAGAATTACCTGACCCAGATTTCGGGTGATACCGGGGGCAAGGTGTACCTTGAAGGGTTTGGAAACCCGGTATCGTTCTCGCCCTTTCTTACCGACATTCAACGTAAATTGCAGAACCAATATGAGCTGACCTTCGTCTCTCCAGCGAAGCCGGGTTTGCAGCCGATACGAGTGAAAACCAACCAGCCGAACACCAGCTTGCAGTTTCCCGCGCGAGTTGCAATTGGCGGCGTGACCCCGCCGGAGTAAGAGGGAAAGATGCTACCTACGAGAGTACGAAGCAGGGTTACCGATTTTGTTTTTGTTCTTTGTGTAGCAGTACTTGCCTGCTTAGCGCCGGCTGCTGCTGGTGCGCAGGATGCAGCCGCCCCCGCTAAGCCGGTCACGTTCCTGGGAACTGTCCAAACGCTGAGCGGCAACAACATTACCGTGAAAAATGACGCCGGGGCCACCATGCAGGTAACGGTGGAGGATAACGCGCGGCTGCTGCGCGTGGAACCGGGACAAAAAACGCTCGCGGGCGCCAGCCCATTCAGCCTGTCTGATCTGCAGGCCGGGGATCGTGTGATGGCCCGCGGTTCGGCCAACGCGGATGGCAAATCACTGGCAGCAAGTATGCTGGTGGCCATCAAGGGCGCCGACATTGCGCAAAAGCAAGAGCATGAGCGGGAAGACTGGCAGAAAAACGGTACCGGTGGGCTGGTCAAGGCGGTGGATGCTACGGCAGGAACCGTAACCATTTCCAATGGCGCGGGCGGCACGCGGATGATGGTGATTCACGTCTCGCCCACAACAATCGTTCGCCGGTATGCTCCGGGGTCGGTGAAGTTTGATCTGGCAATCAAGAGCACCCTTGACCAGATAAAGCCCGGCGATCAGCTTCGCGCCCGCGGTTCCAAGGGTCCGGACGGGGCCACGCTGGAAGCAGCGGAGATTGTCAGCGGAAGCTTCCTGAATCTTGCCGGCGCCATCCAGGCGGTGAACGCGGAAGCTTCCACGATCACGCTGACCGATGCCGCCACCAAGAAATCTGTGGTGATCACCG
>JBAVQC010000280.1:0-10302 GCA_049693715.1 Acidobacteriaceae bacterium | reverse complement strand
GCTTTCTCCTTACTGTCTCCCGCTCTCATGGCACAAGTCGTTGTTTTCTGGCAACCAGGTTTCCCCACCGTTGCCAGCCGGCCTGTGGAGCGCGCCACCCTGTCCGCACTGTTGCGCCCCACCTTCGTAGACCTGAAGGCTTTAGAGGCCACGGGCGCTCTGGACCAGGCCGAGCTGTTGGTGCTTCCCTACGGCTCTGCTGTGCCTGCGGATGCCTGGAAAGCGATAGAAAATTATCTCCAGCATGGCGGTAATCTTCTCGTCCTCGGCGGCCAACCTCTGCATGTGCCGGTGACCCAGGAAGGAACCATGTTTGTTCAGGGCCGTCCACAGGATACCTATGCGCGGTCACTGGATTTGCGTCACACCTACGAAGTTCCGGTGGTCCCGGATGCCCATTTCACCTGGAGGCAGGGCTACGACTTTGCCGCGACTCCGAAGGTGGAGGCGGAAAAGTTTTTTACCGTGGAGGGCCGTCTCAACGGGCTCGGCTACATGGTCGACAACCATGGGTCGCGCGTAGCAGCGCCGGTTATCGTGTTCGATCGTGAGACCGGCAGCCGTGTCGTCTGTCTCGATTTTCAGCCCGCTGCAGGGTACTGGGAGAGTGAGGGCGGTACGGCCCTCATTCGCGAGGCCGCAGGCTATGCGCGCCGGGGTTCAACAAGCTTTTCGATGGAGACGCTGTTCTCTGTCCTCAGGCCAAAGGAGCGGCCGCAGATTACCGTTCATCTACACCAGGCGAAGCCCGCAAAGGGCGAGGTACGGGTGGAGCTCTTATCCGCGGACAAGGTTCTTGAAGCAGCGACGCTGCCGATTGAGGACCAGCAGATCTCAAGCCTGACGGTGCCCCTGCAAAAGCCGCTACCGGCCGGCTTCTACAAAGTTCGCGCCACCTTTCGCGGGCAAGGACAATTTCGAGAATTTTACGAAAATGGTTTCTGGGTGGCAGAGCCCGGTGCACTCAACGATGGTGAGGCGCTTGGCGTCCAGGGTGATTTCCTCAGCCGCGGGGGAAAGCCTTTTTTCCCTACCGGCACCAACTACTTCACAACCGATGAAGACGGCTGGGATTTTTCCGGCCCGCGCAACGCGGCGGTGTGGGAATACGACTTTGCTGACATGGCGGCGCACGGTGTAACCCTGGTCCGCACCGGCGTCTGGATGAAGAACGCCAAATTTATTGACCCCGCAACGGGAGAACCGGACGAACGCTTTCTGCGCAACCTCGAGGGCTTCCTCCTCTGCGCCCACCACCACGGCATCGCAGTCAACTTCACCTTCTTTGCCTTCTCCCCGGTCTCCGGTGCGGCCACGCCGAAAAATCCGTATATCGATGAAGAAGCTGTGCGCGCGCAGCAGGCCTATGTAGGCGCCGTAGTAAAGCGCTTCGCAAGTGTCCCGTGGCTCTGTTGGGACCTCATCAATGAGCCAAGCTTCTCCAATCCCAACCAGATATTCAAAGGAAACATTCCCAATGGAGACGCGGGCGAGTTAACCGCATGGCGCGAATGGCTCCGTGATAGATACAAAACCCTCACCAGGCTGGGGGATGCCTGGGCTGAGACACCGGAGCAGCTGGGCAGCTTCGAGAACGTGCCGCTCCCCGACGTGGCCGACCTGACCTATGAACGTCACGGAAATCCGCGGCAAGTGCGGGCCATCGATTACAACTTGTTCGCGCAGGACATGTTCAGCCGTTGGGTACGATCGATGGTTGCCGTGATCCGCCAGGTCGGCAGCAGCCAGCTTGTCAATGTTGGGCAGGACGAAGGCGGCGTAACCAACCGCGTGTTGAATCAGTTCTATGGCCTGGCGGGTGTATCTTTCACCACCAATCACACCTATTGGCAAGACGATGCGCTGTTATGGGACTCGGTTGCAGCCAAGCTTCCGGGAATCCCAAACATCACCGGCGAAACTGGCTATCAACCCGTTTGGGCTCCCGATGGAACATGGCGCTACGACGAGTTCACCGGGCTGGCGCTGACGGAGCGCAAGTGGGCTCTGGGCTTTGCCGCCGGAAGCTCGGGAGCGATGCAGTGGGACTGGGCGCGCGAAGTCGACTTCGGTATGCAGAGGAGTGACGGCTCGGCCAAGATCTGGGAGCCGATGATGCGCGGGGTGGGAGATTTCGCTAAGCGGGCCGCGGAGTATGCGACGGACTTTATTAAGCCGGATATCGCCCTCATCCTGCCTCAATCCCTCCAACTTTCGGCCCGCAATTTTTTGGCCGTCGAAGCCCAACAGAACGCGGTTCGGGCGCTCTACTACTATGCCCGAGGGGAAGCGTATGCTGTTGGCGAATACCAGATTGGATCTCTCGGATCGCCGAAGCTCATCATCCTTCCCTCACCGTCCACGCTCACTGAGGACGCATGGCAGGCGATCGTACTCCGAGTCCGAGCAGGAGCCGTACTGCTGGTGACCGGCCCGTTCGATGGAGACGCACATTTCCATCCGACGGGGAGGCAGGATGAGGTTGGCCTTAACTACACGGACGTACCGCTTACTCTGCGTAGCAACGTATTCAAGTGGCCTGGCGGCGAAGCGGAGTTAACTTTCGGCGGCAACATGACCACGATACTCAGCCGCGCGCAAATGCCGGGAGATCAGGATTGGGCGGAGAGGCCGCTGGGTAAGGGACGAATCCTATTTGCGACGCTACCCCTCGAGCTTAATCAGAACCTGCAGGCTGTCGGGGATGTTTATCGCTACGCGATGAAGATAGCAAACATCTCGCCGGCCTACACCACTACGTTGACGAATGCCGGCATACTCATCTGTCCCACTCGCTTGCCCAAAGCCACGCTTTATGTGCTGACGTCTGAATCAAATCAGAAAGCAGTCGAGTTTCGGGACGTGCGCAGCGGGAAAGATTTTTCCGGGCAACTGGAAAACGGCCGCGCAGCTCTCCTGCTCATCGATGACCAAGGAACGCTGGTCACCAGCTACAACTGGTCTGAACAGTAGCGTAAGCCGTCGGAAATGTTTTTCCCCGAACAAATTACTTTATTGCCGTCGGGTAGAGGTCCGGCAGCGGTTTGTTCTGTTCCTCCAGCCGTTCGGGATGAGGCAACGGCTTGCGCGGAATCATCTGATCCCGCATGGCAGCGTTATAAACAAAGATCGCTTCTACCACCGCGATTTGCTTTAAGTCCGCGGCCTGCAGACGCTCGTACGTGTCCATATTGGAGTGGTGCGTACGCGTTTCGTAATCCATCGGATCCTGAATGAATTGGAAGCCAGGAATCCCCACCGCATCAAACGACAGATGGTCGGTGCCGCCCGTATTGCGGTTGGTGATCGCGCTGACGCCCAGGTCTTTCAATGGCGCCATCCACTGCTCAAAAATATGATCCACCGCAGCATTTCCCTGGGTATAGATACCGCGAATCTTGCCTGTCCCATTGTCGACGTTGAAATACGCGGAAATAAGTTTTTGTTCGGGTTTGAGCGCGAGCGGCCCAGCGGGCTTCCTCAAAAACTCCGGCATCTCCATCTGATCCGGAGCGGTCGACAGCGGGAAGCTACCGAAATGCTGAGCTGCGTATCCTTTGCTGCCGAACAGCCCTTGCTCTTCGCCCGACCAAAGCGCAATGCGGATCGTCCGCCGCGGTTTGATCGCGAGCGCATTCAAAATCCGCATAACCTCCATGGCAACCACCGAGCCGGCGCCGTTATCCGTAGCGCCAGTGCCGGCGATCCAGCTATCCAGGTGGCCGCCCACCATCACCACTTCGTCTTTTAACTGGGGGTCGGATCCTGGAATCTCGGCGACGGTGTCAAAGCCATGCTCATGATCGCCCGTAAACTTGGTTTCCACGTTCATCTCAAGCGAGACCGGCACGTGGTTCTGCAGTAGCCGGAATACCCGGCCGTAGCTCTCAATCTGCGTGACCACTACAGGAAACGGGACGGCCGTGTCCTTATGGTAAGGAGTACGTCCTAGGGCAGCACCGTTGTCGTCGAAAATAATCCCCGTGCCGCCACCGTTGTTGCTATCGCGGCTGGGCACAATTACGCCTGCGACCTTCTCTTCGGCCAGGAACGGAATGACGAGGCTTGTGAGCTTACTGCGCTTCACGTAGCGTTCGATCCGCGCCTCCATATCAGCATCCCGGCCATCCACCGGCAGCGTCTCGAGCTCCTTAAGGTCTTTATCGCTATAGCGTTCAAAAAAAGCGTGGTCAGGCACTGGTACGGCCCGCATGGCGCCCAGCAGGACAATCTTGCCTGAGAGTTTGCCCTTGTATTTCGCCATGTCTTTCTCGTCTTCGATCACGACGGAAATAGCCTGCGCCGTTACCGGACCATTAGTCGAAGGCGACCATGGAGTGGCCTGGGCCAGAAACACAGCTGTATCCGGTTCTGTCGTGCGCACCCAGGTGTTGAGCTGCTGCCAGCCCATCCCAAACTCGCCCCAATCTTCCAGGTGTGCGTTGGTGCAACCCATTTTGGTAAGCTGATCCCGTGTCCACGCGTTGGCCTTCGCCATGTTCGGCGATCCAGTGAGCCGCGGGCCAATTCCGTCCATCAGACCCCCAGCGTAGTCCATCACGTGCGAGTGTTGCAGGCCTTCTTCGCGGATAGCATTGTATGCATTCAGGTCGATAGACTCCGTGGCGGGCTGCTGCATCTGCGCGTCGTTCCAGCCCGGCTGGGGGCCTGTTGCCTTGCTTTGCTTCTTATCCGCCGCGCCCAAACCACAGGTCGCGAGCATGACCGCCGCGATGAAGATCATGGTGCGTCTCAAAACCACGAGTATTGCCTCCTGAAAGAAAGTCCTAAGTGCTCAGCAGATCTGCAAACGATAGAAAGTCCGGTCCGAGAACGTTATCATGAAGGGGAAGGGCCATTGGAGAACAGCATGATGCGCAAGAAGAGACGTGAAACCTCGGGCGGCCCCTTTAGCCGCCGCTCCTTCCTTTCCTCGCTGGGCGCGGCCGGCGTGGCCGTCACCGCCGGACCGCTTGTTGCTGCGGCACCTGCGGCCCCTGCAGTCGAAATGCCCGCGGAAACCATCGAAGGGGCCGTCCCGGTCAGCCTTCGGGTCAACGGGAAGGAGCTCGATCTCCATATCGATCCCCGTACTTCGCTTCTCGACTGCTTGCGCGAAACCATCAACCTGACCGGCACCAAGAAAGGTTGCGATCACGGCCAATGCGGAGCCTGCACCGTGCACGTGAACGGGCGCCGCATCAACTCCTGCCTGACGCTGGCCGTCATGCACGAGGGCGACGAGATCACCACCATCGAAGGTCTTGGTCAGCCTGGCAACCTGCACCCCATGCAGGCCTCGTTCGTCAAGCATGACGGCTACCAATGCGGCTACTGCACCTCGGGCCAGATCATGTCTGCCGTCGCCCTTCTCAAGGAGAAGTGCGGCCCTGCCGACGCGGATGTGAAGGAGCTGATGAGCGGCAACATATGCCGCTGCGGAGCTTACCCCAATATCGTCGCGGCCATTCAGGAAGTCCGCCAGCAGGCATAGGAGCCACATCATGGAGACGTTTACCTACACCAAGGCTACCGGCATAGAGCAGGCAATCCAGGCGGCCGGCCAGTCCCCGACCAGATTCATCGCCGGCGGAACCACCTTGCTTGACCTGATGAAGCTGAATGTTGAGCGGCCCGCCCAGCTCGTAGACATCAACCGCCTGCCGCTCGACCAGGTGGAGAAGCTTCCCGACGGCCGCCTGCGCATCGGCGCCCTGGTCCGCAACTCCGATCTGGCGCATCATCCCGCGGTGCAGAGCGACTACTCGGTACTCTCCCAGGCCTTGCTCTCGGGGGCTTCCGCCCAACTCCGCAATATGGCCACCACCGGAGGAAACCTGCTGCAGCGCACACGCTGTATGTACTTCCGCAACGATGCCATGGCCTGCAATAAACGGACACCCGGGTCGGGCTGTTCCGCGATGGAAGGCGATAACCGCACGCTTGCCATCCTGGGCACCAGCAATGACTGCATTGCCACCAACCCTTCCGACATGAATGTGGCCCTCACTGCACTTGAGGCCACCATTCACATCCAGGGCGCGAAGGGCGAGCGGGACGTGCCGATCGGTGACTTCTTCCTGGTTCCAGGAAACACGCCGCAGCGGGAAAATGTCCTGGAGCCGGGTGAGCTCATCACCTTCGTCACCCTGCCCGCCCCGAAGGCGGGTAGTAAGCAGATCTATCTCAAGCTGCGTGACCGCGCATCCTATGAATTTGCCCTGTCCTCCGCAGCCATCGTGGCCGTAGTGAGCAACGGCAAGCTGGACTTTGTCCGTGTCGCCCTGGGAGGCGTAGGCACCAAGCCCTGGCGCTCACTCGAAGCAGAGAGGGTTCTCCACGGCAAACCGGCAGACGGGAAAGTATTCAGGCAAGCCGCCGAAGCGGCTCTCCACGGCGCACAGCCACAAAGCGAAAACGGCTTCAAAGTGCAACTGGCAAAACGCTGCATAACCCACGCTCTTACGCTCGCCACCGCGTAACAGTAGCAGAGGAGACAGATCCATGGCGTCTACACTCAACCTTCCTCCGCAAACCAACGCCGGGTTGCCCCGGGTCGATGGCCCGCTCAAAGTCAGCGGCGTCGCCATGTACACATCCGATCACAATCTGCCCGGTATGCTGTACGCAGTACCGGTCTGCGCCACCATTGCCAACGGTACTATCTCCTCGTTGGATACCAGTCGCGCAGGCGCAATGCCCGGCGTCAAGGCCGTCTACACCCGCCAGAATATCGGCAAGCTCTTTCGCACCGCACCTGCCGATGGCTTCTCCGGAATTCTCGATGAGCGCCGTCCTCCTTTCGAGGACGACACCATCCGTTACTACGGTCAATACGTCGCCGCCGTAGTGGCGCTCACGTTCGAGCAGGCGGTTGCCGCAGCCAATGCGGTTAGAGTCACCTATAACAGCAACAAGCCTGATGTTCGCAAACACCTGGAAACCGATGAAAAGCCCAAGGTCGACAGCCAGCGTGGCGATCCGGAGCCGGCCTTTCAATCCGCTTCGGCCAAAGTCGACGAAGTCTACGTCACACCCACCGAAACCCATAATCCAATCGAGCTTCACGCCAGCGTAGCGGTGTGGGACGGACAAAACTTCACCCTTTACGAAACCTCGCAAGCGGTCTGCAACCATCAGGACGTCATGGCGCAAATGCTGGGCGTTCCCCAGGAAAACGTACGAGTGATCTCGCGCTTTCTTGGCTCAGGCTTCGGAGGCAAGCTGTGGCCCTGGACGCATTGCATGATCGCCGCCTCCGCGGCGCGTAACCTCAACCGGCCAGTCAAGCTGGTCGTGAGTCGCGACATGATGTTCCAGAACGTAGGCCATCGCCCGCGAACTCAGCAGCGCATCCGCATCGGCGCCTCCGCTGACGGCAAACTTGTTTCGGTCTTGCATGACTCGCTCAATCACACCTCGATCCTCGACGACTACTCCGAGGGCTGCAGCGAGGCGACGCCCTATAGCTACAGCACACCGCATCTGCGCGCAACCTCTGCTCTCGTACGCCGCAATGTTGGCACGCCAACCTCCATGCGGGGTCCCGGCGCCGTTCCTGGCCTCTTCGCGCTGGAGTCTGCGATGGATGAGCTGGCGGTCAAGCTGAACATGGATCCGGTGAAACTGCGCCTGCTGAATGAGCCCGAGAAGGACGAGGGGTTGAACCTGCCTTTCTCTTCCCGGCACATGGTGGAGTGTCTCAATGTAGGCGCGGAAAAATTTGGCTGGTCACGGCGTACTCCCCAAGTTGGCTCGATGAAGAAAGATGGACTGATACTGGGGTGGGGCGTCGCCGGCTGCTCCTGGATCGCCGAGCGCATGGGCAGCGAAGCCAGCGTGGAGCTTCGTGACGATGGCTCTGCCCGTGTCTCCTGCGCCACCCAGGATATTGGTACCGGCACCTACACTGTCCTTGCGCTAATTGTGAGCGATAAGACCGGCATTCCCCACGACAAAATCGAAGTCGTGCTTGGGGACACGAGGCTCCCGCCAGGCCCCATCTCCGGTGGCTCCTGGGCGACCGCCTCAGTGACGCCGCCAGTGATCGAGGCGATTGAGAAGGCGCAGAAGACTCTCTTTACGATTGCCGGCCAAAGCAAGGATCCTGCCTTTGCGGGGAAGAAGCCTGAGGCAATGGCCTTCACCGACGGCTGCGTTCATCTAAAGGACAAGTCGCCCGACACCGGAGTCCGCTTCGAACAGATTCTGACCGGCAGCAATCTCCGCGCGGTCTCAGGCAGTGGTAAATCCGAGGGCACTTTCGGTGATCCCAAGCGCAAGTTTTCCACTCATTCCTTCGGGGCGCAGTTTGCCGAGGTGACCTGGCAGCCGGAGACGGCTCGTCTCCGTGTCTCCCGCGTTGTCACAGTCATCGACGCCGGCCATATCCTTAACCCCAAACCTGCGCGCAACCAGATTGAGGGCGCAGTGGTGATGGGGGTCGGGATGGCCCTCTTTGAAGAGACGGTGTATGACCCGCGTTTCGGCGCTCCCATCAACAACAACCTCGCCGACTATATCGTGGCCACCAATGCCGATGCGCCGCAGATCGACGTCACTTTTCTCGACCATCCTGACAAGGTGCTTAACCCTCTTGGGGTACGTGGCGTTGGGGAGATAGGCCTCGCCGGGATCGCGGCAGCCATCACTTCCGCCGTCTACCACGCCACGGGCATTCGAGTGCGCCAACTTCCGGTGCGCATCGAAGACCTGCTAGCCGAGGAGAGAGCCTAACGGGAGCGTCTACCTTGAGAAGGAAGAAAATCATATTTCTGCCCATGCTGGCAGCGATCGTTTGCGCAGCGCAAAGTACGCCTTCAGTCGAGCCTCCCGCAGGCGCCGCGCTCCTGCTCAGCGCAGCAGGAGACGGTTCGCAGGTTTACACCTGTACCGATGCTCACTGGGTCCTGAAGGCTCCGGACGCCCGGCTGCTCGACGAACACGGTCAGGCGATTGGCACACATTTTGCCGGTCCCACATGGAGGCTAACGGATGGCAGCGAAGTAAAGGGAAAGATGATCGCCAGCCAGCCAGCCTCCGACGGTTCCTCGGTTCCATCTCTGTTGCTGCAAGCCATTCCTGCAAGCGGAACCGGCAAGTTTGCGAACGTCACCTACATCGGGCGCACCGAGACCCATGGGGGTGCTGCCGGCAGCGATCCCTGTTCGAGCGGGGAGAAGCGGGTTCCGTACACGGCAAAATATAGCTTCTACACGAGCAAACAGTGACGAACATTCATCATGTGGCCGCGGAGGGATTTGCGTTGGGCGCAGCCAGCTACGCGGCCGGGCGTCCCGACTATCCGCCAGAGATAGAAGATTGGCTGACGCGAGATCTTGGACTGACCAGTGGGAAAACGGCATTGGATCTCGCAGCAGGTACGGGAAAGTTTTCGCCCAGGCTGTTAGCGACCGGGGCGCGCGTAATCGCCGTTGAGCCGGTGCGGGAGATGTTAAACCAGTTGATCCATCAATTCCCCCAGATCGACGCCCGCACGGGTTCTGCCCAGCACATACCGCTCGACGACGCGTCGGTGGATGCGGTGGTTTGCGCACAAGCATTTCACTGGTTTTCGACGCCTGAGGCGCTGCGTGAAATTCATCGAGTGTTAAAGCCGGGCGGTGCGTTCGGATTAGTCTGGAACGTTCGTGACGACGACGTGCCCTGGGTCGCAGAGCTGACCCGGATCATGAAGCCCTTTGAAGGCGATGCTCCGCGGTACCACTCGCAGAAGTGGCGGACCGTCTTCCCCGCCGAAGGGTTTAGCCCGCTCCGCGAAAAGCGCTTCTCTCACCGTCATACCGGGCCACCCGAGAAGGTTATTGTCGAGCGGATTCTATCGGTGAGTTTCATGGCGGCTCTTCCGCCGGACCGCCAGGAGCAGGTTAAGTCTCAGTTGCGGCAGGTCATCGCCTCTTTTCCAGAGCTAGCCGGGAAGTCCGAGGTGACCTTTCCTTATGAAACCCTGGCCTACGTTTGCACCAAGCTGCCCTATACATCTCCGACAGAAATGCTCTAAGCTTCTCCCCAAATTTGGGAGGGCATTTATGTCTGAGGCGAACAAACTTCTTCTCCAGCGCTGGTTCGAGCAGGTCTGGAATCAGAAAAGGATAACCAGGTCATGGAAGGCTGGAACCAGATGGATCTCCAGGGCCTGATGCAAAGACTCCAGGCTGTTTAATTGCTGTACGACGGGCACGGCTTCACAGGTGCCGCAAACCGAAAAACATATCCACGAAAGGTCCGTAGAACCGCAGGTCCCTCGGCTTCGCTCAGGATGACAAAGGGGGAGAGTTCACC
>JBAVQC010000279.1:0-1887 GCA_049693715.1 Acidobacteriaceae bacterium | reverse complement strand
GGCCTCGGGTTGGCTGCAGGCGGGCGGGCGGCGCCGGGCAAGCCGCTCAGAATCTGCTCCAGCGGCAACAGCCGCTGCAGGTGGACAAGCTTCATCAGGCCCAGCTCCAGATGCAGACGAGGCTCCTGACGGTAGTTCAGTTCATCGAAGGTGCGCAGGATTACTTGCAGGAAGCGGGTCAGATCCTCTTCGCTGAAGAGAGCCGCAGTGCGCACGGCCCGGGCCCGCTCATCGCCCGAGATCTGCAGCAGCTCTGTCTTTTCTCCGCCCAATCTAGCCATCAGGCAGTTGCGCAAATAACGCACCAGTTGCCGCGCCATCTGCGAGGGGCTGTTGCCCGCGTTCAGCAGCCGGTTGAGCTCTTCCATCACGGCCGCACTTTGGCCTTCGCCGACGGCTTCGAGGATGCGCTCAAACACGGCGTCGGGCACCGTCCCCATCAGCTCCCGGATTTCCTCGCCGTCGAGCCTGGCCTTGCCATCCACCATCGGTGCGCTGGCGATGGCCTGGTCCATGATCGAGAGCGCATCGCGCATGGAGCCGTCGCCGGCTTCCGCCAACAGGGCCAGCGCTTGCGGATCGGCCAGGATCCCCTCCTGACCGGCAATCTGGGTCAGCTGGGCCACGATGTCGTCGAACTTGACCGCGTGAAAACTGAAGTGCTGGCAGCGGGAGCGGATGGTCTGGGGAATATCCTCCGGCTGGGTGGTCGCCATCATGAAGACGACGTGCTCGGGCGGCTCCTCCAGGGTCTTCAGCAATGCATTGAAAGCCGCGTCGGTGATCTGATGGGCCTCGTCGAGCAGATAGATTTTGTAGCGATCGCGGGCGGGGGCGTAGCGAGCCGCGTCGCGCAGTTCACGAATCTCGTCGATCCCGCGGTTGGTGGCGGCATCAATCTCCACCACATCGAGGGAGTTGCCGGCCCGTATTTCCTTGCAGGAGTCACAAACGCCGCAAGGTTCGGGCGAGGGCCGCTTCGGACTGCCAATTTTGTTGCGGCAATTCAACGCCATCGCCAGGATCCTGGCGATGGTCGTTTTGCCAATGCCGCGGTGCCCACTGAAGATGTACCCGTGGGCCACACGCTCCTGTTGGAGCGCTTGCGCCAGGGTACGGGTCACATGGTCCTGGCCGGCGACATCGGAGAAGCGTTGAGGACGGTATTTGCGGGCTAGAACCTGGTAAGCCATAGGGAGGAATTCGAAGAGTGCGAGCGCGCCGTCGGCCCGGCCTCTCAACTTTGATTGTAGCCCGAGTGCCGATCGCTCAAAGGAATCGCACGCTGCTGTGAAAGAGGCGGCTCCGTTGTGGGCGATCGTTATTTGGGCCGCGCTGAAACTTGCTTGCCTGCCGCCTTGGCAGCTTTTCGTTTTGCGGCTTTCTTCCGCCGGGTGATCTCTTCCGGCGAATACATGGTCTGGCGACAAGTGCCGGCTCCGCAATGGCAGATTGCATCGTCTTCGTCGCCGTCGTACAGGTTGTAGTCGTAGGTGAGCTCTTCCCCTGGCGCGATGCGGCGCAGAGACATCACCCAGACCCGGCCACGTAATTCTTCGGTCTCGCAATTGGGGTCGCAGGAGTGGTTGATGTACATCGCCATGCCGTGGCCATCGATCACGTTGGAACCGTCTCCGATGCCGAATAGGTAGGTTGTTTTCGAGTCTTTGAATTGAGCGTCGGCCTTCAGCTTGCTGATGCGGGGACCGGTGTACTCCACCACCTTGGAGCCCTTGGGGATGGCCGAAGTTGTGTAGCAGCCGGCGGCGTGTATGGAAGAAGAGCGAATCATCAAACCCATGATCAAGTTTTAGCAAGGTTTTCCGTTGTAGGGAAGAAATAGCTGGGTTACGGCAGGCTGCGGAAAAAACCCGGTTGAGTCCCGAA
>JBAVQC010000278.1:0-5617 GCA_049693715.1 Acidobacteriaceae bacterium | reverse complement strand
TTGGACAGGGATCGGGTGTGACACCGGGCAGCGGTGAAGCCGTCCGTCGCTCGCGTTTAGGCCGCAGACTACCGGCAACTGCCGGACAGGGAACGGACGCGCGAGAATCTGATCTCTGCCGAAATCGTTTTGTTATGGATTAGATTCAGCGGGCTGGAGTTAAGTGTTGACGCGGGGTCTTTTTTGCCGAACCGCCGGTTACCGTTTTCGGAGGTTACGTTTGGCCGGAGACAGTCCGTTCGACAACAACGTCGCTGGAAATGGAATGGACGGCCCGCCACCCGGGCTTTAGACGCCCATGTATAGCATGCGCTGGTTACGGAGAAGGAGCTAAAGCGGCAGGCGCAGCGTTGGAAGGCGGAGAAGCAGGCGTGGCCGATGGACTAGCTGCAGCCGGCGGCGCAGGCACCGTCGCGCGGACCAGCAAGGCTTGGCGAGGGAAGCTGAAGCTTCCTCCGGTGTCGTCGATCACGTTGACCTGGCATATGTAGAGACCGGCGTTGAGCCGGTCGAGGGGAATGTCAAAGGCAAAGGCTACGGCATCCCGCCCGGGCACGTTTACACTCGTGGCCTCCACCAGCGGAGTCTCAAATACTTTTGTGGTCCCCTGTAAGAATTCGATGCTGGTTAAAACTTTCACTCCTGGCTTTGTGGCCGGCGCCTTGGCCGTGGCTGAGGCAGGATCATAGACCTCATAGAGCAGATACATGTGCTGATCGGTGCGGAAGACATGAGCTACATTGGGGACCCAGGTGAAGCCCCCGTTAGAAAGCGGATTGTCGTCATCTTTTTTGCCCGATGGACCGCGCTGGCTGGAAAGCACAACGGAGCTGAGCTTAAGAGGAAACTTCTTAAGGTCAGGCAAATTGATGTCGGTTTCAAAGGAACCCATGCGGCCGGTCAGGTTTTCGCGCACCACGAACTTGAGGTGGTACTTACCCAACGGCAAGGTGAACCCGGTGGTGTACTGGATGTTCTTGCGCGAAACCTGCTGCGAGTCATCGATGGCGAGCTTCACCGTCTGGCGGAGCTCCGCCATATCCCGGCCGGCAGTGTCTTTTAGCTCTCCGATGATGTCGAGGGTGGCCTTACTGCGGTCTCCGCCTTTGACGAAGGGGATCTGGGAGCCGGGGACAATCAAGGAGACGGGCACGTAGAAGCGTGGCTGGCCGGCGCCTGTATCGCTGCGGAAATAATAGGCCTGCAGGTAAACCTCGACGTCGGTGGCAGGCAGGTCGCTATCCAGTTGCTCCTGCAGTTGGCGCTCGCGCTCGTCCCGGTTGGCATGCTTGTAGTCGGCTGGGGCGTAGTAGCCAGGGCGGTACTCGAGCTTTAGATTGGGGCGATTGATTTTAATGGAGAGCCGGCGGTAGCGGCCGTCCTTGGCCGTATCGGTAGAGCGGAAGCCGATCACGTAGTAGGCGGACGTGTCCTGCTGAATGCGCTGAAAGGCCGGCGAAAAATCGTTGGAATCGAAGAAGGCCTTGCCGCCGGTGTCGGAGGACAAAGTGGCCAGGACTTCCTGGGTATTGAAGTTGGAATCGAGATTGTTTTGCAGGGCCGCGCCGTTGTAGCCGCTGGTGCCGCGCAGGCTGCCGGTGGAGGCGTCGCCCAGGGGCGAGATGGCTTCGAGGCCGCGCGCATCCACCGAGTAGATGGACATATTGGCGCGCACGGATGCATTGATGGCCGCATGCAGCGAGGCCTGGTTTTCAATCCCATCGCGCTGAATGCCGCCGGAGAAATATAACAGTGACTTTTTCTCGTTAATGTAGGCCAGCGAGTGCGCAATATCAGTGAAGGCAAACAGCTCGCGGTCGGTATTTACGTCGTTGTATTCCTGTTCATCGGCGGTGAAGGAAGTGGTGTCTTCCACCTGGTTGGTGGTGCTGGTGGCTCCGGATTGAAAGCCGGATCCCTGGGTTCCGGAATAGGCGTTGACTGCGTTCAATAACAGTTGCTTATTGGCGGTGAAATCCAGATCGAGGGAGAGGGACTGATCCAGGGATACGGCGGCGACCAGGTCCGCGGGCTGCATCTGCTTGTTGATGTAGTTGCGGGCTGCGTCCTGGGCGCGATCCAGATCTTCCGGCTGCATGGAGGTGATGTCGAAGAACATCACGATGAGGCGATGGTTGCGCAACTGGGCCGAAGTTGCGGTGCGGTTCTTGTTGCCCATGATGCTGTTGGCCGCCTTGCCATTCACTGTGGCCTCGTTGAGCGGCGCGGCCTGATCGACGCTCTGGAAGTCGAAGCTGATGATCTTTTGCGGCTTGCCGTTCTCCTGGATCTGGAAGTCGTTGGCGGTGAGCCCACGCACCACTTCGCCGGTCCTGCGGTCGCGGACCACGACGTTGGTGAGCACCAGGTCGCTGTCCACCTTGAGGGTGAAGGCGCTTTGGGTATCGGTTGCCGGGGCCTGATCCTGCGCAGCCACCGGCATCACTCCCAACAGGCCGATGAGGGCGAGGGAGGTGAGTCTGCGAAGGCGGCCGATGATGTTCATCCGAACTTCAATCCTCTCTCTAGAACCGGTAGCGGGCGTTAAAAGTGAATTGACGCGTGCCGGCGGCGGCGGTCACCTGACCGTAGGTTGCGGATCCCAAGGTGGTGTCGACCGCTGAGTATTGGATGGTATTGAACACGTTACTCGCGGTGCCGCGCATCTCGAAGGTACGCGTCTCGGAAAACCGAACAGTCTTGGAAAGGGAAGCATTCACCGAAACTGTTCCCGGGCCGGGGATGGAGAAGCGCGAGGCGGTTCCATACGTGTTTGCAGGGGTGGTAAATGCGTTCTTGTTAAACCAGTTGCGGAGCGACCCGCCGCCGGCGGTGAGCGAAACTCCCGGCACTCGGTCGGGCCGAAGGGAGGCCGTGGTGCCGCGGGATACCTCGTCTACGGCGGCCTCATAGTTCGGCGTAAGCGGTTCGCCGGAGTTGATGGTAAAGGTGCCGGAAGCGGAGACGCCGCTGAGCGTATGCGCCAACCATCCGGTGTTGATCCAGCGTTCATCCGGGCCGAACGGGATTTCGTAGAGGAAGTTGCCGGTTAACTGATTACGGATGTCGAAGCTTGAATTCGATTTTTCGGCCAGCAAGTCCTGCCAGTTTTGCGCCACGACCAATCCGGTGCCGCCGCTGCCTCCGATGGAACTGGCGTTGTCGATGGAATGGCTGTAGGTGTAAGTGGCGCCCAGGCCAATGCCCTTTTGCAGGCGTTTGCGCGCGCTCACGGTCAGGGCGTTGTAGTTGGAGAAGGCGACCGAGTCCTCGTAATCATAAAAAACATTGCTGAGCGATTCCGTAGCGGTACGGCCAGGTGCATCGACGATATCCAGGCGCGTGCCCTTCGACCCGTTGTAACCAAAGTTGAGAACGATACCCAGCGGCAATGTGCGCTGGAGATTGATGTTCCACACCTGTACGTAAGGGAGCCGGTAGAACTTGTTGACCGCGTAGTTGCCTTCGGTTTGCGGCGCAGGAAAGCCATTGGCCAACGTGAACGGCGGCGGGGCCGTGCCTAGAGCCGAGACCACATTGGTCTGGACGTTGGCGTAGGGTGGCTGGAAGGCGAAGTCCTGAATAAACTTCGCGTACTGGCCGTTGGCGTAGTTAATGGCGTAGCCGGCGCGCACCACTGTGTCTTTCGCCGCGCGCACAGCAATGCCGATGCGGGGAGAAAAGTGGTTGTGCTCCGGATAGACCAGGTCACGCGGGTATTTACCGGTAAATGGTCCGATGCCCCCGGAGAGAACAGTCTGGACGGAAGCGAAATTGTTGCCCGTGTCGAGGGTGGAGAGGCGATCGTATTTCTCCGAATAAGGGGAGAAGTATTCGTAGCGCAAACCGACGAGCAGGGTCAGGTTGGGCAGCGCCCGCCAGCTGTCCTGCACATAGGCATCCCAAGCGTTCTGGCGCAGGTAGGACTTCTGAGAGGGAGCCTGGAGAGACGTTTGTTGGGGCAAACCCAGTAAGAGATCGGCGAGTGAGGAACCTGAAGTTGGAATGCCTCCGACACTGCCGGAGCCGGGCTGTTGGGTGAAGAGGCCGGTGAATACGAAGGTTCCGGTTATATTGCCCGTGTTGCCGAAGAGGTCGTTGTGAACGCGGCGAAAGTCTCCTCCGAAGCGGACATTGTGCTTCTTGTGAATCCAGGAGGTGGAATCTGTAGCAGAGATTGTCTGGTTAGTCTGGAAGTTCGGCTGTTGTTCATTCACGCTGGTGAACTGGTTGAGGGTTAGTTTGGGCAAACCATAGAGCAACGGGTCGGTGGGCAGTCCTGACAGGCCTACCTGACTGGCTATGTCGGTGTTGCTGGTGAAATTGTTTTTTAGCTGCGATTGGGTGCGGTTCCAACTGAGACCCGGGTTGGTAGTGATTTTGCCTTTGCCCAGTGAGTAACCCAACGTCAATGAGTACTGGTTGGATTGCTGCTTGCCACCGAGATCGGGGAACAGATTTAGTTCGTCGGCTGCCTGATGGCTGTAATTGAAATTGACATTCACGCTTTGCCGGATACCGGCGCCACCTTGTCCGAGATATTGGCGAATGAGACCGCCCAGCGGGGAACCTCCCGTACTGGGTCCGAAGCTATGGATAAAGCGGACGCCGATGCGCGTGGTGTTGGACTCAGAAGAGGCGATGCGCTGGTAATTCTGGAACTGGCCCGGCAGATTGGGCTCAGGGATGTAGTTGAGCAACGCCCTCGCCTGGTTCGCGATGCGCCCCGAGGGGATGGTGTTGTTGGCAAACGGGACCCCCGGCGTGTTGGGATCGTAGATGATGAGCGGAGCGCCTTCCGAAGTGGCAAGTCCGGATAGATCGCCCTGACGCTGAGCGTCGGTGGGCACCGTGCCGTACTGACTGAAGGGCGAGCTGGACCGTTGGCCGGACGCGTTGAAGAAGAGCACATCCTTGGTGTCATGCTCGATCAGGTGAGGGATATAGGGTGAGCCTATGAAGGTGAGCCCGAATTGGTTTTGTGCGTAGCTGGGCTGCGTCTCCCCTCCCGCCCGGACGGGGAACGGGGTGGCGTTGAGGGCGGAGTTTCCTCCGGTCCAGAAGAACGAGCCGTGGGGTTGGTTGGGTTTGAAGTTGCGGAAATTGCCGAAGCCGCCGCCTCCGCCTCCGCCCCGGCCGCCTCGTCCCCCACCTCCACCGAAACCGCCTCCGCCTCCGAAACCGCCTCCACCTCCGCCGAAGCCACCTCCGCCTCCAGCTCCACCGCCTTGTCCGCCGCCTTGTCCCCGACCGCCGCCTTGTCCGCCCTGGCCGCCGGAAAGCGACTGATCCAACTCCGCGTTTTGGCGAAGCTGTTCCTGGTCCACGCCGGCGAAGGGATTGGTGGTGCCTGCCTGACCGGTGACGGCCACTGAATCGGTGGAGAAATCGGAGTTATTGGCAAGCGAAGGGAGGGCTGCCGTCCCGGTGGCTCCGCTGCTGATCCCTGTATCCTCGGCGCCTGCGAGTTGCGCCAGCAAGGCGAGATTTTGGGCTCCACTGCCGGCATTGCGCCGGATCACGCCACCCGGGGCAGGGGAGCGTTGGCCGGCAGCCGGGGCGCCGGCGGCGTTCTCCTGGGCGGTTTCAGGCGGGACCCGGGAAGCCAGGGTTAGAG
>JBAVQC010000277.1:0-2988 GCA_049693715.1 Acidobacteriaceae bacterium | reverse complement strand
ATACGGCCCCCATCCAGGCCGGATATCTCACTCCTTACACCGCCCTGCTCCTGTTTGGGCTCGGACTGCTGGCCAGCAATGTAATCGTGAACACGATATTCATGCGTTCCCAAGGATCGACGTTCGCCGAATATCGGGCAGCGAAGCCTGGCCTTCACTGGTTTGGAATTCTGGGAGGCGCCATCTGGATGGTCGCGCTGAGCATGAATGTGATTGCTTCCGGAGTAGCCGGACCTGCTGTCTCCTACGCGCTAGGCCAGGGAGCCACATTGGTCGCCGCACTGTGGGGAGTGTTCGTGTGGCGCGAGTTCCACGGCACGTCCGTTGGTACAAAGACGCTGGTAGCACTGATGCTGGCATGTTACACCGCCGGCCTGATCCTGATCGGCGCCGCGATCATCTAACGAATACGCTCTATTCGCGGGCAGCCAGCAGCTTTGCTACTTCAGATCGACGCGGCATCGAAGGGGCGGTGCCGTGCCTGGTGACGGAGATTCCGGCCACTACGCAGCCGAAGCGCGTGGCTTCCACCACCCCAAGGCCCTCCGAGAGCGCTACCGCGAGTCCGCCATTGAAAGCATCTCCAGCGCCGGTTGTATCGACTACGGGGCCGGCATCGAACGCTTCGATATTTTGCGTAATCGACCCGGTCTTCACCAACGCTCCAGCTGCTCCACGAGTCAGAATTACGTTGCGGACTCCGCGGGAAAGCAACTGGTCGGCCGCTCTTTCTGCGTCCTTCAAGGATTGGACAGGATAGCCGGTCAACGTGGCGGCTTCGCTCTCATTTGGCGTTAGGTAATCGCATAACTCGAAAATGGAGTCTTCCAATGCGCATGCAGGCGCCGGATTCAGGATGGTGGGGACACCGAGCGCACGCGCCGTCTTCAACCCATGCAAGACCAACGGAACGGGCAGTTCAAGCTGCGTCATGAATACAGCAGACTCCCGGATTTGATCGCGAGCCTGGTCGATTTCCTCGTAGATTAGCTCGTTCGCGGCTCCGGGAGCGACGATGATCGCATTGTCGCCGCTTGACTCCTGCACGATGATGGCGGCAGCTCCAGTAGCGTGAGCGTGGGAGCGGATGAGAAACCGCGTGTCCACGCCTTCCTCCTCATAGGTTCTCTGTGCCAGGTCGGCGAAAGTGTCTGCCCCAACCTTGCTGATGAAGTAGACCTTTGCGCCCAGGCGCGCGGCTGCTACAGATTGGTTGGACCCCTTGCCGCCTGGCCCGGTGCGAAAGCCTCCTCCCATGACGGTTTCACCCCACACGGGCAGATCCTTAGTACGGAATGCGAGATCCACTACAAAAATTCCCATCACGGTTATGGGCTTGGCCTTCATATCATTCACTTTCCGGGGCCGGGGGCTTGCTGCGCCATTTGAGGATCTTTCGCGTTTGGGGTAGGCGACGACATCAGTTGCATAAACATGCTTTGGAACTTAGGCCAGTCAACATCCATCTGGACGTGAGCCTTCTGCAGGTCGAGTTCGGGCTTGTCCTCATCCGACCACACTAATGTATCTCCGTAACTGATGCCTTTGTCGAGACTCACGTCTATGTACACATAGCGCTCCCGTGTTATCAGGCTGGGATCGAGCCAGGCGGCTGCTGCCAGTTCGTCCCACAGGTAGTCGCCAGGTTTACGCGTATAGCGCCCTATGTACTGAGCGGCAGCGCTCTGGGTGTGGCTAAGCTTCTCCAGCATTTCCTTGGTAAGGTGGGTTTCGATCGATACATCCACTGGGGTCACCGTAATTCGCGGCCAATGAGCGTGGAGCGTAATACTCGACGCTTCCGGATCGAACCACAGGTTGAACTCGTGACGCGGGCTGTTGATGTATTCCTTATCGTCGGTGTGCGGGTTGAGGGAGCCGCCCATGATGACCAGCTGCTCGGCAAGTTCCGCAAACTGTGGATCCAAAGTGATGGCTTGAGCGATGTTCGTCATGGGTCCGGCGGCATAGACAGTGACCTGGTGCGGATACTTATGCACCATCCGGATAAGAAAGTGAGCAGCATCTTCGTCGACTGCTTTGATGGTGGGGTTGCCTTCGGACAAAGGCGGAACCTCAAAAGGAGCGTGGCGTGGACGGAAGGTGCTCCAGGCTCCCTGGTACCTTTCCTTGCCGTAAATTTGCTCCCACGCGTGGGTCCATTGCTCTGTGCGTACCAGGGGAAATGCCGCTCCGGCGGCGACGGGAATGTCCGCGCGCCCCACGAGCTCGAGAAGACGCAGCGTGTGAGCGACTTCTTCATCGCGCCATCCATCTCCGGTTACGACGGTGATTCCAAGAACATTCACATTCTTGGCCTGCAGGAAAACCAGGATAGAGTTCATGTCGGTGCCCGCCGGTCCTATGGCATCCTGGTCGATGACTACGTAGCGGCTTTCCTGTGCAAATGCGGAGGCGGTCAACACAACTCCGCAAACCAGGGACAGCAGCCACAAGCAAAATCTATGAGTCGCTTCGTGCGATTGCTTCACTACCTTGCGCACCTCGGCACCGAGACTATCACATCTGCGGCGCCCTGAATCACCGGCGCCCCGGAGCCGGTTCGGTAGACGAATAGCTCGTTTATCGCCCCAGTTGCCGATCGCTGAACACAAGTCAGCTCAGGTATTAATCCCGAACATCCAGCTTCCACGGCGAGTATGAGGATATTCAGGATGGATGAGAGAGCAGTCGGGGTTTATCAAGGGATCGCTGGCTACGGATGGGAGGCCAGTTCCTTCTCTGACTCCGCAATCAGCTTGCGGAATACCTCGACCGCTGGAACCGAAGGCGATGCAAGCGCATCTTGGCCTGAATATCGCCACACCGGCGGTGCGTCGAGTGCAGACCAGTACGGATCATCCGCGCTTCCGCGATAAACGACGAACATATCCTGCTGAGAGCCAGCCTCGATTTCCGGCGCGGGAGTGGAGTTGGAGTTAGGGTTTCCCGGGGGCCAACCAATTCCCGCACGAGTCGTAGATTGGG
>JBAVQC010000276.1:0-31297 GCA_049693715.1 Acidobacteriaceae bacterium | reverse complement strand
CAGCACGCGGCTCCAGGCGCGCAACGCACCGTGAACCAGAGCCTGGAGCGCATCGACAACTGTATCGAGTTCCAGAAGATTCAACAGCAAAACATGAACTCGTGGCTGCAGCTGCAGAAATAACGAGGCCAATCGCAGCAGGGATGTCGCTAGTGTAGTGCGTCACACAGATAGGTGTTTAACGGTTCTTGAAGGGTACGGGCTTCAGCCCGTACATTAAGAGGTCAAAATGAACCGGCTTTAGTCCCCTGAGGGAATGCAGTCTGTCCAACCCTCAACTTTCAGGCGGCGGAATTACGTATGTCATTTCCGACGCACTACGCAAGCTGCTACGCAGGGGGGTGAATCAACTCCCATATGCGCGCCAGGTGATGATCGTCATGTTCCGCCACGAAATACAAATGGTCCACCAACCGCATGGGAGTTTTTAGTCGTGGGTGAGGGATCGCTCGAGCAAAGAGAGATACATCCAGCTCGTCCACGCGCTCCAGGAGTCGTTCTCTGGCTGCGCGGAAGTCCGCCAGAATTTTCTGCCTGTGGTGCGCGTTGTGATGTGCTTCGTCGGTCCTCCGATTGTTCAGGTCGGTGGGAGTGAGTTGCTCGCTGCCCGCCACATAGTCTTCCACCCGTGCTAACCACAGCGGTTCCAGATCAACCAGATGACCCGCGTGTTCCTGGGCGGACCATTTCTCTTCCGCTCTCCAGGTCAAGAGCTCGTGAGATGAGGTCGACAGGACCTCCTCTAATCGAGCTGGAGTACCGCGGAGCCGTGCACAAATGTTCGGATGGAGCTCGACGGGAAATGAGAAATCAAACCTGCGTTCAAACCACGGGCTCACTTGACTCATGGATTCCTTGCCACCAAGAACGTTGGTCACGCTTCCGCAATCTGCGTGGCCATGCTAAGCCGGGCCTCGTGCGCGGGTGCGGATTCCGCAAGGCGCGTGACCCGGAAGATCGTAATATCGTCCTCCTGCCCAAACTTGCAGGCTTCCTCCACCATCTGCTCGACGGTGGGATGAGACTGGACCAACGCAGCCAGTCGATCGAAGCCATAGAGTTCCCTGGCCGCATTGCGCGCCTCCAAAATTCCATCCGTGTAGAAGGTCAGCGTTTCCTCTTCCCGGAGTGCGAATACCAGTTCGTCGTACTCGGCATCGGCGGCCACGCCGAGCGGCAACGAGCCCGCTACAGGCAATTCCTCGCCATCGCGAAACGGCGCAAGGTGACCGGCATTGGCGATCGTCGTCTCTCCGTTCGCATCAATGCGAGCGATCGAACAGGTAACAAAGCCGCCGTCGGTTCGTCCCCACAAGCGCCGGTTCAAGCCCTGCAGAACCGCTGCAGGTTTTTGGGTATAGTCGGCCAGGGTGCGGAGGGTTCCGACGATGAGCGAAACGGTCATAGCCGCTTTCAGGCCCTTCCCACTCACATCACCCAAGGCAATGAGCGCACCACCACCCTCCAAGGCTATGACCTGGAAGAAATCGCCGCCCACCTCTTCGGCCGGACGGTAGACGCTGGCAATCGAGAAGCCCGGGATCGCCGGCGTCTCCTCAGGAACCAGAATCTTTTGCACTTCGCGCGCCGACTTCACTTCCAGTTCAATCTGGGCCTGCCGCTCGCGCTCCAGAAATTGTTCGCGCGCGATGGTGAAGATCAAGGCCAGGAAGAGGAGTGTGCTGAAGATAAATGTCAGATTGAAGAAATATCCGCCGAGGTGAAAGCCGACGCCTTGAAGAGTGCCAAACCACGTCCAATGGGTAAACCGAATGCCTTGGCCACCCAGGTTGAGAACGGCATTCAAGAGCGCAGTCGAGCAAACAACGGCGATCAGAGGCCAGAGAGAAAGCCGTTTTCGGCGCCTGAGACCGAAGCCGATGACGACGAAGATGTAGAGGGGAGCGATGGAATAGACTGCGGTTGAAATTCCATCAATCCAGGGCAGGACACCGCCCCTCTGCCATAAGAAAATGGTGACGATGTCTGTGAATTGAGCCGCCAGGTAGATGGTGATAATCCATGCGGTTGGCCTTCTCCAATGCCGTTCGTGCGACATGCCGAACAGGGACAGCAGGATCAGCCATATGGAAATATCTTGCGAGCTTGATAATAGCTGAGTGACCAGCTGATATGAGCGGAAGCTCACCCCGAATAGGACAACTGACAAGCGCTGCAAGCCGCTCAATCCGGAGGCAACCAGATAAATGGCGAGCCAGAGATACAATCCCTGTTCGCGGTCGCGTAGATACAGCAGGAAGCTCAGCACCCCAATCACCAGGGCGACGGCGGCGATCAGTATGTTGGGTAACCGTTGTTCATCGGCGGCATAGCCCTTTGACTGCGCTCTGGCCTCCAGGACGGAGGCATCGCCGAGCAGCGGTCCTTCCGTGAATCCGCCGGATTCAGCTGCATCGACCGACGAAAGTGGCGCCTTCCACACCCGAATGGCCAATACCCCGCTTGCACCCGGCAGAGGATAGACGGAGTCGTGGCCAAATATCCACCAATTGGCGTGGGGAGGCAGGCTGCCATAAGTCCCCAGCTTTTCACCGTTCCAGTAGAGCTCGTAAGCATCTTGTACGGGCGGAATCAGCAGGGCAAGTTTCTTTGCTCCCGCTGCATTTGCATCTTCGACTTCGATCCGCAGCCGATACCACGCAAAGCCCGTGTAGCTGGGATGGCTTTGCGCCCCCCACGGTTCATCGACCCGGATTGGCTCCCAACCCGAATCGTCCAGTGCCGGATCGGCCCATTGCGTGTCGTCACCCAAATGCAGTCGCCAGTCTTTGTCCAACACAATTGAGCCAGTGCCTGGGTTCTGCACCTTGAGAGTCTGGGCGGCGGCTGGGATAGCCAGGAAAAGACTCAGAAGAGCCAGAATGGAGTACGTTTGCAGTTCACGACGCCCAGGACATAGCGAAACCATTCAGGCTCCTTAGCAAAGCTGTTTCAGCGTTTTCTGCTGATCAGCATACGGTCCGGGAGTCTTAGTGGCAACCTAGCTTTCCTGCCTGAGGATATGGTCGATCAGGGATTCTTCTTCAGCCAGCAGGAGATGCTCCTCCAGTTCGGGCAAAGTAAGCCTGCGGCTCTGCTCGAGGTCGTCAAAAAAATCGCCTTCGATGGTGGCTGCCAGCTCGCGGTCAAGTACGGCGAGATTGACTTCGTCGTTCAGAGCGAAGGAGCGATGGTCAAAGTTGGTCGACCCGACCACATTCCACAGGCTATCCACGGTCATCAATTTCGCATGAATCATGGACGGCTCATATTCGTAGATTTCCGCACCGGCCTGAAGCAGACGGCGTACGCTGCGATGACTCAACCTTCTGATCATCGGATGATCGATATGCGGGCCGGCGGTTAGAATCTGCACCCTCACGCCCCGCTTCTCGATGGCCTCGATCAAAGCCTGCCGTGCACTTCGATCAGGCAGAAAATAGGGCGTTGTAATGCGTATTGTGCTGCGGGCGCTTTTGATCAAAGCCTGAAAGAGGATGCGTGCCTGGGTGCCTCCCCCATGGGGCGTACTGGAAACGACAAAGCTTTCCACCCCCTCAGGCAGCGAACGAAAACCAAACTGTCTTGAGCTCGAGAGAATTTGCCCGGACGATTCGAGCCAGTTCTCGCAAAAAGCGGAGATAAGGCCGGCTACCGCTTCTCCTTCCACACGGAACACGGTATCCCGCCATACCGGAACTGAGGTGTCGTACAACCAATGGTCGGCTATCCCGGCGCCGCCGATAAAACCCGTTTCTCCGTCCACGATCAGGAGCTTGCGATGCGTTCGGTTGTTGAGTTTCGGCCAGGTGTTCCACCGCATCGGGTGATACCAACACATCTGGCCACCGGCAGCCTGAAGGCGATTGAAGTAAGAAGAACGAGTCGCAAAGCTACCCAACGCATCCACGATGATGCGCACCTCGACTCCGGCTTCAGCCCGATCCGTCAGCGCGGCGAGAATTTCGTCGCCGATGCGCCCTTCTAGAAATTCGTAGAATTCCAGGTTGATGGCATCCTTGGCCCGGCGGATCGCCTGGAGATAGGCGGGGAAGAACTCGACTCCGTTTTTCAACCGTGAAATGTGCGCACGCCGCCTGGTTCCGTCGGTCACCAGGCTGAGAAATTGAACGAATTCGTCGGAGTCGAGCGCGGCGGTGTTTTTATCGGGCATGGCATAGGGAAGGGCCGAGCCGAAGAACTCGATCAGAAAGCGGGCTCCAAGGATCAAGACCGCACCCGCTCCGAGCGCGGCTAGCCCTTGCACGGCCCGATGGGACTTGCTGTTGCCGGCGGGGTCGCTCATGCATGGCAAGCATACAGCAGGAGTGTGAAAACGCGATTGCGATTGCTACGACGCTTTACGCTCTTCGAGCGGGATATCTGTCTGCGGACCGGGCCTTGGCTTTTGCTGCTTCTTCTTCGCGATTCTTCGGGGAAGCCGTGGTTTCAAGCGAGCGGAGAAGGCGGGATGAGGCAGCCGCCACCTCCTCAATGGCAGCCAGAAACGCAGCCTCGTTTGCCTTCGACGGCTTGGTAAACCCGCTGATTTTTCTCACATACTGAAGGGAAGCGGCGCGGACCTCTTCAGGCGTCACGGGAGGGTCGAAGTTAAACAGCATCTTGATGTTCCGGCACATGCTCAAGACCTCTGTTCACTATTTTAGTGGTTAGATGAGCCTGATGCCAGGCGTCTCGGTGGCACAGAAATGTTGCTATTGAACGTTGACCGTGACCGACTTGGTCGCACGCCCATATTGGTTGGTGGAATAGAGGGTATAGATGGTAGTGGCCCCTGGGGCTACCGTTTGCGTGCCTGCGCGCACCGGACCCACCGCGTCGATGTAGTCATAGGAGTCATTGCTGACGGTCCAGCTTAAGATGACCGGCGTTCCGGCGGCTACGGTGGTTTGCGAAGCCGTGAAGCTGCTGATGGTAGGAGCGGCTCCGGTTGGCGCAGTGGAGGCATCGTATTCCGTGCCCATTTGCACTACGTCGAAGTTTGATGCATCAATTGCCTTCAACGCGTTGAGGTCGTTGTCATCCCAGCGCGCATCCGGGGCTCCCTGGAAATACATGTTGCTGCCGTTGTCGGCAACGATCATGCCGTAATTCTTCATGGCGGTGAGGATCGCCTGGTTGGCGGCGCTGAAGCCCGAGATGGCGAACCCGGCCTTGAGGCGCAGTCGCATCCCCATGATGTTGTCAGTGCCCGAATTGTTACCCGCTCCATGGGTGGCAGGGGCTACAAAGTAGCCGCCGTTCGCATCGCTTTTGGTTTGAGCCACTGTCATGCGAAAGGCGTGATGGATCACGCCCGCAGCCACCTCGTCGTACCGCACCAGCCCAGGAAAGATGGGTAAGCCGGCCGCATCCGCTGAGGTCCATCCGTAAGGACGGTGCTCGGTGCTGGTAAGGTCCCAGATGGCTCCGTTGGCGGCGCTCCACGCTCCGTTGCAACGCTGCGTTTGCCACGTCTCGTAGATCCAACACTTGTTTTTGTCGATCACGATCAGGTGATCGTCTCCCGTGATGGTGCAGTCCGCTGGAAAGCCTTCGATGGGAGCCGTGATGGGAATGGGGTAAAGCGTGATGTCACTTTCGCTTTGGTAGGTTGTCATGGTGATGGCCACTCCTGGAGTGGCGCTCGAGTCCACCACAACGTAGGGGATACCATAGTTTCCGTCGGCGACGTTGGAGAAATCCGGATGCAAATGGCTGCCCGTGAGCGCACCGATGATGGCGGCCGAGTTGGGATCGACCGGGGCGGAAGCAATATTGGTGTTCCATGGATTGGAAGAGGGAAACGGTACGTAACCATTGAGGCTGGCTCCGTTGCCGGTACTCATGTTACCGCAGGATGGCCCGGCGGATGCGTTCACCGTAATGCTCAGGCTGCCTGTTTTAGAAAGGGCGGGGGTGCTTGAATCTGTCACATCCACTGAGAAGGTTGTGCTGCCCGGCGTGGTTGGCGTGCCGGTGATTGCGCCGGCGGAGGAAAGTATGAGTCCGGCGGGCAGCGTGGTACCGCCCGCCAGGCTGAAAGCATAGGGGAGCACCCCGCCCGATGCCGTCAACGTCGCGGAGTAGGCGGTGTTCAAGGTGGCGTCGGCGAGCGTCGTTGTGGTTAGCGTAAGGATCGGTGTTTGGCTACCCGTAATCGCAAGCGTCAGCGCGGCCTTGACCGTTTGAGGCGTGGGGGACGAATCCGTTACGACAAAGGTTACGGGATAAGATCCTGCGACAGTCGGCGTTCCCGAGATGGCTCCGGCGGCCGCAAGGGTTAACCCGGCAGGCAATGTGCCCGAGCCGAGGGACCATGTATATGGGGAGACACCGCCGGAGGCCTGGAGCGCAGTCGAGGGATAAGGTGATCCGACGGTTCCACCGGGTAAGGAACTGGTCGTGACGGCAAGCGGTGCCGGCGCCGTCGGCGTCGGCGCGCTGATCTTGATGCTCAAGCTGGCAGTGGCCGACTGCGATGAAGGTTGCGTTGCATCCGTCACCTTCACGGTTGCTGACCAGGTTCCTGCGGAGTTTTGCGCCGGAGTCCCTGCGATCGTCCCCGTCCCACTATTGATCGATAGTCCAGCAGGAAGGTTACCCGCACTGTACGTGTAGGGTGTGCTGCCGCCGGACGCTATCACCACGCTGCTGTATGCGGCTCCCACGGTTCCGCCGGGGAGCGCGATGGTGGTGATGGCCAGGTTACTCGGAGGGCTGGAACCGGCCGGGTTGGAACTGCCCGTACTGCCGCAACCACCGAGAAGCGCGGTCGCCCCTAAGATCAGACTCCATCCCGGCTTCCCCATGGTTTAGCCCGTCCCGATGCTAAACCCGAGTCTGTGACAAGTGAGGCTGTATCGATATAGGACTCTACGCCAAAGTTGTAGTTACGACTTAGGCAACGAGTAACTTCTGCAAAGGGAAGAGAGGGCTAAAGAGTCTGCGGAGACGACCTATTCGTTGGGGAAAATGATTCCCGCAGAGCCTGCCCTGAGCTTGTCGAACGGGGACGGCTGAACTTAGTCCCCGTCATCGCACGGCAGGCGGCACGGCTGACACCTTCAGCCGTGCCCTTCGTCCGGAGAGCCTGTTATCCGATCATCGACGGCTCTTCTTCTTAACTGGCCGCATCCGGACTGCTTTCTTCTTTCCACCCTTATTCCTGGCAGGGCTCGAGCCGCCTAGAAGGGCGATGAGCTTGGCGCCGATGGGCGATCCAAGGCCGGTGCAAGCATCCCATCCCGGGCCGGCAGAAAACGCGCCGTTGTTTCCCGACACGATATCGTTGAACGCAGACGCGGCTTTGGCAGCATAGATCTGTGGTTGCATAAAGCCGGCGCTCTTTCCGTTTTGCTGATTATTCAACGCGATCAAACCGGCCCAGAGCGGAGCAACGGCGCTGGTTCCACCGATGACCATGTTCTGGCCATCCACGCGAACCTGGTAGCCGGTCACAGGATCGGCATCGCCGGCGACATCCGGAACCCCGCGGCCGCCGCCGCTCACAGAAGGCGCCGGCACTTTCGCGTTTGCCTGCCAGCTAGGCAGGGGGAAAACATTGCTCACTCCGCCGCCGCCTGCGCCCTCGCCACTGGCCTGTTCGTTCCACACCACCTCTGAACTAATAGTGCTGCCGCTGCCCATGAGCTTGGTACCACCACAGGCCAGAACGTGTGGACTGGAGGCAGGGAAGTCAACGTTATTGCCCGTACCCCCATCGGTCGAGCCGTTGTCACCCGAAGCGACCGTGATGGTGATGCCGAGTGCGGCCGCGGATTGGCATGCAGCGTCGAGTGCCTGCATCGCTTGCGCCGTCCAGTTGGACTCCGGGCCGCCCCAGCTGATCGAAATGACACTAGGTTTGTTCGTGGTGTCGTGGACGGCCGCGCCCACGGCATCGATAAACCCCTGGTCGGTGTTGGGCGCGAAGTAGACGACAATCTTCGCTCCTGGCGCCACGGCCGCCGAGACTTCGATATCGAGCATGACCTCGCCATCCGCGCCGCTCGCGGTCCCGGGAGAGTTCTTGCCCTTGTCTACCGACACTGCAGTCACACTGGGCGCGGTCTGGCCCAACCCTTTGAAATACGCAGTAAGATCCGCAGTGCGGTAGCCGCCCCCCAATTCGATGATGCCGATGGTTTGGCTTTTGGCAGTCGCGCCCGGGGGAAACTGGTAAAGCTGACCCACCTGCACCGGAGTGAACGAGGTGCCGGCTGCGGCAGCGTGGGCCCGGGCAAAGCCTCCGGTGCCGGCTGTATTGGTATTGATCGTGGAACCCAGGACACGGAAATGAGGTTGCGCCTGGGGGCGATTGTCGAGTCCGAGAATCGCCTCAACCGCACCGGCGAGCGCGGAGGGTATCTGAATGCTGCCTTCGCGCACGCGATAGACCTTGCCGTCAAGAGTTTTCTCCACCAGCTTGACCCCAAAGGCATTCTGCATGGCAGCGACCGTCCCGGTGAGCTTGAGGGTGCGCCCTTCAGGCGCCGGCGTGTCTTTATCGACGGTGAGTCCGAACTCCTTCGCGAAGGTACGCACCGCTTTGATGGCCGCAGGGTCGGCGGCATGCTTTTGCCGGTACTGGGCCCGCGTGAGGCGGTCTTTGCCCAGGCGGCTGGTATTAATAGGGCTCTTACGCTTAACGATGACGGAAACGGTGATGACGCTGGCGGGTCGAACCGGTTTCTCACCGGATGCTGCGGCAAGAGGTGCTTTCTCGCTCCCGGGCAATACCACGCGCGGCTGGGCAGAAAACCGGAGGGCAGATTTTTTAGCAGGCATGGGAAGTTCTCCAGTCGAATACGACGCCCATAATATTCCGGTATGCTGTCCCAGGGAAGTTCATCCACCATCACTAAAGCAATGCCCACATCGATAGACTGGCCGCTCAAGAACCCGCCGCGCCGCCGCCGCCGTTTCTTCATCCTGCTCGCAATCCTTGCCGTGATCTTTTTCAGCTTCCGGACCGCTGTATCGTATTTTGTCGATCTGTTGTGGTTCCGGTCGCTGAACTATGGGGATGTCTTCACAAAAACACTGGCTCTCGAGTGGGGTGTATTCGCCTTTTTTGTCACCGCCACGTTCCTCATTCTCTTCGGGGCATTTGCTGTTCTCAAACGGACCCATCTGCCCGATTTGCCCAGCAGCCACACCGTTTTTGTGGGCGGACATCCGGTGAAACTCCCCGTAGACCCCGTGATGCGGCTCCTCGGGTTCGGCGGATCGGCCATTATCGCCCTGGTGACGGGCGCCGGCATCATGGGGGAATGGCCGACCATCGCCCTTTTTTGGTACGCGCCGGCCGCCATGGGCAGCGTCATCGACCCGGTCTTTGGCAAGCCACTTAACTTTTTTCTCTTTACGCTGCCCGCCTGGCAGCTCATCTCGGGCTGGCTGCTTACCATCGCCATCATTGTCTGCGCAGTTGCCGTCTTCTTCATTCTCATCACCGGCGGTGCGGACGCGTTTGCCGGCCGTCGCAGCTATCTCACCATTCCATGGCGCGGGCTTTCCGTCGCCTTTGCCTTCCTGCTGCTGGTTCTGGCGATGCGCGTGTATCTCAGCCGGTATGATCTCTTGTTCGATGATCATACTGTCTTCGCGGGCGTCACCTATACCGACGCGCACATCACGCTCGCCGGCCTTCTGCTGGTATGCGTGGCACTCGCCGCCGGAGCCATTGTCGCCGTGGCCAACGCCATGACCGTGGCGCGCGGACGCTGGCTGCTGGGGGCGATTCTGCCCGCGATTCTCTGCTTTGCCGGCGTTCGCGTGGCCGGGTGGTGGATGAGCAGCTTTATCGTGAAACCAAATGAATTGGTGCGCGAACGGCCCTACATCGCGAACAACATCCTTATGACCCGCCAGGCGTATGGATTAGACCGCTTCTCGCAGCGCGAATTTCCCGCGGAGACCACGGTGGAGGCGGCGGATGTGGCCAATAATCAAGCCACTTTGCAGAATATTCGCCTTTGGGACTGGCAAGCACTGCAGGACACTCTGCGCCAGATTCAGGAAATCCGCACCTACTATGACTTTCCAGACATCGACATTGATCGCTACCAGATCGCCGGCACTCTACGCCAGGTGATGCTCGCTGCCCGCGAACTCAACGTCGATAAACTGCCGGAAAGCAGCCGGAACTGGATCAACGAAAAGCTGATTTACACCCATGGCTATGGTCTTACGATGAATCCCGTCAACGGGTTCACTTCCGAAGGGCTGCCCACTCTGTACCTGAGCAACATGCCGGTGCAGAGCACCGTTCCCGGTCTAAACGTAACCCGGCCTGAGATTTATTTTGGCGAGCTGACGAACACCGACGTTTACGTCAAGACGCGCCAACAGGAATTCAATTATCCTCAGGGCCAATCCAACAATCTCACCTCGTATCAAGGTGACGGCGGCATCGCGGTCGGCGGCCTGCTGCGCCGCATTGTGCTGGCGTTCGATCGCGGCGATCTGGGAAAGTTACCTTTCAGTGATGACGTGAACCCACAGAGCCGGCTGCTGATGCGGCGGAACCTGCGCGAACGCGTTTTAACCCTCGCGCCGTTCCTTACCTACGATCAGGACCCTTACCTTGTGATTGGCGACGATGGCAGGCTGTCGTGGGTCATGGACGCCTTCACCACCTCAGACCAGTATCCGTATTCCACCCATTACCGGCTGGGTGAAGACGCCATCAACTACATGCGCAACAGCGTGAAAGTAGTCATTGACGCCTACGATGGCTCCACTACCTTCTATGTCTTCGACGAACAGGATCCGATTCTTGCCGCGTACCGCCGCATCTTTCCCAGCTTGTTCAAAGCTCAGGCAGCCATGCCGCCAGGATTGCGCAAGCACATGCGCTACCCGGAGTTACTGCTCAAACTGCAGGGACAAGTGTACGGGCTGTATCACATGACCAATCCTGAGGTGTTCTACAACCGCGAGGACCTGTGGACTGTCGCCAGCGAAGTTGGCATGAGCGAGGGCGGCGGACAAGTTACCCAGCCCATGCAGCCAAATTACGTACTGATGAAGTTGCCCGATGAAACCGGCATGGAGTTTGTTGAGATTCTGCCCTTTACGCCGGCGAATCGTAACAATCTCATTGGCTGGATCGGCGGCCGCAGTGATGGCGCACACTACGGCACCTCGGTCGTCTACAACTTTCCCAAGAACAAGCTGGTAGATGGACCGTTGCAGATCGAGGCCCGCATCGATCAAAACGCACAACTCTCCGGACAGCTGACGCTATGGAACCAGCAGGGCTCCCACGTGCGCCGCGGTACCTTGCTGGTGATCCCGACCGGACGCGCTCTCTTGTATGCCGAACCAATTTATTTGCAAGCGGAGCGAAGCCCCATGCCCGAGCTGCGCCTGGTGGTGCTCGCGTTGCAAGACCGGCTGGCATACGGATCCACGTTTGAGTCGGCCCTGGCCGCGCTCTTCGCAGGAGGGACTTCATCCCTGACGGCAGCAGAGCCGCAGAAAGCAGCGACCGCCGCCTCAAGCGCCAATGCCTCCCCGGTAGCTGCAGACCTCAATCCAACCATTGCTCAAGCGGCTAAAGATCTCGCAGACTACCAGCGGCTAACTGCGGAAGGAAAACTGGGTGAAGCCGGCCAGAAGCTCGAGGATCTCAAGCGCGCTCTCGACAAACTGAATACGGGCCGTTAAAACGCGAAGGCCTGAATCCACTCCGGACCCAGGCCCTCCTCCGTTGACCTGGCAAGATAGATGCGCAGGCGGCGCCGGGTGTTGTCGTACGCCGGATTTAACCGAATGAGAGCCCTGTTATGAAGCACTTACTCTGACTCTTGCCCGCGGCATCCAGGTGGAGATTGTTGCCTGGGCTGGCCTGGTTTCGAGCAGGGTTCAGCGGTACGGACCCAGCGAAATGATCAGAATTTCCACCAGGGTGTCCGATTCGTTTCGCCACTGACGGCCCGTTCCCGCAACCACGGTGACAGAATCGCCGCGTTCCAGAACCTGCTCGTTATCCTGCAGCTTGAGGATCACACTGCCTTCGAACACCATGGCGAACTCGTCAGAAATAGATGGCGTAGCATGCTTCCCCGTGAGGCCTCCAGGCTTGATGATGAGCATGGAAGCGCGGAACTGCGAACCATTGGAAAGTGAGCCCAAAGAAGCCAGCTCAGCGCGCGACCAGTCCAGAGCCATGTGGGCACGGTCGCTGGCGCGCACGATATTGACCACTTGCTGATTCGCGGAAAGAAAAAATTGCCCCAGCGTTACTCCCAAAGCGTTGGCTATTTTTTCCATCGAAGAAATGGAGGGCGAGCATTGCCCGTTCTCAATTTGGGACAAGAAGCTGGCAGAAAAGTCAGTCCGTTCCGCAAGGGCCCGCAAAGAGATTCCCTGCTGTTCCCTCAGGTAACGAAGGGAGTTACCAAGAGTCTGTTCGATCATCCCGTTCCCAACTCAATCCATATCCCTGGCACGCAAAATGCCAGTCCCTCAGTATACCGAGGTCTTTATATAGGAAAGTCTCACACTCCGGCTATCTAACGTCTATAGAAACACTATCGTTCGGTCGAGGTTATCGCAGGCGGAGTAATCACGAGGGTTACTGCCATATAACGGGCATCCTCAACCCTGGGCAGGCGGTAAGTCGTGGCTACTCCATGTTTTATCGCTCGAGTGGCACAGCGGCTCCAGGGTGCAATCGACGCAGCGCGGTTTGCGGGCAATGCAAACCTGGCGCCCGTGGTGGATCATCTCATGGGAGAAGGCGATCCAGTGGTCCTGGGGAATGATCTCCATCAGGTCCTTTTCTACCTGGATTGGTTCGCTTGCCTTCGTCAGTTCAAGACGCCCTGAAAGTCGAAGTACGTGTGTATCCACGACCACACCGACTGCCTTGTGAAAGGCCACCCCCAGCACCACATTGGCCGTCTTGCGCGCCACGCCGGGCAGGGTCAGCAGCTCTTCCATGGTTTCCGGAACGTTGCCCGAATATTCGGCGATGAGTCTCCGCGCCGCTCCATTCAGTGACTTGGCTTTGTTGTGATAAAAACCGGTCGAACGGATCTGTTCTTCGATCTCCACTAAGGGAGCGTGCGCAAAGTCAGTCGGGGTAGGGAATTTCTTGAATAGCTCCGGCGTGACCATGTTCACGCGCGCGTCAGTACATTGCGCGGACAGAATCGTGGCCACCATAAGCTCCCACGCATTGCGGTGGTGCAGGGCGCATTCTGCGCTGGGGTAGGCTTCCGCCAGGCGCTCCAGAATCGCAGCAATCCGCTCCGGCGCAAGCGGATCTCGCCGCGGCTTCTTTGCCTTCACCGCCTTCTTCACTGCCTTCTTGATTGCCTTTTTCGCCGCCACCTTCATCCGCGGTTAGCCGAGCCGCGCCAGCATATCTTCCGGCGTCATGCGAATGCAGGTGAAGATGGGAGTGTCTTTCAGCGTGTAGGGACTGATCTCCGTTTCCCGCAATTGCTGCACCAGGTCAAGAAAATCTTCGGGATAGTTGGTTTCAAACGCCACTACGAACTCCTGGTCGTCGATACCGAAGGAGTAGGTGGTGTTCAACTTGACTCGCGGATAAAGATGGCCAACCCGGATGTGCTCGTTCATCAGACGTTGGCGTTCTTCGACCGGCAACAGGTACCAACCGCGCGTTTTCCAGAAGGGATAGATGAAGATATATTTCTGGCCGCCGGGCCGGATGCTGCCCCGGGAATCGTGCTGCCCTTCATGCTCGTGCCCGATCAGGTACTGCGAGCGCTTGGTCATGGAGAGAAAGCTGTACGCAGTCTGTAGATAACCACCCATGGGCGTTGCCATCAGTTCCGCCGTCATCTGGTTGAGATCTTCCGGGGTATAGCAGATGCGCCACAGCACCATATCGCAATCGCCGCGAAGACCCACGGTAGAATAAGTAAGCGTGAGCAGGCGTCCGGGCTGATTCCAGCGTTGGATCACCTCGGCAAATGCGGCGCGGTGTGCCTCTTTCTCGGCCGCAGGCAGACGGCGCCACTCGGGCAGAACCTTGAAAAAGGTAAAGCCAACGGTTTGCCGTTTCACCTCCTTGATAGGGGCGACAGCTCGCTGCGCGGCAGGATCCGACTGCGGCGCAATCTGGGTAGGCTCGGAGACTTCGGGGATTACGGCTTCTGCCATGGTGTACTCCTGGTAAAACTCCATGGTAGCAAAGCGCCGCGTAGGCCAAACCGCTATACTGCCTGCGGATGACAGAGAAAATCATAGGTGTTCTTGCCCACTTCATCATTGCCGTCATTTCGGCTACGGGTTATCTGGGCATTGCTTTGCTCATGGGCATTGAGTCAGCCTGCATTCCGCTGCCCTCGGAAATCATCATGCCGTTCTCCGGCTACCTGGTGTACACCGGCAGATTCCAGCTGTTATGGGTGGCAACAGCCGGCGCCATCGGCTGCAATCTGGGTTCGGCGCTGGCCTACTGGGTGGGAGCCCATGGCGGCCGTCCGCTGGTAGAGCGCTACGGAAGATACATTCTCCTCAGCCGTCGCGACCTGGACCGCACCACGCATTTCTTTCAGAAATATGGTTCCATTACTGTCTTTCTGGCGCGCCTGCTCCCCGTCGTGCGCACCTTTATCGCCTTACCCGCCGGAATCGCCAGGATGCCCTTGTGGCGCTTCCACATCTACACCTTCCTCGGCTCATGGCCCTGGTGCTTTGCGCTCGCATACGTGGGCATGAGGCTGGGCCGCTCCTGGGAAACGGATCCCCGTTTCAAAGAGGTCTTTCATCGCTTCCACCTGGGGGTGGAGGTGGTATTACTGGCCGCCATCGTCTGGTTCGTGTGGTCCCATTGGAAACACCGGGCCGGCGAGCCCGCCGGCGCGGCCGGAAGCTTCCCGAGCACTCATGACGACCGTTAAGCCTTGCTTTCTCTCCTTTGAGCGGCGCTGATTTGCCAAAGCAGAAACGAAAGCCGAGACTGAAAAGGTTCGTGATCACACACAAAAAGAAGCGAGAGGATGGACCCGCACGAAAATGTCTACGCCTACGAGCAGCAGCCAAGAGACTGCTGGCAGTTCACCGATTCAGCCCGCCAACGGAAAATTAGGAATCATGATCCCCGGAATGGGGTCGGTCGCGACCACCCTGGTAGCCGGAGTGGAAGCCGTACGCAAGGGCATTGCCAAGCCAATTGGCTCCCTTACCCAAATGGGAACCGTGCGCCTGGGCAAGCGCACCGACGCGCGCAGCCCCCTCATCAAGGACTTTGTTCCCCTGGCCAAGCTCGATGATCTCTGCTTCACCGGTTGGGATATTTTTGCCGACAACATGTTCGAGGCTGCCCGCGTGGCGCGTGTCCTGGACCGTGACCAACTGGAAACGATCCGCCCTTTTCTGGAGGGCATCCGGCCGATGCCGGCGGTCTTCGATCAGCACTACGTCAAGCGTCTGAACGGCACCAACGTCAAGAAAGGCAACAACAAGCGCGACCTGGCGGAGCAACTGCGGGCCGATATCCAGGCATATAAAAAAGTGACCGCGCGGCAGGTGATGATCTGGTGCGGCTCGACCGAGATCTTTCTTACCCCCACCGCGGTCCACCAGTCATTGGCTGCATTTGAGAAGGGTCTGGAAGAGAACGACATCAACATCGCGCCCTCGATGATCTACGCCTACGCGTCCTTGCAGGAAGGCGTTCCGTTCGCCATGGGAGCGCCGAACTTGGCCGTCGATCTGCCCGTAATGCAGGAGCTTTCCCGCCAGAACAGTGCGCCCATCACCGGGAAGGATTTCAAAACCGGCCAAACCTTCATGAAGACGGTGCTGGCGCCGGCATTCAAGGCGCGCATGTTGGGCGTGAGCGGTTGGTACTCAACCAATATTCTTGGCAATCGCGATGGTGAAGTGCTGGATGATCCGGAGTCGTTCAAGACCAAGGAAGAGTCCAAGTTGAGCGTGCTCGACTTCATCCTGCAACCCGAGCTTTATCCCGATCTCTACAAGGATATTTACCACAAGGTACGGATTAACTATTATCCGCCACGTGGTGATAACAAAGAGGGTTGGGACAACATCGATATTTTTGGCTGGCTCGGCTACCCGATGCAGATCAAGGTGGACTTCCTTTGCCGTGACTCGATCCTGGCCGCGCCCATCGCGCTGGATCTTGTGCTGTTTCTTGATCTGGCGGCGCGCACTCCCGAACTGCAAGGCCTGGGTATTCAGGAGTGGTTGAGCTTTTACTGGAAGTCGCCTATGACGGCTCCAGGTCTCTACCCGGAGCACGATCTCTTCATTCAGTTGATGAAACTGAAGAACACGCTGCGGCATATTAAAGGTGAATCCCTGATCACCCACCTGGGCCTTGAATATTACGATTAGTCGATTCAGATCTGTGTCTTAGAAGCACAAGCGTAAGCATTACGGGAGATCTTTTAAGCGGTCTCCCGTTTTTGTTTCGAGTGATTCGAAACCAAGGGCACGCCTTCAGCCGTCCCTGCGGGACTTCATTTCGAAATGGTCGCTCTCGCTCTCACACAGACCTTAAAGCCCTGCAGCCCGTGCCGAACCTTCCGGCTCGTCATTTCAAAGGAACTTTCACCACAAAATAAGTAAGCGTCCCACCCGCATCGAGCACCACCTGATGCGGAACACCCGCTGGTATGTGTGCGATGTCTCCTTCCTGGAGCTTCTTGCGTATTCCTTGCTCAATCGAGGCGCCTCGTATCTCACCCGGTGCCGTCGTCGTGGGACTGGCGATCGTGCCGCCAGTGACCAGCGTGGCCGTGCCCTGAAGCACCACGAACACATCTCCGAATTGTTGGTGCAGTTCGGCCTTCCCGTCCCGGTCGCGAAACGCAAGAATCGTGGAATTGTCCAGATGCTTCTCCAGGATGCCGGTTCCGGCCTCCTGCGAGTTTTTCGCCTGCTCGCGCATCTGCTGCGCGAGCTGCAGCAGTTGATCCGGCGAATATGCGACCGCCGTGCCCGTCTGGGCAGAAGCCATCGAGCTAAACATCGAAGCAGCGAGAACGACACAGAGTTTCATCATCGCGTTATCCTCATGCCCAGCACTCTATCGTAAAGCGATCAACCTTGACGCTTCGACTTTCCGTTGAGGGTTGCTCACGCACCTGGTCAAGCGTTCTTACACCGCGAAATCGAGTGCAACCACCTCGTGCACGCGGATCGAAGGTACTTCGATCAGGATCGCGTCGCCGTCCTTCCGGTAGTGGGTTTCCACTCCGGCGACCAGCAAGTGGGCCTTGGTAATTCGTCTATCGGCAGGAACGCGAATACGTACCTGCTGGCTGGAAATCGGGATTGCCTCGCGCACCGGCCCTTTCATCATCATTGGATTGGTAAGGTTCACCAGGTGCACGGTCATGGAGTTCTTTTGCGACCAGATAGCCACGTCGACCACGCCCGGCCCTTTGACCGTTAGAGGAGCCGGTTCGTCAGTAGCCCAGAGGACCGCGTTGCGCAGTAGCTTCGCATGATCCGTGTTCAGCACTTCCCAGAAGGTACGGTCGATATCCCAAGGAAAATAGACCACGCGGCCCTTGCCTGTTTCGCGCATAAAGATTCCTGCGTCGTGGCGCGCACCGGGCCTTACGAAACACTCTTCCATCGGCAAGTCGGGATAGGTAGGAACCACGCGCAGTGGCGGTGAGAGGCTTTCACCTGCAGCCGCTACATGAACCCTGTGTACCCCGTGGATGATCCTGTTTGCGTCTTCAAAGCCCGCCAGCACGGGATGGTATTGCCCGGAAGACGGATCCTTTTCCAGAGAGAGGTACGAGTTGAGCATCGGACCTTCTTTACTGCCGGCGAACGATGCTCCAAACAGCGACGCCAGCCCGAAATCCTGCCGCCGCACACCCCATTCGTCGTACAACGAAGTTTCATACGTGGCCACGATGCCGCCGCCACGCTCGACGAACTCGCGAATCTGGCCACACTGCTGCGTGGAAAGAGCCGCGATGTTGGGCAAGATCAGGGTGCGAAACTGCTCCGTATGCTCTCGATCGAGCAAGTGGTCGTGCACCATCTCAAACGGGATTCTGGCTTCGACCAGCGCCTGGTAGAAACCCAACGAAGGATCGTCGACGGTAGCAGCCGCATCGGGTCCGCCGTAGAACGCAGCCGTTTGCTGCGAATAAACCATGCCCACGCGCGCGAGGGATTTCTCATTGCGGAAGTAATCCTGGTGGGCATAGTGCCACTGGAAGATCTCCTCGACCACTGGAAACCAGCGCTTGTCGTAAGGCTTGGCGTTGAACTTTGTGCAGGTCGGACGAAAATCCTGCGCCATGCCATCAGCCACCCAGAGCCTGATCTCGTCACCGTTCTGCACCGAATCTTTCCAGCGGTACTTATCTTCCAGACCGACACTGAAAATTCCAGCGATGGCTTTTCGACCCATGGTGGCGCGGTACTCCTTGGCACTTTTGCCGTTTGCCCACGGCGCTGCCAGCCCCGCCCGTCCCTGCCGATCCGCTATCATCGTCGGCGCCAACTCTCCAATGGTCTTCATGTCTAACTGGCTCAGTGCGCCGCCGCCGGCATTCGCCAGGTAGCTCGCATGAGGATTGACTTCCTGTATTTTTTCGTTCCACAGCCGCCACAACTCAAACAATCGCTGTTGATGCCAGACAATGTATTGCCGTTGCGACGGATCCTGCGGATTGCTGGTACGGGGAAGGTCGAGCCCGGAGAAATTGTGGAAGTTTTTCTGGCAGTGCTCGCAATAACACATGCCCGATCCTGCCCATCGGTTGGTGAAGATCCCATCCACCATGTACCTCGACATGATTTCCTGATGGACCGAGGTCATGAATTCAAAGTTGTAGGGGCCCAGGGCGCAGGTGAGCCAGAAGTCCGGATCGGAAGCGTGCTGCCGCTTCTTGCCGTTTTCATCCACCGCCAGCCAGTCAGGATGCGCATCGTAAACATCCTTGTGGCACGCGTGTGCGTCGGTGCGGGCGACGACATTCATGCCTAATTTCCTGCAGCCATGCGCAATATCGCCGAAGGCATCCATATTCCCCAGCCACTTGCTGCGGTAGTGCAAAGGAATTTGCGTGGGGTAAAACGCGACGCACCCGCCGGCATTCAGCACCGTAGCATCGGCATGGATTCGTTGGAAATAGTCCAGCCAGAACTGCATGTCGTAGTTGCCGGGATCGTCTTCGACAAAGCTCAGTTGGGCCCAACGCATGGGGCGGTCGTACCAGGAGCTCGTCCCCGGACTGGTCGGAGCGGCGGAAAGCCGGGTAGTCTGCGCGTCGGTCTGCCCGTCAAAACCGACCATGCAGGCAGCAGAGAGACCTGCCGCTTGTTTCAGAAACGTTCTTCGAGTGCTCTCCAACGGATGCCCCCCTGACCACCATTTAACCACTCGGGTGGATCGCGCCATTCTACGTCATCATGCTCATTATGGACGTCTTGCCGGCGTGCCGGGACTCCTGCTTGAGCCCGGCCAAAAGCAGTCACTTGTTTGTTTGTTCCTGGCGTGTCAACATCCGCTGGACGAGGGTGATGATCTCCTCGGTAACTGCTTTTCGTCCAGCAGCCACCCTACCCTTTGTCATCTTAAGGAGGAGCAAGCGACTTTGTGCAGCCCGGAAGGGCTGGGGATCAATCATTGACATCTGGAGGAGCAGACTTGCCTGTGTCAAGTTAAGCGAGGAATGGCACCGCAAGTCGCCATCAATGCGAGGCCCGGAGGGCCGGCCGTCCAAACTTCAGCCCAGCCCGGAAGGGCTGGGGATCAATCGCAATCTGATCTGAGCGCCGTAGGCGCGGCACTCAACCCTGGCCTGCTCGCATCTTTGTCATCCCGCAGTTTCCGCGGGAGCTACGGAGGAAATTTGCCCCTGATATCCCGATGCCTTTGCTTTTCTGGCCTGCTCCTGCTAGTACAAGCAGGGTACGCGCAGGAGGTCAGCTTTCGTATTACACCTCTGCGACCGGTGCCTGAACTGCGCGCAGAGGCGTTGAAAGCGTCGCCGCCGCAAGAGCAAGGAAGTTTCCGCAAGCCGGATCTGGTGGAACTGACCAGCCTGGACCCTACGATCAAACTCGACATCCGCTATGCCACCACGAATGATTTTCTCGGCACCCCTTTGTACACCCAGGCGCGCGCATTTCTGCAGCGCCCGGCTGCTGAGGCACTCGTCCGCGCCCATCGCGAGCTTAAGGCCCAGGGGTATGGCCTGATCATCCATGACGGCTACCGTCCCTGGTACGTGACCAAAATCTTCTGGGACGCCACACCCAACGATAAGAAGATATTCGTTGCCAACCCGGCGGAAGGCTCAAAACACAACCGCGGATGTGCTGTGGACCTATCGCTCTACGACTTGAAAACCGGCAAGGAAGTAAAGATGCCCAGCGGATACGACGAGATGACCGAACGCGCCTATGCGGACTACACTGGCGGCACGCCCGAGGAGCGCGCCCGCCGCGCACTCCTCAAACAAGCTATGGAAAAACAGGGGTTTGTGGTCAACCCTACCGAGTGGTGGCACTTTGACTACCAGGATTGGAAACAGTATCCGATACTTAATTTAAAATTTGAAGATCTCTAAGCCCGCTTAAGATCATTGAGTAATCTTAGATTGAACTTCATATTTCTCAAAATGCAATCAGCCAGCGATTTGCCGGTCGATCCAAGCGTCAATTTCAGAAGCGCGAAATCTCCAGAGGTCCGGGGCTAAAGAGGCCACCCCCGCAAGGGTGGCCTCTTTTGTCTGTGCGGCTTTCAGCAGAACCAGCGATCCTGTCGAACCGCGCCGGCCGTCCAACCACACAGAGGTCTCTCCGCTCCGCTTCGCTTCGGTCGAGATGACAAAGGGGAAGGTGGCGATTCCAGTAGAGAGACGTTGCTCTACTCCACTGCAAAAGACATTTCCACGAAGGGGCATCAACACAGAGGTCTCTCCGCTCCGCTTCGCTTCGGTCGAGATGACAAAGGGGAGGGTGGCGATTCCGGTAGAGAGACGTTGCTCTACTCCACAGCGAAAAACATTTCCACGAAGGGGCATCAACACAGAGGTCTCTCCGACGCATAAAGGTTTTGGGACGGATCGCCCCCATCGTGCAAGCTTTGCCGCTCTGAGAAAACGGCTCCTCAGTGCTCGATCTGCCGGTTCGGAAAAGCTACCCCCTTCGAGTCCTTCGATTCAACGAGAGTCACCGGTTTGCCGCTGAATGTAGCTCTCCTGGATCACGTATGGAGTCACGCATCCCTGAGAGTTTTTAGGCAGCGATTGAGGTTATTTATAAAATTCGATATTTTTAGGTCTTTTTTGCCGTTTTTGCGATTTACAGCTCAGCGGCGGCGGGCAGATCCGTTGTTTTGAATCGAAAAAGGAACTCTCGTGTCCGGAACGTAAGGTTCAGGGACTTCCAAGGGGGTAAACCGGTTGGCGGAGGTGGACTGGCTGGGGATGGGGTCCCGAGGGACGTCTTCTGCCGAGCCGGGAGCGGCTTCGGGCCCGGGGACGCCAAAGTCATCTTCCTGCTGGGCAGGGGCAGGGCTTGGCTGCGGGTAGATGGGCGCAGGGACGGAGTTCTTCTTCGCAGAGCCTGCACGACGGTCAGGGATAAGGCCCTCGATGGCCACAATCATCTGGATGGCCTTGACCTGTCCTGTAATGCTGCCACGGGTCATTTCGGAGCTGAGGTTGGCGATTTCCCAGAGACGGTCCAGGACTTGTTCGCGGCGCTCTTCCTGGCGGCGTTGTTTTTCCGCGGCAAGGCGGGACAGGTCCGCTTCCTGCCGTTGGAGCTGTTGTTGCATAGCGGCACGATGCTCGAGCATGTAGGCGCGGACACGGGGCTTGGCCTTGGTGTAGGCGGCGGCGTCGGGGTTGAGGCCCACGGCCTGGGCGGCTTCCCGATCAGTCATGGTTCCAGAGAGGACCTGGCGGGCAAAGGCCATTTCCTGATCGGTGATGAGGTCGGATACGTTATTTTTGGGCATAAGCGGCTCCTTAGAGTTTGAAAGAGAAGTCAGGCTGTACGGGGGAGCAGGTGATTGCGTTATTTTTGGACAGGAATCGGGTGTGATACCGGACAAGGTAAGTTGTCCTTGCTCGCGTTTAGGCCGTCGACTACCGACAACTGCCGGACAAGGGAACGGACGCGCGAGAATCTGATCCCTGCCGAAATCGTCTTGTTAGGGGTTAGATTCAGCGGCCTGGAGTAGAGTGTTGGCGCGGAGACTCTTTTGTTACACCGATGGTTATCGTTTTCGGAGGTTACTGTTGGTCAGAGGTATCCAGAATGGGCCAGGGGTGAGCGCCACGCCCATGGCGCTGCCAGGCTGATGTTCCGGGGGGGAACCAGGGGACCGGTCCCCGAGTTACACCGCCTATAGGGAAAAACAATTGCTTGTAACTTTGCATTTGCTATCCGTTCTAACACCTCACAGGAGAGGAGGGTCGTGACCAGCATCTTCGCTCCTGCAAATTAAAATTCCGAGACAAAAACGGCCGGCGTACACAATGCGCGAGCCTGACCCGGAAGGGTATTCATGCATGAAGAACCATTCCGCTGATACCCTCGCCATCGCCGCCGCGTTTGCTCTGGTTGGCCGCCCGCGTTTTGCGATAGCCATCCGGGTATGATCTTGGAGAGAATGCTTTGTGCATGAGCTGAAATCGAAGCCGGATCGAGGTCTTGCTCCCCCGGGAGAAGAGCCCGCGAGGATGGTCGACGAACGGATGGAACTCCTCCGGCGGGTCTTGTCCTCCCGCACCTTTGCCAAGTCCTCGCGGCTCATGCAGTTCCTCGAATACATCTGTTTGCAAACCCTCCAGGGCAAAGCTCGAGAGATCAACGAGCAGCAGATCGGCATTCATGTCTTTGCCCGTTCGCCGGCCTATAGCGCCTCAGATGACAGTATCGTGAGGACCCAGGCGCGTCTTCTCCGGCTCAGGCTGGAGGAGTATTTCGAGCATGAGTGCCCGAGTTCTCTCCTGGTGATCTCGATTCCTAAGGGCGGGTACGTTCCCATCTTTGAACCTCGAAGCGCAGCTTCCGGCGTGACCATCCAACTTCCCCGGCCATCCGGGCAGGCTGCGGCAGAAAACGGCGGAGTGGCCGCTCCCGAGTCGGAGCCGCCTGCCGCCGCCATCAGGCGTACGCCGGTCTGGAGGTATGCCGCTATTGCCACCTGGGCCGTCCTCCTGCTGGGGCTGCTGGCCGCATATTTCTTTCCCAGAAGCCGGAACCGGAACGAAGTTCCATCCCATGCCCTCTGGTCAACTATTTTCACTCCCAGCCGCACCGTGGTCATCGTTCCCTCCGATGATGCGCTGGTGCTTTATCAGGAGCTGACCCAAACACCGGTCCCGCTGGACGAGTACCTAGACAGCGGTTATCTGCAGAAGTTCAGCCCTCATATTGGCGCGGAGGCCCTGACTTCCGATTGGTTTGCCCGTCACCAGTACACCAGCAGCGCGGATCTGAACCTCGCCATGCGGCTCGGACGATTGCCTGAGGCCGCCCAGACAAATATCGAAGCGCGCAATGCGCGCGTGCTGCGGCTTGCCGATCTCAAGAGCTGCAACGTGATCCTGATCGGAGGCATTGGAGCCAATCCCTGGGTCGGGTTGTTCTCACAACATTTGCAATTCGAAATCAACTACAACTGGAAGACCTCGGAAGGGTACGTCTTGAATAAACACCCTGCCAAAGGCGAGGCCGCCATCTACCGGGATACGGTTTCCGATGGATTCCGGCGCAGCTACGGTGTGCTCGCCCTGCTGCCCGGAATCGCAGACGATGGGCGCGCACTGCTCTTCGAGGGAACAGGCATGGCGGGAACGGAATCGGCTGCGGATTTCCCCTTCAATTCCAGCTCCTTCGAAGCCTTTGCCAGACAGATCGGAGCCACCTCGGACACCATGCCTAATTTCGAAGCCCTGCTCGAAACCACGAGCGTCGGCGGCAACGCTCCCGAGGCGCGCTTGATCGCCTACCGCCTGATCAAGCCTTAGGGCCACCATCAAGGCTCCTGCTTACTCTCGTTTATCACCCCATTCATCCATTCACCTCCCAGGGCAAACCCTCGAATTCACACGGGAATGATGAAATTGACGGTGAAAACCGGCCGCTAAACGGTGAATTCGCTTCCCGGCTCTTGTATGCGGGCGCAATACTCTTGCGAATCGAATCGGAGAGGGCTCCCGCATCTGTGTGGACACGACGCAAGTTCATGGAAGCATCCTATGCCGGGGTTGCGGCGCTGACCGCAATCGAGCCGGTCGCAGCTGCGCCAACACCCAAAGCAACTCTTCCCAGCGGCCGTTCCCTCCCCAGGTCCGGGCACACGGAGGTGACTTCGGCGCGCGACGTGCTCAGCCGCCAGCTCGGTGACCGGGCGGCCGAATTCGACCTGGCATGGATTCCTGCCCAGGACGGACGCGAATTGTATGAAATCGAGGCGGCCGGGGGAAAGGTCAGGGTCGCCGGCAGCAGCGGGGTCGCCATTTGCCGCGGCGCCTACAGCTATCTGCGCGAGGCCTGCCAGGCAATGATTACCTGGAGCGGCCGCCACCTGAATCTTCCCTCAACCTGGCCTGCGCTGGCTCACCGGCGCGTGGTCTGTCCTTATAAATTTGTCCAGTATCTGAACCCTTGCACATACGGGTACACGATGGCGTTCTGGGACTGGGCGCGATGGGAGCGGGAGCTCGACTGGATGGCGCTGCACGGCATCAACATGCCCTTGGCCATGGAGGGTCAGGAGGCTATCTGGCAGCGCGTTTGGCTTTCGTTCGGCCTGAGCCAGGCGGAAATCGACCAGTTCTCGGTGGGTCCTGGCCACCTGCCCTGGCACCGCATGGGCAATATCAACAATCTGGACGGTCCGTTACCCCAGCACTGGATCAATGAGAGGCGAATCCTTCAGCGCAAGATCCTCGATCGCATGCGCGAGCTGGGAATGAAACCCGTGGCCCCTGCCTTTGCCGGATTTGTCCCCCAGGGCTTCAAGCGGCTCCATCCCTCCTCCGAGACCTACACCCGGCTTTGGCTCCCGGAAGAATTCAAGACCATCCCGCGCAGCACCCGAACCTTCATCCTTCACCCCGGAGAACGAGAGCTCTACCGGCAGATCGGCAAACAATTCATAGAGGAGTACAAGGCCGAATACGGGGAGGCCGAATACTATCTGGCCGATACCTTCAACGAGCTGGCCGTCCCGGTCAGCCAGGAACATCGCTACGAAGATCTCGAGCGCTTCGGAAGGACGGTGTTCGAGGGCATCCTGGCCGGCGATCCAAACGGCACCTGGGTCATGCAAGGCTGGCTTTTTGTCTACGACTCCGCCTTCTGGGACAACCGCTCGGTCGAGGCGCTGCTGCGCGGTGTTCCCAACGAACGCATGCTGATCATCGACTACGCCAACGATCTGCCCAGCGAGGTGCGCGGCAAGTATTCTCCCGGCCAGTGGAAGCTGCAGAAGGCGTTCTTTGGCAAGCAGTGGATCAACGCGATGGCGCACACCTTTGGCGGGAACAACAACATCAAGGGAAACCTGGCGCTCATGGCATCGGAACCGGCTACCGTCCTGCACAGCGAACAGCGAGGGAACTTGGTGGGCTGGGGCATCTGTCCGGAAGGGATTGAAAACAACGAAGTCGTTTATGAGCTGATGACCGACGCGGGCTGGCGCAGCGACCCGATTGATCTTGCTATCTGGATCCCGGACTACTGCGCCTCACGCTATGGCAGCTGCCCCGGCCCCATGCGCCAAGCCTGGACCTTGCTGCTGGAGAGTGCCTACAGCAGTCACATTTGGATGACCAAGCAGGCCTGGCAGGGTGAGCCCTCGGGAAACCCGGTGGCCGCTGCCGTGAATGCCGGCCCCAGCTTCGAGCGGGCAGTGGAGCTGTTTCTCTCCTGCGCGCCGGAATTGTCCTCGGTCGAGCTCTACCGCAACGACCTGATCGAGCTGGTGGCGCAAGCGGCCGGCGGTTACGTAGACAAGGCCCTTGCCAAGGCCGTTCAGGCCGCCGATGCCGGTGACCACGATGCCGCTGTGGAGCACTCAGGAAACGCGGTCGCACGGCTGGCGCAGATCGATGGCCTGATGAATCTGCGGCCGGATCGCCGCCTGGAATCGTGGACCCAGGCGGCGCGATCCTGGGCCCGCAGCGACGACCAAGCCGCGTACTACGACGAGAATGCCCGCCGCCTGATTACCACCTGGGGATGGCCGGAGCTATCCGACTATGCCTCTCGTGTCTGGTCTGGGCTCATTCGCGATTACTATGCCCCGCGTTGGTCAGCGTTTCTGGCCGCGCGCCGTTCCGGTACCATCTACTCGGTCGATCTGTGGCAGCAAACCTGGCTTTCCACGCCCTATCGTCCCAGCAAGCCCATGCCGGTTCCCGATCTGGTGGCCGCGGCACAGCAGCTGCTCGCGCAGTGTCGCATCACTTGAAGGTTCGGCCCTCGGAGTTGATTACGGCGTAGCAAGAAACGACGGGCCTTTGACGAGGCCGAAAAGGAGTTCCAGGTATGAAGACGCTTCTCAGGCATGTTTCCTTCCGCCCTACGAAAAGTAGCCAATCGTTTCCGTCCTTCTCAGGCAGAGACGAAAATCGGTGGAGGCGCCTCGCGCTCACGGCCCTGGTCATGCTCAGCCTGAGCGCGGCCGCCTGGGCGCAGAATACGGCCGCGCACCTGAGCGGAAGGATTACCGATTCCACCGGCGCTGCAGTTCCGCATGCCCGGGTGACCGCTAACGACGTTGCCACCAACCTCAGCCAGTCCGTGGCCAGCGACAGTGCTGGGGTTTATAACCTGGTGGCGCTACCTCCGGGTACCTACACACTGACCGCCGAAGCACCCGGCTTTTCCACCCGGGTTCAAACCGGGATCGCGCTCACGGTGGCGCAGTCCGCTACGCTCGACATTGCTCTCAAGCCCGGTGCGGCGGCGGAAACCGTTACCGTCAACGGCGGGGCTGAGCTGATCAATACCACGACGGCGGAGATCAGCCAGGTGATCGGGGAAGACGCGATCAAGGACCTTCCCCTCAACGGCCGGGATCCTTCCAGCCTGGTCAACCTCTCGGTGGGAGTGACCAACGAACTCATCTCCCAGGCATCGACGCTTCCCACCTCGAACTCGTTTCCCACCGAATCCGGCGCTTCTGCGGGCGGCCAGCGTCAGGGCAGCACATGGTATCTGCTCGACGGCGTCTCCAACATCGATACCTTCGCCCTGCTCGCTGCGCCCTTCCCAAACGCCGACGCAACCCAGGAATTTCGCGTCATCTCCAACAACTTCGATGCCCGCTATGGCTTCGCGCCCAGCGCGGTGGTCAGCATACAAACCAAGTCGGGTACAAACCAGTTTCATGGCGGCCTGTTTGAATTCATTCGTAACAATGACTTGAATGCATCGAACTGGTTCACCGGCGCCGTCGACCCGCTCAAACGTAATCAGTTCGGTGGCTATATCGGCGGCCCGGTCTTGAAGGACAAGCTCTTCTTCTTCACCAACTACCAGGGAACGAGAAGCACCCTCCAGGCATCCAGCAATCCGACCGAGACTCCTACCCAGGCCATGCTGAATGGAGACTTTAGCGCAGTTCCCGCCGCCGATCTTAACGGCCCGCTGGCCAACGTCTTCCAGACCGTAAACGGAAAGCCCAATCAGGTAAACACGGCCTTGTTCAGTCCAGGCGCTCTGGCGATTGCCAAGTCACTGCCGCTGGGAGTTACCCCTTCAACCGGCGAGACCAACTACGTTTCGCCGGTGCAGAAGTTTACCTATAACGAAAACACCTCTCGCCTTGACTACAACATCAATCCCAGCCAGCGCGTCTTTCTGCGCAGTTTTACCTATCTCTACAACCAGCCGGGGGCGTCAATACCGGGAAACATTCTCGCCGGTGTGAATGGACAACACGGGACCTATCTCAACCTGGCCCTGGGCCACACCTGGACCATCAACCCCACGCTGCTGAACAGTGCGACCCTGTCCTGGGCGGAGATTGACTTCTCCACCGGAACCATTGAGAGGGATGCTGAAGGCGCTCCCATCTGTCTATCGCGATACATCGCTGTGGCTGATCCGGAGGGACGGTGCTACATTGGCGGCCTGTCGGCGTTCGATGGAAATTCGCTTTACGGCGGGGGCCTGGGTTTCAACGCCTTCACCGGAAACCCCAACGATACACGCCGCCGCTACTGGTGGTTTACCGATACCATCACCAAAACGGTAGGCAGGCACACCATCGTCGCTGGGGCCGACATCATGCACCGCTACGGCTTCGAGTTTTACGGTGGCAGCGTGAATGCATCCGTCAGCTTCAACGGCCAATTCACAGGTTTTCCCCTGGCCGACTTTCTCTTAGGTTATCTAAGCAGTTTGGGCCAGGGGGCGGGCGAGAGCGGCAACGAGGCCGGTTATATGGTTGGTCTTTACGGTCAGGACCAGATCAAGCTGCGTCCTAATCTTACTTTCACCGCCGGTCTGCGCTGGGACCCGAACTTTCCCTTGCAGGTCGCGGGTGGACGGGGCGCGGTTTTTGACCCTGGCCAACAGAGCACACGCTATCCCAATGCCCCGCAGGGGCTCATTTTCCCTGGCGATCACGGCGTCAACAACGGCCTCATTCCTACCACCTACGGCTACTTTGAGCCACGCATCGGTATCGCCTGGCAGGCTCATCCCTCGACCGTTTTTCGCGCCGGCTTTGGTCTGTTCACCACTCCCCTGGAGGACGCTTTTTACAATCACATCTGGGATACGGCGCCCTTTGCGCCCACTTACGGACTCAACGGGGGCAGCACCACCCCTCTCTCTTTTGATACTCCGTGGAACGGCTTCACCTCGACTGGAGGTAAAAGCCCCTTCCCCCCGTTCGCTTCACCCTCGCAGATTCCAACCTCCAGTGCGACCTTCATCACGCCGATCGCCGTACCCGCTGTCTTCTCCTCCAACTTCAAACTGGGCATAACGCAGAGTTGGAACCTTTCGCTCGAACAGTCGTTTGGCCAGCAGTTCGTCCTCCATCTGGCGTACGTGGGCGCGGAGTCGTTTCACCAGGCAACGACCGTGGACCAAAACCCCGGCGGGTTTGTCTGCCCGCCAGGCAGCGTGGTGAATCCCATCAACTGCACCGACGTACGATCGACCTATACGAATTTTTCCCAGATCATCCAGGTTCAGCCGGCGGCCACCTCCAGTTACAACGCGCTGCAGGTGGGTGTCGAAAAGCGCCTCTCCCACGGCCTTCAGTTCCAGTCCAACTTCACCTGGTCGCACGATACCGACGTGGGTGGATCGGGCGATCCGTCGTTCGAATCCAGCGTCAGCGATCCTCATAACGTGGGTCACGACCGTGGTCCCTCCAGCCTGAATTATCCAGTCGTTTCGGTGTCCAATCTGGTTTACCGCTTACCGTCACTGAGTAGTCACAACCTCGTGGTCAAGAACCTCCTGGGCGGCTGGGAGATTTCCGGCCTTTACACCGCGCAGTCCGGACCCCCTTTCACTGTAAACGGGGGACAGGGCAACAATAACTCGGGGTTCCTGGTCGGCCAGGATCGCGCGGACGAGGTTCCAGGACAACCCTTGGGCGTGCGGCAGGGGGGCGAGAGGAACTGGATTAACTCTTACCTGAATCCGGCCGCATTCACCAACAACGCCTACGGAACCGCGGGAAACTCGAAGAAATTCATCATCCAGGAAGCGCCGATCAGCACCGCGGATCTGGCCGTGATTAAGAACTGGAGCATTAAGGAACGATATAAGTTACAGTTTCGCTGGGAGGCATTCAATGCGCTCAACCATCCCAGCTTCGGCCAACCGGATTCTAATCCTGGCGATTCAAACTTCGGCCAGATCACCTCAATTGGCGCGATTCCTCCCCGGGTAATGCAGGGAGCGCTCAAGTTTGCTTTCTAGCGGAGCCGGTTCGGCAACCGCGAGAGGGCCGAATCGAATGCGCTGGCTTTATACAGCAATCATCGTCTCGTCGGCTATACTCACGCGCGGGGAGGCGATTGGCCAGGCTGTCGATGTATCACTCTATGGGGCGACTCCTGACTCCGGTCAGAACAGCAGTCCAGGCGTTGCGAGCGCGATCGATTTTGCCCTCCGCCACCATCGTTCCAGGATATTGTTCAAACGCGGAAGGTATGACTTTTGGCCCCAGGGCGCGGTTATCAGCCACCTTTATATCTCAAACCATGATGGAGTGGCCGAGCGCGCGGTTGCCATATCAATCGAACACGTCAGCGGCCTCGAACTTGATGGCAATGGATCGGAATTTGTCTTTCATGATTCCATGCTTCCTATTGTTATTTCGCATTCGGACCGGGTAATTCTGCGTAATTTTTCGATAGATTATGCAAGCCCGCACATTGTGCAGGCAAAAGTAGTCAGCAAGAACGATAGTTTTGTCGATCTCCAAATAGATCGTCCCAAGTCCTACAGAGTGAAAGACGATCACCTCTTCATTTTGGCTGAGGACGCCTCTCCTGGATCAGAACAGGTCGCGCATGGAAGCGTCGTCTTTGATCCCGAGGGAAAGTGGCTTGTTGCCGGGACAGGCGACAACTGGGAGGTTGATAAAACTCGAGCTGAAAGGATAGATCGAGATGATGTACGTTTATTTGGTCTGACACAGCAAACCCGGCCTGGTGATGTACTTATACTGTGGAATGGCGATCGTCCGAATCCGGCAATCCTGGTCAGCCAAAGCAGCCACATCGATATCTCCGGTGCGCAAGTGTATAGCGCACAGGGTATGGGCTTCATCGCCCAGTACAGTGAAGACATTCATCTCGATAGATTTAATGTCATCTTGAAACCAGGAAGCGGTCGTTACATCTCGACCACCGGGGACGCCGTACATTTTTCGAACTGCCGCGGACAAATCATCGTCGAGCATGGTCTTTTTGAAAACATGCTCGATGACGGAATCAACCTGCATGGCTCATATCTTCGAATAGCTGAAAAATTGGCGCCCGATACCCTTGTTCTTGAGTTTGGCCATCCACAAACATTCGGCTTGCCCTTTGCCGTTTCTGGAGACACGCTCCGTTTTATTCAACCGAAGACCCTTGAGCCTTATGCCACTGCCAAGGTGGCAGAAATGCATTCACTTGATGACAAGCATCTCCGGATACGCTTCACTGAAGCACTTCCTTCGTCTGTGGCGGTTAAGGACGCCGCGGAGAATCTGGCATGGCAGCCTAACGTAATTTACCGGAACAACCACATTCGTCATAACCGTGCCCGAGGAGCATTGTTCGGAAGTCAAGCCTCGACAGTTGTGGAAGATAATTTCTTT
>JBAVQC010000275.1:0-13128 GCA_049693715.1 Acidobacteriaceae bacterium | reverse complement strand
GCCCTTCCGGGCTGGGCTGCAGTTTGGCCCCCGGCCCTACGGGCCTGTTTCAGTTCTGCGATTTGTTTTCGCGCACTCACACACGCTCTAAAGCCCTCATCCATTCGATTCTTTTTAGGGCACAACTGAACACGTGCCATTTGTACAAAGCATTTTCTGCAGCCCTCCAGAGGATTTCCGTACAATCAAAGCAGTGAATCAAGACCCGAATCGTCAGCAACTGAAGCGCGTGCTGAGTGGCATGCGGCCCACCGGCAAATTGCATCTCGGCAACTACATGGGCGCCCTCTACAACTGGGTACGCCTGCAACGCGACTACAACTGCTACTTTTTCGTAGCCGACTGGCATGCCCTCACCACCGATTACGCCGACACCTCGAACCTGCGGCCAAATACCATCGATGTCACCCTGGATTGGTTGGCCGCGGGATTGGATCCGGAGCGCTGCGTCATGTTTGTGCAGTCCCTGGTGCCCCAGCACGCGGAGTTGCACCTGCTGCTCTCGATGATCATGCCGCTCGGCTGGCTGGAGCGGGTCCCCACTTACAAAGAACAGCAACAACAACTGGAAGAGAAGGATCTGACCACTTACGGGTTCCTGGGATATCCCTTGCTGATGGCCACGGATATTCTGATCTACCAGGCAGACTTTGTTCCTGTGGGCCAGGACCAGGTGGCGCACGTGGAAGTTACCCGGGAAGTGGCCAGGCGGTTCAACCATTTTTATCCCGGGACAGCATCTCCCATTCTTCCTGAACCGCAGGTGTTGTTGACTCCCTCGCCCAAGTTGCCGGGCACGGATGGGCGGAAGATGTCCAAGAGCTACGGCAACACCGTCCTGCTGACGGATCCGCCGGCGGTGGTGCGGCAAAAGCTCAAGACCATGGTGACCGATCCGGCACGGGTTCGGCGGACCGACCCCGGCAACCCCGATATATGCCCGGTTGGTGATCTGCACAAAGTGTTTTCGACGCCCGATACCCTGGAGAAGGTGTACGCCGGATGCCGGTCGGCGGCCATCGGGTGCATCGAGTGCAAGGGCTGGGCAGCGGACGCGATCGTTGCCGAACTGGAGCCCATGCAGCAGCGGCGAAAGAAATATGAGGAGCAGCCGGCCCTGGTGCATGACATCCTGCATAGTGGCTCCGACCTGGCGCGGGCCCGGGCGGAGGAAACGATGGAGCAGGTGAGGGATGTCATGCACCTGTTGAAACCCGAAGAGGGAGAACGCGCGCTATGAATGATGAAACGCGCGACAAGAAGCGGGAAGCTGCCGAGAGCCTATCACCCTACAGCATCAGCGTGGGAGCCGTGTACGACGGCCCGCTCGACCTGCTGCTCGACCTGATCCGCAAGCAGGACATTGATATTTACGATATCCCCATCGGCAAAATCACAGCTCAGTTTCTGGCCTACGTCGAGGGTCTGAAGCAGACCGAGGTCGATGCGGCCGCCGACTTCATTTACGTGGCGTCGCTGCTCATCCACATCAAGAGCCGTATGCTTCTTCCGCGTACTTCGGCAGAGGGGGTTGAAGGGGAGCAGGAAGATCCACGGCGGGAGCTGGTGGAGCGGCTGCTGGAGCACGAGCGCTTCAAGAATGCGGCCCAGATGCTGCTGCAGAAGCAACAGATCGAAGCCGCGACGTGGACCAACCCGGCCATCCGGCAGTTTAGTACGGAAGAGGGAGACGAGCCCGAGATCGCGGCGGACACGGTCGACCTGGTGCGGGTTTTCCGGGAAATCCTGGACCGCGCACGGCAAAGGCCGGTGCTGGATGTGGACGAGGAGGCGGTGACTGTCTCCCAAATGCTCGACTACGTCCGCCGCCGCCTGATCATGGAGGAGCGGCCGGTGTCATTGAGCAGCCTGCTCCGGAATACCCGCACGGAGCGGGCGCTCATCTGCATGTTCCTGGCTCTGCTCGAGCTGGTTCGCCTACAGGCGATTCTGCTGAGGCAAGACCGCAACTTCGGCGAGGTTTACATCAAGAAGCACGCGTCGTTCGAGTCGGTCGTCAATCAAGGTTTGCAGGCCAAAGACGATTGGAGGTAGCCGAGCAAGCGGTTCTAACAATCCCACCAACGGTGCAAATTCGCAGAACTTTAACATTCCCGGGTACCACAATTCATACTCCCTGCCGACGCACTTTGATAGCGTTGCCAACACCTACAAAGGTTGGAGTGTGCGCGCGTGAAAGATGGATCCTCTGCGGTTTTGACTCCCCCTGGCAAAAATTCAGTGCACGACAAAATGAACCGGAAACAGGGCAAGATCCCGATGATTATCTTCGGGTTTGTTCTGGTTGGCGGCATCGGGTGGGCAGCGTCCCAATTCCTTGGCGACCTCTTCTCGGTCCCCCGTACCGCCTCGGTGACGGCCTATGCCCTGCTTTGTGTCGCCTTGCTGATCGCGCTGGGATTTGAGTTCGTCAACGGGTTCCACGACACTGCGAACGCCGTGGCTACGGTGATCTACACCCACTCGCTCGAACCTCATATTGCCGTGATGTGGTCCGGTATGTGGAACCTGATCGGTGTCTTGCTGTCTTCGGGAGCTGTCGCCTTTGCCGTGGTCTCGCTCCTTCCAGTCGAGCTGATCCTCAAAGTAGGATCGGGCGCTGGATTCGCCATGGTCTTCGCCTTGCTGGTTTCGGCCATCCTCTGGAACCTGAGTACCTGGTGGTATGGACTGCCGGCCTCGAGTTCGCATACTCTCATCGGTTCGATCATCGGTGTCGGCGTCGCCAACCAGTTGATGGCGGGTTCCACCGGCACCTCCGGCGTGGATTGGTCGCAGGTGGGCAACGTCTTCCGCGCGCTGCTCATTTCTCCTGTCGTCGGGTTCGTCCTTGCCGCTGTGTTGTTACTCGTGCTCAAGTTCGTGATCAAGGATCCCCGGCTCTTCGAGGCGCCCAAGGGCGATGCCCCGCCGCCATTTTGGATTCGCTGCCTGCTGGTGCTGACCTGCACCGGCGTGAGCTTCTTCCACGGCTCGAACGACGGTCAAAAGGGCATGGGACTCATCATGCTGATCCTGATCGGCACCGTGCCCACGGCGTATGCCCTGAATCATGCGGTCGGCTACAGCCAGGTCCAGGATTTCGTCGCCGTATCAGAACAAGCCGCCAAGGTGATGACGGGGCACGTTGACTCGAACGCCGTGATTGACGATCCGCGTGCTGATCTGACCGAATACCTCCAGAGCAAAAAACAAACGCCGACCACGATTCTGGCCGAACGCCAGATGATCCTCGAGATCGAACACGAAGTGAACCAGTACAAGACGCTGAAGGCCGTGCCGGCCGGGCAACAATCGAACGTGCGCAACGACATGTATATCTCGAGCGAGGCTCTCCGCCTTTTCGCCAAGTCAAAGAATCCGACATTCACCCCGGAAGAAGCCGCGGTGATGGCGAACTACAAGAAAAAACTCGATCTCTCCACCAAATTCATCCCGCCCTGGGTCAAGGTAGCGGTGGCGATCGCTCTCGGCCTTGGCACCATGATTGGCTGGAAGCGCATTGTCGTCACCGTAGGCGAGAAGATCGGGAAAACCCACCTCACCTACGGCCAGGGTGCTTCGGCTGAAATTGTGGCCATGTTCACGATTTGGGCTGCGGATAATTATGGGCTACCGGTCAGCACCACCCACGTCCTCTCCTCGGGCGTGGCCGGAACCATGATGGCGAACAAGAGCGGGTTGCAGTGGTCGACGATCCGCAATATCGCGGCTGCCTGGGTCTTCACCTTACCGGTGGCGGCTCTCATGTCTGCGGGCCTCTTCTGGATCTTTGTGCAGTTTGCCCCCAAGGGCTAGCAGGCAGAGCAAAGACGAGCGAAAACGCAGGTGCTTCGATACTATGAATCGAGGCGCCTGTTCTTTTTGGGGCGCGATGCATCCCCATGAGTCTCAAAGCCAAGTTAGAAGCCGTAGTCTACGCAGCAGAGGAGCCAGTGACCCTGGCCCAACTCGCTGCCATCTTTGCTGACGAAGTTTCGCCCTTATTGAACGACACGCCCGAGCCCGAGGCTGAGCAGATTGAGCTAGCCGGCCTTGATACAGAGGTCATCGCCCCGGAGGCCATCGCCTCCTCTGAGCCTTCAGAGACTCCAATCTCCGGCCCTGGGGCGGCTCCTGCTCCGGAGGGATCCTCTATCGCGGCGGAGGCGAGCGAAGGCGACGAAAAGAAGACAGCACGTTTGCGCGATCGCCGGGTTCGACAATTCCTGCATCAGGTGCTCGACGAACTGATTGCGGACTACGCCAACAGCGAGCGGGGTATGGAGATCCGGGAGATTGCCGGTGGCTATCGCATGGCGACCAAGCCCGAATATCACGATGCGGTGCGTGGCTTTGTAAAGAGCCTGAAGCCGCCCATGAAGCTTTCCCTGCAGGCCCTGGAGACGTTGGCGGTGATCGCCTACAAGCAGCCGGTAACCGCACCAGAGGTGAGCGAGATCAGAGGAGTCGATTCAGGCGGGGTGCTCGGCGGCCTGGTCAGCCGTAAACTCATCACCACCGCGGGCAGAAAGCCGGTGATTGGCCGTCCTATCCTCTACAAAACCACCAAGGAGTTTCTCCTCCGCTTCGGGCTGAAAGACGTGAATGATCTCCCCAGCATGGAGGAGTTTGAGAAGATGGCGGGCGAGCTGGCCGAATCAGAGGCTGAGGGCGAAGCTCAGGATGTCGTCAATCTTTCTTCCGAAGCAGGAATTTCCTCGGAGGTGGCGTCCCCTGTCGAAGTAGAGCAGCAGACCGAGGAATCCTCCGAAGAGACGACTCCATCAGTTGCAGAAGCCACCGCCACATCGTCCGAAGAATCCGCGGCAGAGCCGCAGACAGAGCACCAGGCATGATCGCCGCCCAGGAGCAAGAGGACGAGCGCAACGAGCAGCGCTTGCAGAAGATTCTTGCGGCTGCCGGAATCGCATCGCGGCGCAAAGCAGAAGAGCTGATTACCTCCGGCCGGGTGCAGGTCAACGGGCAAAAGGTGACCGAGCTGGGCTCGAAAGCAGATCCGGGACGCGACCACATCCGCGTAGATGGCAAGCTGCTCAAGAAACCGGAGAAATTCCGCTACTTCATGCTCAACAAGCCCAAAGGTGTCGTCACCACCGTTTCCGATCCCGAAGGACGCCCGACGGTGATGAAGTTTTTCGCCCGTGCCGGCGCCCGCGTGTTTCCTGTTGGACGGTTGGACTACCAGAGTGAAGGCTTGTTGCTGATGACCAACGATGGCGAACTGGCCAACGTTCTGACCAGGGCCGCCTCCAAGGTGGAAAAGACCTACCTGGTGAAAGTGAGCGGCAAACCCACCGAGGCGGAGCTGGAGCAGCTGCGCCGCGGAGTGATGATCGAGCGTGGCCGTAGGGGAGAACGCGAAGGCCGCGTCATGACCCAGCCGGCGGGCATCAGCCTGGTCCGCGACACCGACAACCCTTGGTACGAAGTAACTCTGACCGAAGGCAAGAACCGTGAAATCCGCAAGATGTTCGAAGAAGTAGGCCATTTTGTCGAGAAGGTGAGGCGGGTGGGCTTTGGTCCGCTGATCCTCGACGTCAAACCGGGTGAAATGCGCGAGCTTGATGAGAACGAAGTGAGCCAGCTGAGACGAGCCGCGCGCAAGCAATCCGTATCATCGGAGCAGCCGCAAAAGGCTCCGCGGCGGCCCAGATCAGGTCCGGCCGCGCTGCCCCGGCCAGCCCGCAAGCGCGCCAGATAGCCCCGTCTGACGGAGGAATGTTGTCCACGGCCCAGACCCACTATGACGTGCTCATCGTGGGAGCCGGCGCCGCCGGCCTTTTCTGCGCCATGCATGCAGGGCGCGGCGGGCGTCGTGTTCTTCTACTCGAACATGCTCATCGCATCGGCAAAAAGATCCTGGTCTCTGGTGGAGGCCGCTGCAACTTCACCAATCTGCATACCACTGCGGAAAACTTCCTTTCCGCGAACCCGCACTTTGCCAAGTCTGCGCTCGCGCGTTACACCCCGGCTGATTTCCTTGAGCTGGTAGAAAAACACAACATCCCCTGGCACGAGAAAACGCTGGGTCAGCTCTTTTGCGACCGGGCAGCCAGCGACATTGTTTCCATGTTGGAGCAGGAGTGCGTCGAGGCCGGTGTCACCCTCCAGGTAGCGACTCAAGTTCGAGAAGTGAGCCACCATGAAGGTTTCCACTTACAGACGGACAGCGGCGTCGTCTCCGGGCGATCTCTGGTCATCGCCACGGGAGGCCTTTCCATCCCCAAGATGGGCGCTACGGCGTTTGGCTACCAGGTCGCGCAGCAGTTTGGCTTGCAGTTGCAACCATGCAGGCCTGCGCTGGTGCCGCTGACCTTTGCTCCAGAGGATCTGAACCGCTATGCCGCATTAGCCGGGATTTCGACCGAAGCCATTGCCACCGCAGGCTCCGGGCACTTTCGGGAGAAGCTGCTCTTCACTCATCGCGGCCTCAGCGGCCCGGCCGTACTGCAGATCTCTTCGTACTGGCAACCTGGCCAGCCGGTGGTGTTCGATCTCGCGCCCGGCCGGGTTTGGACCGATCCGCTCCGCATGCAAACGTCGCAGCGCGATCTATCGACGGCCCGGGCCGCACTGCGCGTCGTTCTTCCGCATCGCCTGGCCGACCGTTGGCTGGCGTTACAACCGCCTTCCGCGTGGACCAACCAAGGCTTGGCAGAGGCGGAAAGCGCTCTTCATCGCTGGACCGTTTCTCCTGCAGGAACCGAAGGCTACGAAAAGGCCGAGGTCACGGCAGGCGGAGTTGACACAGCGGAATTGAGCGCGCGAACTATGGAAAGCCGCAAAGTTCAAGGGCTGTATTTCATCGGAGAAGTGGTAGACGTCACCGGGCATCTAGGCGGCTTCAATTTCCAGTGGGCCTGGGCCTCAGGCGCGGCCGCGGGGCGCGCGCTGGCGGCCATCTAAGCGCGATACTCCGCTGGGGTATCGCACTACGCCTTGGCTTTGGGTTCGGTGAACCAAAGGCTGACCGACCAGAAAATCACAATCAACAAATAAACAAAAATCCGGAAGAACGAAAAGAACACATAATCCCGCATCTCCCGGCCAGTCGTGAAATACCCGCCACCCGCCAGCAGGGCCGCGGAATACACGCCGAAGCCGAAGCTGATGGCGGCGACGTGGCTGCGCCAGGAAAGCCGAAAGGGCCGAAGCAGAAAGGCGAGCACGATGGCCCACTCCACCATCAGTACAGAGAGCAGGAAGTGCATCAACACCAGAACTGAGCGCAGTGAAAAGTGGCCTGAAGGCGCCAGGCGCATGACGATCAGAACCCCGCTCGCAAGCAGCAGCAGGGGCACTGTGAAGCGCCGTATGCCCCCCAAAGGCTCCAAACTGTTCCAGCTAAGCTCGGCCAGCACGGCACACTGCAGAAGAACATCCGTCAGGTCAATGATCATGGATGGAAACTGCGGGGCAGGATGGCCGGAGAATCGCAGCGCGGCGACCATCCCCACCGAGCGGACCACGTAAAAGATGATCAGTAGAGTGAACCAGGGGAACCGCGCTACACGCCTGCGCTTGAAGAGTACCGCGAGAAGTATGAGGTGTTCGATGAGCCCAGCGGCCCAGATCAGGTGGTTTATCATCAATCCTTTTTCATTTTGAAAATCATGGCCGGCTGGTCCTTGTAGGTAGCGAGTTGCCATGCCTCAAACCCGCACTTGGCGGCAACCCTGATCGAGGCTCGGTTCTCAGGTTGGATGAGGCAAGCGAAGTCGTTCGATCGAAAATGTTGCCGCCCCCAACGCAACGCAGCCTGGGCAGCCTCCGTCGCATAGCCTTTCCCGTGTGTTGCGGGAGCCAGGATCCAGCCGAGTTCGGGGATAGAAGGGAGTGCCGGTTGCATATCTCGCTTGAAATCTCCAAAACCCACTTCGCCCACAAATTCCGCTGTCTCTCTTTCCTCGACTACCCAATATCCAAATCCAAGCAGAGACCAGTGGCCGAAATACCGCAGAAAGCGTGTCCAGCACTCCTGTACGGAGAGAGGCTTACCACCCATGTATCGCACCACGGAGGCGTCTCCCCAAAGTGCCTTGGTAGCCGTAAAGTCGCTCATGGTGTGTCCCCGTAGCCTGAGCCGTTCAGTCTCAATGACGGGAACATCTAAAATGCAGGGCAGGGAACAGGTCATCTTTCCAGTCTAAGATGCGAGCCCCACTTTTCCCTTCAGGAAATTGGGAGACGCTGCCTCACGCTGGTCATAACTCCTCCCAATGAGTCACAATCTACAATCAATCTTGCCGTGTCGCGGGGGAGAGAGCACGAATGGATTCTTCTGTGGCCGGATCAGCTATGCAGGTGGGTGCATCCACGCTGCTTCCGGTGGTCTGGTCCCAGTTCAAGGATGTAGACCTTCACGCCAGGCACCATTCTCCATGTCGCGGCGGCGACTTCTTTGATGCCTTCCCGGTAGGCCGGCATGTCTTATTCCTGTTGACCGATATTGCCGGCCCGCAACCGCAAGCCCGGGAATTGGCGTCGCAAGTGCAATCTGCCTTCCGGCAAAAGGCTCTGGAACTCTTTGCCGGTTCTGAGGTAAACGAGTCGGATGCGCTCGCCGAGCTGGCGCACGCATTTAACCTTGCCGTGATCGAAGCCGCGCAAGGCCTGCGTTTCGCGCCAACGTTTCTCGGTTGCTTCAATCTGACCCATGGCATCCTCTCCTATTGCAACGCAGGAAATATGCTCGCGCTGGTCCGCTCGGGTGGGAATGTGCGCGTTTTGGAGTCGAGCGGAATGCCACTGGGACTTTTCAGCCACACCACCTTTGAGGCGGCGATTCTCGCGCTGCAGCCAGGAGATGCGGTGCTTGTGGTCACCAAGGGCGTCACCGGCAGCCGGCGGGGAGCCACTGACTTTGGTCTGGAACGCGTGGAACGGATGCTGAAAGACGCGACTACCGCTTCGGCGTCCGCCATCTGTGAGGATGTTCTTCGTGAGGCTCATGATTTCTCTCATCATCCCTGGTCGCGGTTCCTCGGCCTTTTCCAAAAAAACGAGTCACGCACCGATGATTTGACCGCGCTAGCATTGGTCCGCCGCTAACCGCTCATTGCCAGGCCTGGTGGTAGATCCGCTCGATCTCTTCCGCTGTCGGGATGCGGGGATTGTTCTGCGGCGACCCCGAGGCAAGAGCCTGGGCCGCCATGGTGCTTACCAGTGCCGCGTATTGCTCTTCCGCAATGCCGAACTGTTTAGGCGAGGGGACCTGCAGCTCGGCGTTTCGTTCGTACAGCGCACGAATCAAGCGATCGACTGCCGCCCGATCGCTTTCTTGCGCCTGCGCCATGCCCATGGCGCGAGCGCACTCCGCATACCGGTCCAGGGCGGCTTCTGCCGAGAATGCCGTCACCGCCGGCAGCAACATGGCGTTCGAGAGCCCATGCGGAATATGAAAATGCGCGCCCAGGGGCCGGCTCATTCCATGCACCAGGGCCACACTGGCATTCGAAAATGCAATGCCGGCCTGGGTCGCCGCCAGCATCATGGCTTCCCGCGCCGCGGCGTTGCCAGGCTGGTGAAAGCAGGTTGGCAGCTCTCTCCAGATGGTCTTCATCGCCGCCAGAGCGAATGTGTCGGTAAACGGATTGGCCTTACGGCTGACATACGCTTCGATGGCGTGGGTCAGTGAGTCAATGCCTGTATCCGCAGTGAGGCGGGCCGGCATCGTCAGCGTCAATTCGTAGTCCACCACAGCGCCGGAAGGCAACAAGGTATCCCCGGCGAGCAGCAGCTTCTCTCCTCTCTCCACATCCGTGATCACCGTGAACCGCGTGACTTCGGATCCGGTCCCGGCAGTCGTCGGAATCGCCAGGTGTGGCGGACCGGCTAACGGAATTTCGTGGGGAACGCGATAGTCCCGCACTCTACCCCCATTGGCGGCGAGCATGCCGATGGCCTTCGCCGTATCGATCGGGCTGCCGCCGCCCAGGCTCACCAGGCCGTCGTGTGCGCCTTCCACGAACCTGCGCACCCCTGCATCCACCACCGTGGTTGTCGGATCGGGCACCGTCTCATGGAAAATCTCACAGCGTAAACCTGCGCCTCTTAACTGTGAGGCCAGCCGGTCAGCAAGCTGAGTCTTCATCAGGAAAGGGTCGGTCACAATCAAGGGATGTTTCGAGCGAAGGCGGTGCAGCAGCGCCGCAACGGTCGCGAAGGACCCACCCCCAATCTTGAGCACGGGGGGAATCTTTATCTCAGCGATCGTCGTCATCTTGTGGGGCATCTCGTCCCTCTTGGGCCTTTTTTTTGCGATGTACCACGCCGAGCAGCCCCGAAAACCCGGCTTTTTGAGGTCAACCTGCGGCAATCACACGGTTGGTGTATTGTTTCCGGTCAATTTGCACCGCCTAATTACGGTAGTACCTTGCCAGGCAATGGCGAAACTCGAGCACATCAGGCATTTTACGCACCCCTGCAGGGGCCACGCAGCGGTTGAGCAGGGTCCTCTTCATGCGGAAGGAGACGATGGCTTTTTCTCTGCCCGAGTTAGACACCCGCCCACTCGGCGTCACGGGTACGACCCCGTGTCCGGTCAACCTGACCAGCCCGAAAGGCCTGGACATAAGCGCGCGCTACCACGCAGACCGTTGCCGCGGCGACTTTTTCGATGGAGTCACGGTCGGTTTCCGCATAGTGTTTCTGTTGACCGATATTGCCGGTCCGCGATCGGAGACACACGAAATTGCCGCCGAAGTGCAATTTGCCTTCCGCCAACGAGCCCAGGAGCTATTCGAGCCTGCCGACGTCAACGAGTCGGATGCCATCGCCACCCTCGCGCACGAGGTGAATCGGTCGTTGATGGAGGCCGCCAATGGGGTGCGTTTTGCTCCGACTTTTTTAGCTTGTTTCAACGCAACTCTGGGCATTTTGACTTATTGCAATGCGGGTCGGGTTCTCGCCGTGTTTCGCGACACCTCGAGCGCGTGTGTTCTTGAGCGCGGTGGAGTCCCCCTGGGACTATTCACGCATGTCACCTATGAACCGGCGGTCCTGGCCTTTGAACCTCAGGATAAGCTGCTGTTGGTCACCAAGGGAGTCACCGAAAGCCGGCGTGGGGCCACTGAATTTGGGGTGAAGCGTATCGAGCGGGCACTTGAACAGTCCAACGGAGATTCGGCATCTCAGATCTGCGACAACGTTCTGCGTGAGGCCTATGACTTCGGCAACCACCCCTGGTCGAAAGTGTACGACTTCCTCTTCACCCGTCGCCAACGCAGCACCGAGGATCTGACCGCAGTAGCCCTCGTACGCCGATAGCCCCACGCTTTCTGAGCGTACGGGCTTCAGCCCGTACATTAACTACCCAGCCTAGGACGGGCATGAGAGGGTGTGTGATACTCCGCTCTAGTCCCGAAGGGACGGCTGAACACACCGGACGAGGTTTCAGCCGTCCCTGCGGGACTGAGTTGGGAAATCCGGGTTCTCACACACGCCCTTTCTCTTACCGGGCAAACCGCCGAAAGAAACTATCCGCCTTCCACGACGGGCGCTGATCAGCATCCGCGACGCGCAGCGCCAGATTGGTGAGAATGTCATTGAATTGCGCCGCGGCGGCAACGTCCACCGGCTGGCTCAGATCGTCTGCGGGGCCATGGTAGCGCTCCGCATACCAGGCTTTGAAGGTCTTTGCTTCCGGAGTACCAGGGAGCCAGCCAAACTTGAACGCAAGCGAAGGCACGCCCTTCTTGATAAAACTGTACTGATCGCTGCGAATGAAGCGATTGTGTTCCGGTTCCTTATCGGCTTGTATTTGCACGCCCGCTTCCTGGGCAACCACGCGCACGTCGTCGCCCAGGGTCGACTCGCCCAGGCCCTGGACTTCCAGATATTTCAAGGGAAACAATGGAAGGTACATATCCATATTGATGTCGGCGACGATGGGTCCGGACACCGTAGGATGAGCGGCAAAATACTGAGACCCTAACTCGCCCTTCTCCTCCGCGGTGACGGAGAGGAACAAAATCGAGCGCTTCGGTTTGGAACCCTTCATCGCGCGAGCAATCTCGATGAGCGATGCATCGCCCGAGGCATCGTCCATCGCGCCATTGTAGATACGGTCGCCCTTGACCGGCTCGCCGATGCCGAGATGGTCGAGATGTGCACTCACCACCACGTATTCCTTTTTCAACTGTGGATCACTGCCCGGCAGAACACCCACCACGTTCTCTGACCTCACCTCCGAACGCGTCATGCCTACCCGTGCGTTCACCTGCACGGCCAGGGGAAAATGTGGCAGCGGCTTGTCTTCGTTGAGCGCGGTAAGGATCTCCTGAAACGTATGCCCGCTCCCGGCGAAAAGCATTTCTGCTTGTGCGGCATTGAATAAGATGCCCAAGGGGAGTGGAGGCGGGGCGTCCGTACCCGGGTCGGCTAGCTCCATGCGCGGCTGGAACCTTGATTCTGCGATGCGCGACCACGGTATCTCGGCGCTCTTGGGATTCTGGATGGTAATCGTGCCGATGACCCCGGCCTTCGCCAGCGCCTTCCGCCGTTCTTCGCCTGACTGGTAGTGCGCTTTCACCGGCCCCGGCATGTCACTCGGGCCGCCCGTCACGAAAACGACAATTTTGCCCCTCACATCCTGGCCCGCCAGGTCGTCGTAGTGCAATTCAGGGACCGTGAGCCCGTAGCCGACAAAGACGGCGGACCCTCTCACACTCGCCGCTGCGTGGGAACTAACCCCCAGGATTGCATCGTCCCCCAGCTTCACCGGTTGCACTTTGCCGTCGCGCACCAGATCGAGAGAGCACTGGCTCTCGTCGATCTTCACCACCTGGAAGTCGATCGGCTGGCGATAACCATTCACCCCGGCAGGCTCTAAACCGGCGGCTCGGAATTGCTCCGCCATGTAGGTTGCGGCCTTCTCGAAACCCTCGCTGCCCGTACCTCGGCCTTCGAGACTATCGTCGGCAAGAAACTGAACGTGAGACCACCAGAGTTTGCCCATCACGTTCCAGTCAGGGCTCTGTGCGGCAGCGGCTCCGCCGGTAAGCGTCAGTGCAAGGCAAACCTTCATCCAGTTGGCGAATTTCACCTGCGAGGACCTCACTACTGAGAATGTAAATCAAAAAAAAGAGGGGCGCTCCCTAAGGG
>JBAVQC010000274.1:0-3455 GCA_049693715.1 Acidobacteriaceae bacterium | reverse complement strand
CCAGCGCGGGTGCCATTGCGGTGCCGGCTCACCGCAGCTGTTAAGCACAAGGTAACTGACGGGTGGGCGACAATCCGACCGGAACAGTTCGGTGAGCGCATTGGCCTGTCAACCCACCCGTTCCTGAGTAACCGCCTTGCTCGCAGCCAGCCCGCAGGAGAGCAGAAAGTAGTAGACAGCCTACGGCAACTCTTGATAGTAGTAGATAGTCTACTACTATGGCAGAATCGCAGCGTTACCAGAACCGCATCGAAATCCTGCAGGGCACGCTCGACCTGCTCATCCTGCAAACGCTTGCTCGCGGTCAGCGGCACGGTCACAGCATCTCGCAAGTCATCCGCGCTCGCTCCGGAGAACTGTTGTCAGTTGAAACCGGATCGCTATACCCAGCTCTGCATCGACTCGAAAAGAAAGGCTGGCTCGATTCGGAGTGGAAAGCCTCGGAAAACAATCAGCGAGCCAAGTACTACTCCTTGACCAAAGCAGGCAGAAAGCAACTGGTCGCCGAACACGACAAATGGCGGCAACTGGTCCACGCCGTTTCCGGCGTGCTTGACCCCGCGTGAGGACCACCATGGCAGGAAATAGTTTGCGCTTACTTCTCCGCCGATTTTTCCAAAGGCGTGATCTCGAACGCGAATTGAACGATGAACTCGCGTCCCACATTGCTATCGAAACAGCTCGCCACATCCAGGATGGCGAATCTCCAGAGGCCGCACGGCAGATAGCATTGCGCGAATTCGGAAATGTTGGATTGGTGGCCGAAGTGACGCGCGACCAATGGGGACTTGGCTGGTTGGAACAGGCGTTTGCCGATCTTCGCTATTCTGTCCGCTCATTTCTGCGGGTGCCACTGTTCTTTGCCATCGTGGTCATCACGCTGGGCCTTGGCGTCGGAAGTTCCACAACGATTTTCAGTTTGCTCGATGGCATCCTCCTTCGCGCGCTGCCGTTTTCCAATTCAAACCAGCTCATGGTGCTCTGGGAGCTTCCTCCCCAAACTCGAAAGCCTAATGTTGTCAACCTCAGCAATTTCGTCGCCTGGAGGGAGCGCAACCACTCATTCCAATCCATGGCGGCATTCCTGGCCTCGCCAATGAATCTGCTCGGCGATCGCGGCGGCGAGCAGATACCGGGTCTTTCCGTAACAGCTGACTTCTTCGAAACCCTCGGTACACCGCCGTTGCTTGGCCGCACATTTCGTCCAGGCGAGTACTGGACTTCGGAGCCACGCGAGGTTGTGCTCAGCTACGGCGCATGGCAGCGGTTGTTTGGCGGCAGGCCCGATGCCATCGGGAAGAAGATCTCGATCGATGCAAGCCATCACGAAGTCATCGGTGTCATGCCACCCGCCTTCGGCTTGCCGAATCACAAAGCAGAGCTCTATGTTCCGCAGGCCATCGAAATCAACGAAGCCAGAAACTACACTGTCATCGCGCGCCTGCGCCTAGGCGTGAGCCCCGATGCTGCAAATGCTGAGATGGCGGCCCTTGCCGCTCAGACCGCGCGCGAGAAGGTGCATATGGATGCCGGATGGAGCGCGACCGCCATCCCGCTGCTGGACCAGACGGTAGGATCTGTGCGGCCGATTCTTCTCATTCTTTTTGCTGCCGTGGGACTTGTGCTGCTTCTCGCCTGTGCGAACGTCGCCAATCTTCTCATGATGCGAGCATCGGGGCGCGTGCGCGAATTCAGCGTGCGGCTTGCGCTCGGTGCAAGCCGGAATCGCATTGTCCGCCAGTTGCTGATTGAGAGCCTGTTGCTATCCCTGTGCGGAGGGCTGCTGGGCGTTATCGTCGGCGGCTTTGCAATTCGATTCTTGAAGACTTCGCTGCCTGAGAATCTCCGAATTCCTCGCCTGAACGAGGTAACTCTCAGTTGGAATGTCCTCTTGTACTCCGCGGGAGTATCGATCCTGTCGGCTCTCGTCTTCGGACTGGCGCCGGCCCTGCAATCACTGAAGCGGAACGTGAGCCAGGGGCTTCACGAGGCGACGCGCTCGGTAACCTCCGGACGGAAAGTTCGGCGTGTACTTGTCATCGCAGAAATCGCATTTGCACTTGTCCTGGTCTCAACCGCGGGGCTGATGGTGCGGAGCTTCCTGCGCCTGACAAATGTAGATACCGGATTCCATGCCGAGAATGTGCTTACGGCTCGCATGCTGCTGCTGCCCGTGCAAAAGGAGGAATACCGCGCCGAAACCGTGCGGCGGATGCTCGATCGCATTCGGGCCCTCCCCGGTGTGGTTGCCGCTGGATCCATCGGGATTCTGCCCATGGAAGGCACAAACTCGGGGACAGCGTATTACAGAGCAGACCGTCCCGACCCGGCCCCCAATGCCCGGCCGGGAGGAGACGTTTCGATCATCACGCCCGGCTATTTTGAGGCCATGCGCATCCCCATGATTCACGGGCGCACCTTCGACGCGGAGGATCGCGCGGGATCTCCGCCAGTGGCCGTCTTGAATCAGAGTGCGGCGCACATATTGTTCCCGGATGAAGAAGCCGTCGGAAAACGATTGAAAGTCGAGTGGGGCCGGGGCGGCAATCCCATTGTCGAGGTCGTCGGCGTCGTGGCAGATATTCGTCACGGTAGCGTAAACACGCCGCCAGATCCTTGCCTGTTTATGCCCAACGATCAGCAGCCATTTCCATTCACTTCGCTTGTTGTGCGCTCTACGGGCAATCCCGCGAGTTTAGAGAGCGAACTCCGGGAACAGGTCCGGGCTGTGGATTCCGATCAGGGCATCGCGAAAATGGAACTATTACAACAAATGGTCTCAGATTCCATTGCACGCCCGCGTCTTGAGGCGGTAGTGCTCACAGCCTTTGGAGTGATAGCTCTTGGCCTTGCATGCATCGGACTCTACGGCCTCATCGCGTTTTCTGTCGCCCAGCGGATTCGTGAGATCGGCATACGAGTCGCGCTCGGCGCCTCGAAAGCGGGAATATTCCGCATGATTCTGGGTGACGGATTTCGGCTGACAGTCGTAGGAGTTCTGCTCGGCTTGGCGGGGGTTCTTAGTTCAACGCGTTTCCTCCGCAGTTTGCTGTACGAAGTCAACCCGCTCGATCCAGCCACGCTCGTATCGGTGATTTGCATTCTGCTCGTGGTGAGCGCAGTTGCGTGCTACATTCCAGCGCTTCGAGCCACGAATGCTGACCCAGCTTCGATACTTCGCGAAGAGTGAGGCCGACAACAACACCGATGGAGTCGATGGCAAGGCCCGAGTAGAGTGCATTGTCCTTGATTGAGTCTCAACGCCAAGTTAATCGTTCTCGAAGAGCGCACAACCGCCATGCGCTCAATGAGCGCATGGAAGCCGCAATCCATAGTTCCGGGCGAGTCACCGGCCATCCGGAAATTACCCCGAAAATCCGGTTCTGTCCGGTTAGGCGACGATACTCCCGGAACGGCCTTTTAGGCTCGGCTAAGAGAAGACTTTTGCAGTGTGG
>JBAVQC010000273.1:0-16360 GCA_049693715.1 Acidobacteriaceae bacterium | reverse complement strand
AGGCTCCCAGTTTTCCCCAGTACTTCATCCGGTCGCCGGCGTTGTAGTAACCGACGACATGTTCATCCGTGTGCATATCCTTCGCTGCGATCGACAGGCTCTTCATGTCGACGCCACCCTCTTGCAGTTCCTTGATGGCCTGCTCCGCCTGCTCATGCGTGTCATAGATAGCCACTACTGAATCAACTTTGGGCATTGTTCGCTCCGGTCTTTACTCTGGTCGTTTGAACGGGTGTCAAGCTGGAGGGTCGGCGAAAAGAAAACAGCGTTGGAGTGGTTTGTAGCTTCGCAAGCCGACCACAGTCTGAGGGGAGATTCTATTTCAGTGTTTCCGCGGAACAAGGTGACCCGCTAATTCAGTCTTCCACCTTGTAAGTTCACGCGCTGAGCAATCCGATACAGTAAAGAGCAAAAATCCGGCTAAGCATCAGAGAGATGTGTTGCGTATTCGGCTGGTATGGAGGTCAACATTGAAAATCGTCATACTCGGTGCGGGCGTTCAAGGAACCGTATTTGCAGTTCGTCTGGCTCTGGCCGGTCGCCACGTGACGTTGGTCTCTCGACCAGCCAGAGCTACAGAGCTTCGTCAAAGAGGCGCAGCCATTCAGGACGCAGAGACTTCACGGATCTGCACCAAGGTGTTGCCGGTTCTGGAGACTCTGCCGCCAGAGTTTCCTGCGGATATTTGCTTGGTGACTGTACGCCGCGAGCAGATCAATACTGTCCTTCCGGTGCTCGTAGAGGCCATCGCAATCCCGCGCGTCGTCTTCTTGGGGAACAACGCCTACTATTCAGACAACCTACTAAGCGTTCTGGGACGCTCTCGCACGGTTCTTGCGTTCCCAGGGATCGCGGGGTACCGCGACGGCGCCATCGTTCGATATGTCGATATTCCCCAGCAACACACCGTCGTGGATGAGCGCGCACAAGACGTCGCTTCTCTTTTTCGAGGAGCCGGCTTTCGCGTGGATCGAGTGCGAGACATGGAAGCATGGTTACAGCGCCACGCTGTCTTCATTACAGCGATGGCAGGAGCGCTTTATGAAAACGACTGCGACGCGCGCCTCCTAGCGCAGAATGCCGAAGCCGTGTGCCGCCTCATCGTTGGAGTGCGGGAAGGCTGGGCTGTCCAGGACCGCCAGGGGGTCGGAGCTGCACCCTTGGCGCTACGAACGATTCTGTGTAGGGTTCCTCTGCGACTGTCAGCGATATACTGGAGCTGCCTTCTCGCCTCTCCTCGTGGAGACCTCTACTTTGCCCGACACACACGGCATGCTCCGGCCGAGATGGCTTCGCTCGCGGACTCTGTTCGAAATTCTTTCGGCGAGAACGAGGCCCCGGAACTCAAAAGGCTGCTTGCGTCGATAGACGGTTGGCAGTCGAATCCGAGAAATAAACCGCTGCCGGATTCGCAGCTCGCGGCAGTATAGCGAATCTATTCTCAACAACTCGCACGTCCGTTGTTCGGTAAACCCACTTGTCGCCGTTTTGCCCCGCAGCGCAAGACTCTCCCGTCGTTCCTAAAGCCTTACGATCGCGATGACTGGCTATCAATTACGCCCAACCGAAGCCTCGGGGTCTGGTCTACACGCGACAAGGACGCGCCTGGCAAGTCCGGTCACGCCCGGGAAAGAGAATCACTGCATCTGGTAAACGAACACGCTATCCTTGCCAATCTCACTCCAGGCGCACGACGGCCCCCTGCGAAGAGAACGGCCACTTTAACTCCTTGCGCGATCTATGAAACAAGAGGATACGTCACGGGGACGGACGCCATGCCGGGTCTGGCAAACACCGCAGACCGGGATAGCCGACGCGAGAATCCATCCCCGATAACTCCTGTCTTTCTCTGAAACTTCGTTCGGTCGCGAGCGTTGTAGGAGCCGAACGACGTATTGGTGCGTGTTTCGCGTTGCTATCGAGAGGCTTGTTGTGTCGACACCAGCTTCTTCGAGCGCCTTAACGACCTGCTCCGCCTGCTCGTGTGTCTCATAAATCGCGATTACTGAATTAGCTGTGGGCATCGCCCTCTCCGGTTTCTTGTTGCACGGTCAAGGGATTTCAAGCTGCAGCTTGGCCGATAGCCATCGCCGCGAACGAGCGCCATCCCCACAGGCTAAGGGGTCTTTCGGGGGCAGATACTAGATCCTCGCGGATTTCAAGCCAAACACAGTCCCAGTTTTCCACCCATCGACCAGAAATGCTGAGCAATTCAGCACATCAAGCGGCTAGATTCTTGGGAAGGAGCGCGTCGGAATCTCCTTCACTCATACGGGTAATTTCACGCAGAACCGCGAAGATCTGCTCTTTGCTCATCTGGCTTTACCCTGGTGCTGCGATGACGTGACCCCACGTCGCGAAGGCAGCCAGAGACCGTTCAAGCAGGGAATTGCCCGTCTCGGGCGACCTTCAATCTGGAGCGAATTCGCAATTGAGGCAGAGGTCAGCAGGGCAGAGGTCGTGGGCACAATAAGGACACACTAACGGTTCCCATGGATTCCTCAGGGCGCTGAAAGGAGCCATCCGTTCCCCCTGATTCCAATAAGTTACGGGTTTCCTCTCGGCTGTCACGGCAGAGGTCGCGGGTTCGAGCCCCGTCGTCCCCGCCACTAAATCCAAGTGGTACAAGGGTTTATGGCAAGTGACATTATCAATCCCCTCCTCTGAGGGTGCTGAAAGTTTCTTCCTTCCCGCCTCAAACACCATCTCCAGGACTCGGTTGTTGGCCTCGGGCTTCGTCGCGGAGATCGCCCGGGTGTAAACGTCGAGCGTGATCCGTGAGTTGGCATGACGCAGAAGTTCGCCGGAAATATGCCACGATATTCCGGGCTTCGATCGAGCAGCCTTCCACCGTAATTTCAATACGGTAGCGCCGCTACCCACCAAAGCGAGGCTACGGCGATCTGGAGCGGCCAGCGAAGGGCAAAACCGCTCGTGGCGTGCGCAGTTCCCATCAAAAAAAAATCATCACGTGCACCAATCTCGCAATGTGGTCTGATACGAAATCAAGGTGGTAAAGGAATCTTGTTCGCGCGACGTCGAGGCGACTTGAAAGCCTCTCCTTCAAGGTCCAGGGACAATTTCCTCTAACGAGATGAGGGAATACTTTTGGTGTGGAGTTGGAGTGATTGAGCGGGCTGGAGCGGTCGCGTATTTCGACGTTGAGCGGCCCTTCACGACCGCACCTCGGACAATGAAAGATACCGGAAGTCAGTGCTCGATTCTCGAAGGTCTCCGTGCTGAACGCAGAACCACAATGAACGCAGATATGAACCGGCATGAGATGCGTTAGCGGAACTGCCTGCTTTCTAATGAGGGTTTGACACCCCTAGCACTCTAGGTATAGCATCTATCGCAGCGGGATTTAGATAAATGGCCAAGACTGACATTCAGGGCACCTTGGATTTTCTCATCCTGAAAACGCTTTCTCAGACGGGAGAACTGCATGGGTACGGGATTGTCCTGCACATCCAGACTGCCTCGGCTGAATTGCTGCGGGTCGAGGAAGGTTCTCTTTATCCGGCGCTCCATCGCATGGAGCAGAAAGGCTGGGTCAACTCGCAGTGGGCGCTCACCGAAACGAACCGAAAGGCGAAGTATTACAAGCTGACCGCCATTGGACGCAAGCAACTCCAGGAAACCGAAAAGAGTTTTGAACAACTGGTGAAAGGCGTGCGCGCCATGTTGCGCTACGTGTGAGGTATTCCATGTCGCTCTTTCGTCGCATTTCTAACCTGTTCTGGCGCTCAAAAATCGAACGGGAGATTGCGGACGAGTTGACCTCACATATCCAGATGCGCACGGCTGACAACATTGCTGCGGGCATGACACCGGAGGAAGCTCGCCGTGCTGCTCTTGTTCGTTTTGGCAATCCCGCAGTCATCGGAGAACGGATCGTTGCGGTGGACTCAGGATTGGGCGTAGAAAAAATGCTGTGGGACCTGCGCTATGCAGTTCGGCAATTCCAAAGAAATCCCGGCTTTGCTTTGACGGTCATCGGAACCATCGCACTTGGGATCGGAGCGACGGTCGGCGTTTTCAGCGTGGTCCATTCCGTATTGCTACAACCGCTCCCGTACACGAATCCAGATCGTCTGATCGTCGCTTACGGCGACATGCGTAAACGCCACACTGCGGAGCTGCCTTTCTCCAGTCCCGATTTCATGGACCTCCGGAACAGTGCGAAAACCATGTTCGAGGGGTTTGCCGGAGTGCGGACGAGCAAGATGCTCCTGGGCCGTAACGATGGGGGCATAGAACAAATTCGCTCCGCTGCGGTCACAACGAACTTCTTCCAACTGCTGGGCGGACGACTCATACTTGGCCGCGACTTCCACGACTCAGACGCATTCCCCCAGACAGTTATCAGCGACCCGACGAGGCCAGCGGAAGCTGCTTTGAGTTCGGCTCCTCCCGCGATCCTGAGCTATGAATACTGGCAGCGGCGCTATGGGGGCAATCCGGCTGTCATTGGACAAAGGTTGTCGAGCGGGGCGGAGGGTGGGCCGGAGATCGTGGGTGTGTTGGCCCCTGGATTTGAGCTGTTGTTCCCTCCAAAGGCGGACGTCGATCGCTTTCCGGATGTCTGGATTGCGACCAGACCGACCTATGACGCAGGGCAACGAAACACCCTGATGTATCGAGTGATCGGCAGGCTCAGGAATGGTGTAAGCCTCGCAAACGCCCAATCGGAAGCGGACGGCATCGCTGCGGGTTTGCGCAGGAATTTTCCGTTGTGGCAAACGTCGGATTACCACATCGAGTTGCGCCCCATGCACCAATATCTCGTCGCGGAACTCAAGCCTTCCATTCTGGCACTCATGGGGGCGGCAGGCTTCCTGCTTCTCATTGCCTGTGCCAATGTCGCCAACGTCCTGCTGGTACGGATGTCCTTGCGGGAAAGAGAGCTTGCCGTGAGGACAGCCCTTGGAGGCGGACGGTGGGATTTGATGCGTCAGCTGTTGGCGGAGGCCATTCTACTTGCCGGTGCGGGGACTCTTCTCGGCCTCGCATTAGCGTGGGCTGGTCTTCACGCCCTGTCCAATGTCGCATCGCAAAGCCAGCCGCTCCTTGCTTCCATCGGAATTACCCCGGTCGAGATAGGCTTTGGAGCATTGTTTGGATTGGCTGCCGCTGCTCTTTTTGGGATTGGTCCCGCGCTCCACGTCTCGCGGCCGGCCCTGATGACGGTGTTGCGCACAAGCGGCCAGAATTCCTTGCTCGCCGGAGGACGCCTGCTAAGGAACGGAGTCGTTATTACTGAGATCGCTCTGTCATTTGCCTTGCTGGTCGGAGCTGGTCTTATGCTTCGCAGCTTTGTGAAGCTCCAGAATATCGACCCCGGATTCGATGCCCGCGGCCTCCTCACCTTTCAGGTGTTATATCCGCAGCAGGCGACCCCCGAAGAACGTGATGCGTTTCTGCGCGAGATTCATGATTCGCTCGGCTCCATCCCCGGCGTTCAGGCCGTCACCGGTGCAACGCCCTTTCCACTGGCCGACCAGTTCTTTCCGATTCGTTGGGGGACGGAACAGGCCCTCAGCGATTCCAGCCGGTTCCAATCGGTCAACTACCAGGTCATTCTGCCGGGCTACTTCGAGACGTTGAAAACGCCGTTGCTCGCCGGGCGCACCTTCACGGACTCCGACAATGCTCCGCAACGGAATCTGGTCATCATCGATCAGTTCCTCGCGGCGAAGGCTTTTCCGCATCAGTCCGCTATAGGCAAACGCATCCTCATCCGTCTGCGCACGCCGGAACCGGAATGGGTCGAAGTGATCGGCGTTGTGGCTCATCAGCGGGATACGTCTCTGGCAGAGACAGGCCGCGAAGAGCTATACCTCACCGATGGTTTCATGGGCCATAGCTTCGCCACGCGATGGGCGATTCGCACCTCAAGCGATCCGGCAAAATACGAGAGTCTCGTTCGGTCTCATATCGCCCAACTAGGCGGCCAAATCGCTCTGACTGAAGTCCAGCCGATGGAATCACTCGTTGCACAGGCGCAGGCTACGACCCGTCTTGCTTTGCTGCTGATCGGCGTATTCGCTCTCGCGGCAGCATTGCTCTCGACTTTGGGAATATACGGCGTGCTGTCTACCTCAGTTCGGCAGCGTACTTCGGAGATCGGGGTCCGCATGGCCCTTGGAGCTACACGCGGCGGAATCCTCAGCCTGATTGTGGGCCAGGGGCTCCGGCTAGGTGTTATCGGCATCGTGCTCGGTTGCGGCGTGACTCTCGGACTTACGCGTTGGATTGCCAGCTTGCTGGTAGAAACCCGACCGACCGATCCCCTGACCTTTACAGGGATTACCGTCGCATTTTTTGTCATCGTTGCGATGGCATCCTGGCTGCCTGCACGCCGAGCAGCATCGATTGACCCAATCCGGGCGCTGCGCAGCGAATAAAATTGGAGAACCGTGCCATGGCTACCTTCCGGCGTATCTCAAACCTCTTCTCCCGTTCAAAGCTGGAACGGGAGATACAGGACGAATTGCGTTCCCATCTCGACATGCGGACAGCGGAAAATATCGCGGCAGGCATGACTCCTGAGCGGGCTCACCGGGATGCTCTTCTACGATTTGGGAATCCGGCGCTCATGAAGGAACGAATGGTTGCCGAAGATGCCGCGCTGACGCCGGAAAATCTGTTTTCGGATGTCCTCTACGCTCTTCGTCAGCTCATACGCAATCGTGGATTTGCCGTCATTGCCATCCTGACGCTGGCCCTCGGCATCGGTGCGACCACCGGCATCTTCTCGATACTGAATGCATGGATCGTTCAACCGCTACCGCTCAAAGATCCTCATCAGCTTGTCATTTTTTGGAGAGCCGCGGCAGCCAGCCCCAACGAGCCTGCGTATTACTTCAGTTGGCGAGACTACTTGTATTTCCGGGAACGCAGTCATGCGTTTCAATCGCTCGGCGCATCCTTCGAGCGCGGATACGCATTGACAGGAAGTGGAGAACCTGAGAGTTTGCGTGGTGGGATCGCCGGCGGAACCCTCTTCGCCACACTTGGAGTAGCGGCCTTTCGCGGACGGCTCTTTCTTACGGACGACGACACCGGACCTCCTGTTGCGGTGATTAGCTACGCTTTGTGGACGCAGCGATTTCACCGATCCCTGGCGGTGTTAGGCGAAATACTGACACTCAATGACAAACCTTTCAAGATCATCGGGATTCTTCCTTCAGGCTTCTCTTACCGCGTCCTTGACTCGCCGCACGATGTGGATGTCTGGACGTTGATTCAGGCAGGTGGTCCAGAATACAAACCTGATTCGGTTGCCGCGGTTACCATCATTGGACGGCTCAACCCAAGAGCAACTTTGAGCCAGGCAAGGTCGGAGATTGCTCTTCTCCAGCAGGAGAATGACCGGCACCATCCAGACATCCCCAAGTCCACGGCACTGCTTGACGGACTCCAGCAGGACAACACGCGTACCGTGCGGTCGTCACTCATCGTGCTCGGCGGCGCGGTCGGATTGTTATTACTCATCGCTTGCACCAATACCGCGAGCCTGATCGTAGGGCGAAATATCCAACGAGAGAAAGAGTTTGCAATCCGCGCTGCTCTAGGATCGAGCGCACGCCGCATCCTCGTTCAGTTACTCGTGGAAAACTTCGTGCTCTACGGGATCAGTGGTGCCCTGGGCCTCTTGATCGCATTCGGCTCGGTACGCGCCTTCATCGCCTCGAACCCTTTTGGAGCACTTCCAGCGCAGCCGGTAACGGTGAGTCTGCCGGTATTAGCAGTGGCGGGATTACTCACTGTTTTGTCTGGAGTGCTCTTCGGAGCATACCCGGCATTTCGGGCAGCACGGCTCAATGTCAATCAGGTGTTGCGTTCGAGCAGTTCCGGTGCTTCTGCGAGTGCGAGCAAGTTGCGCTCACGGAACATCATTGTGCTGACGCAGATTGCCCTTTCGGTCATTCTTCTGATTGGCGCGTCGTTGTTGTTGACGACCTTCCTTCGCCTGAATGCACAGCCTCTTGGGTTCAATCCCGCTGATACGCACGTCATCAATCTGTCGCTACCGCACAAACGATATGGTTCGGACACCCAGCTTACCCAATTTGCGGATCGTTTGTCGGAGCGACTGAGGGCACTTCCTGGCGTAGACTCCGCAGGAATGACGTACTTCCTCAGACTGTCGGACGCCGGAACCGAGCCATTCCAAATGGAGAGCCGCGGCGATCGGACGGAGGAGCACCTGCCGCAAGCTGTCCCGGTTACTATTGGGCCAGGATATTTGCGAGCAATGGGCATCGCGACGGTCTCGGGTCGAGATTTTGCGGACTCCGATGTGCAGGCGACGCGTCCGATCGCCCTTATCAATGAAGAAGCGTCGCAACGGTACTTCGGGGGCAGCAATCCGGTTGGCGAACATCTCCGCATCGGAGACCCGAAAGACCCGGAAACACAGAAGAATCCCTGGCTTGAAGTAGTTGGAGTCGTGGCAAGCATGAAATCAACTCGTTACAACCAAATTGCATGGGAGGCACGCCCGGAAGTCTATACGGATTATCGGCAACAGCAGATTCACCAATATTTCGAGAATTGGGATTACACGACCATGTTCCTGGTTGTGCGCACGCGCCCGGGCGTGGCATTAGGAGACGCAATCATTCAGAAGGCAATCTGGCGCGAAGATCCCAACTTACCAGTAGGGGCTATCAAGTCCCTTGGAGAGATGGTCGCCGGACTCCAGACGCAACCGCGAATCCGCGCACGGTTGCTTTCGGTCTTCGCAGGGCTGACATTGTTGCTGGCCGCCATCGGCATCTACGGGGTCATGGCCCAATCCGTGGCGCAACGGTATCGGGAGATCGGTATTCGCATGGCATTGGGCGCGGATCGTCGGAACGTCCTCGTGCTGGTATTGAAGCAAGGAATCACGTTAACACTCGCAGGAGTGCTTCTCGGAACCGTGCTCGGTCTCATCGCTGTTCGGTTCATGAAGAGTCTTCTTTATGGAGTCACCTCTACCAATCCTGAAACCTACGTCGGGGTCGTTGCTGTTGTCACCTTGGTTGCCCTCGTCGCCAGTATTCTCCCTGCGCGGCGAGCGGCATCGATCGATCCGGTTCGTTCGCTGCGCACAGAGTAGGACCATTGAAAGGAACGCGTATGTGGATTAGTTGTCAGGACCTCCAATCAGGAGGACATGAATTCAGAACCCAGTAAACCTGGGGGGCAGTCCACACGGGTGTAGCGACTTTAGGGGGTTCCAGGGGGGTTCCAGGACGAAGTAATCCCCAACTGCAATAGGTTTAAGCTGAAACGGTCGGGGAGTCGAGAAGGATAGGCGTTATTTCGTCCCGAAACTCCAGGAGTGTCCGAAGGGCCACGGGTGTAGCGGCTTCGGCTATACCCGCTTGACAATGATTCCGATAAGGTAGAGCACCGCCGCCAACACGACTCCGCGAAACGGCGCAGTGAAAAAATAGAGCCTGGCGATGACCGCATAGCCAAGTAAAAGTGTGAAGCCAAGTGCAAGCAAGAACCGCGAGCGAAAGAGGAATGCGCTGTGGCAGATCGCGAGGTAACCGTAGATCGCGCCGAACAGAATAAGACCGAAACTATGGGTCGCGTTGAAGCCGACCCATGTCTTCCACATGGTGGTTTCTCGGCTGATGACAGGTGAAACCGTCATCATCCTGGCAGTAAGGTCCGGGTCACGGGGCTGTAGCATCGGTCCGCGAAAGGTGTAGAGCAAATGCGAGAGACCGAGGAACAAGATAACCGCCGCACTGGCGGCAATCAACACTGAAGATTTCATGATCGATTCTCCCCAACGCCTCCTCACCAAGCTCAGCGACCGCCCAGTATTTCCTAAAGCGCTCTAGAGACCGGGCAGGCGCTGGCGCAGCGGCCGGGCCTGCCGTTCACTCACGGCGATCTCTGTGGACGCAGTGTCGGACATGACGAGCAGAAAACTGCTCTTGAAGTAAGGCTTGATCTCTTTGATCCGCGACACGTTGACCAGCACCTCGCGGCGCGCGCGGAAGAACTCATCCGGCGGCAAGGCGGCTTCAAGTTCGGCAAGCTGGTAGTTCACCCAGAAGGAGTCTTTCGCTGTCGTCGCATGCACGATCCCATCGTGCACCTGGAACCAGAGGATTTGTTCCGAGGGCACAAGCAGGGCTCGTCCGTTTTTCCGGCAGACGATTTTGCGGAGCGTCTTCGGCGCCTCGCCTGTCGCGCGCAGAATGCTCTCGCGCTCCTTTTCTTTTTCCGTGGAAAGAGAGCAAAGCTTGCTCGAGCGTTCTATCGCCACCGACAACCGCTCCGGTTCGATGGGCTTGAGAAGATAGGCAAGCGCGTTGGCCTCGAAGGCCGCGAGGGCGTGCTGGTCGTACCCCGTGGTGAAGATGACGAGCGGGATCTCGATGGCGGAGGGAATCGACCGTAGTACCTCGAAGCCCTTGAGCCCGGGCATTTCTATGTCGAGAAACAACAGGTCAGGCCGGAGCTCTTCGATCTTCTCAATCGCCTCGAGGCCATCCTGAGCCTCGCCGATCACAGCAACTTGCGCGTGAGCGCCGAGCAACCGGATCAGCCGCGCGCGAGCATCCGCCTCATCGTCAACGATCAGGCTCCGCATCATGCCGCGGCTCCGCTCTCGCGTGGCAACAGAATTGTGACGCGCGTTCCACCCGCCTGCCGCACTTCCATGGTCAGCCGGCCCTGGTCCTGATAGAGCGCATTGAGGCGCTGCGCAACATTCTCGAGCCCGACTCCATTCGATCGTCCATTGCTGCCGTTGAGGTTCAAGACACCGATTGCGGGTCCGACGCCGTCATCTTCCACTCGCAGACGCACCTGATTTCCGTCGGCCTCGGCCGTGATCCACAAGTGGCCTGGACCGGGCTTCGGTCCCAGGCCGTGTTTCAGCGCATTTTCAACAATGGGCTGAAGGATCAGCGAGGGAATCTGCTCCATGGCGACCGCCGGATCGACGGCGATCTTGACTTGTAGGCGGCTGCCGAACCGAGCTTCTTCAATCTGCAGATACGTCTCCAGGAAGTCGATCTCCTCGTGCAGCGAAATGAGGGGTCGCGCGGAGTTGGCCAGCACATGGCGGAAGACTCTGGCGAGCCGCAGCGTCATGGTTTCGGCTTGCTCGGGATTGGTGACCACGAGGTTTGCGATGCTGTTGAGCGAATTGAAGAGAAAATGCGGGTTGACCTGAGCGCGCAGTGCGCGCAGCTCCGCCTCGGTCACCTGCTGCTGCAGCACCGCTTCACGGCTCTGTGTCACGACCAGCCGCTCTTCCATGCGCAGTGCGTCGAGCCGATGACCGAACTGCGCTGCCACGCTGCGCAAATAATTCACTTCGTGCGTCACCAGGCCGCGCCGCGCAGGACCGGGCGCGATGGCGAGCATGTGGGTGACCCGGCCCTCCGATCGAACCGGAACCAGCAGTTCGACTTCGTCCTGGGTGTATCCCGCGTGGCATGGCGGGTGGCAATCGAGTTCTACGAGTTCGCCGTCGTTGACCGCGTCCAACCAATCCGGCTCGGACACAAACGAAAGCTTCCAATTCGATTTGGGCAGGCTCGTCTTGGACAAGTTTTCCAGTGCAACCAGCTGGGCAGCTCTCAGCTCCAGCGATTCACGGGCAGTTGTCTCCACGGCGTCGGCGATCTCTGTCTCGGACCGAAGGCGCGCCAGCTTTTCCGATAGCTCCCGCAGGAGGGTGCGGTAGTCCGGCGCACGAAAGATCCAACGGTTCACGCCTTCGCCGATACGACGGTCAACGAATGTGAACAGGAACAGCAGGGGAACCGCCGTCAAGGTCTCGACGCATGCCCGGGCAGCCCCCGGATAGGCCACGCGGCCCTCGAAGCGGAAGAACGGAAGGATGTAGTAGGACAGCGTGAAGGCCACAGCCGTGAGCGCCGCCAACACGACCCTGAGGCTATGACGGATAAACAAATCGGAAAACCGGAAACGGGCGAACAGGAAGAACGCGCCGAGAACGACGAGCAGTGTGATCTGTTCGCTGATGGCGCGGAGCAGGTCCAAAACAACACGGTCGAGCGGCAACACTTGTTGGATGAGAACTGCCGTCATGGCGCCGAAGGCGCCCAGCAGCATCGCCAGGACAGGAAGCCTCGTCGCCCGGGATACGAGCCGTTCCCGGAACAGGGCGGTTCCCAGCGTGAGCATAATGGCTCCGTTGTATGCGGTCGATTCCTTGAGGAAGAGCAGGGACGCGAAGTTCCCACCTGTTAAGACGCCGTGCCAGAGCGGTATGACGATCAGTGTGCAGGTGATCACCGCCAGGGCCTGCAGCGACCGGCAGCCGATTCTTTGCCAACGCCAGGTAGCGAGCGGGCTCCACAGGCTTAACACGGTGATTGGCCATGCCGCGGCTGCAGTGAACTGACAAGCCAGGATGATGAGCGCCGCTCGTCCCTGTTCGGGCGCGCCGCATGTGAGGGCGACGGAATGCGCGAGACCGCCCAGATTCCATATCAGGCAGCAAGTCACGAACAGGTTATTGGCTGCGCTGGCGCCCGGCAGTTTGGCCGCGCGCACGGTGAGAACCAGAAGAAGAACGCTGATCGCCGTCCCAGTAGCGAAGCCGATGAGGCTGGCGGCGAGATAGAGGCTCATCGCGATCGCGCCCGGAAACATGGAGACAGAGAACATGGATGGCGCGGCCCCCTGAACTCGAGAAAAGCGGCGCCCGCAAAAACCGGGACCGTGGCGAGATGCGGCGCTCGCGTGCACCAAGAATACCGCCAACTGCCGGTTTTCACCGGAAAACCAGGCAGACGCGGAGATTCGCCGCTGGGCGCGGATTCCTGTGCTTCGATTGCGGCTTAAGACACAAACAACCAGCCGAACCGGCCTCAGCGAAGTCTGTCGAAGGCGAGGAACGAGTTTCGTGACCACGACGCCCGCTCGATCCCCGCGCTTCGCGTTTAATGCCGCTACTGCGCACTGGCGCGATTCCGGTGGCTCTTCTCCGGTGATCAGCAGCACACTCAGTCTCGGAGTAGACCATGCCACCGCTTGCCCGCCGCAACCTGTTTCACGACAAGATTCGCCTGGCGGTCACGCTTACCGGCATCACCTTTGCAGTGATGCTGGTGGTCGTCGAACTCGGCCTGTTTCTCGGATTCTCGACAACCACCTCCAGCCTCATTGACCGATCAGGGGCGGACTTGTGGATCGCCTCCCGGAATGTGTCCTACATCGAGCAGGGCTCACCATTTTCGGAACGCAAGCTCTACCAGGTTCGCGCAACTCCTGGCGTCGCCTCCGCGGAGAAGTACATCGCGCGATTTGCGAGCTGGAAGCGTCACGAGGGAGGCCACGAGAGCGTACAGGTAGTCGGCTTCAATCTCGGCGAGTTACCCCAGCAGGCCAGCGGTGGGCGTGCGGGGGAATCCGGGCAGATGATGGGCGGCCCGTGGAACATCACTGCAGGCACGGTGGCTGACTTGAATGCGCCGGATGCAGTTCTGGTGGACGACCTCTACTGGAAGAAGCTCGGCATCACCCACGTCGGCGAAGTCTTCGAAATCAACGGCTACCGGGCGCGTATTGTGGGCACGACGCACGGCATCCGGTCTTTCACTACTTCGCCGTACGTATTCACGACCTTCAAGAATGCTCAGAACTTCACGTTATTACGCGAAGACCAGACCGTTTTCATTCTGGTGCGCGCCGCGCCGGGCGCGGACATGAAAGAGCTTCAGCGAGATCTTGAGAGCCGTGTCCGCGGCGTCGATGTTTTGACCACCAGTCAGTTCAGCAACATGACGCGATCCTACTGGATGTTTACCACGGGAGCCGGTGTGGCTGTGCTGCTGGCAGCGCTGCTGGGGCTGGTGGTAGGCATTGTTGTGGTGACGCAAACGATTTACGCCACCACCATGGATCACCTTCGCGAGTACGGCACATTAAAGGCGATCGGTGCGCCTAACAGTTACGTATATCGCGTGATTTTGCAGCAAGCCGCAATGAGCGCCGTGATGGGGTATGCGCTGGGCATCAGCGTGAGCCTCTTCTTAGTGCATAGCTCCGAGCAGGGCGGCGTGGCGATCCTGCTGCCTTGGCCGATGGCCGCGCTGATCTTTGGGCTCACGCTGCTGATGTGCGGCATTGCGGCCGCGGTGTCAATCAACAAGGTGACCCAGCTCGATCCGGCAATGGTTTTCCGCAATTAGCCTCATTCACGGGCAGAGAAGGAACGGCTATGGAGACTGCAATTCGAGTTCGCGGTGTCGCCAAAACCTACACGGAAGGCGGGGTCCGAGTCGCTGCCCTCGACGGAGTCGATCTCGATGTCTACAGGGGCGAAGTGCTGCTCCTGATGGGTCCGTCGGGAAGCGGCAAGACGACGCTGCTCTCCATCATGGGATGCATTCTGCGCAGTAGTTCGGGCAGTGTCCAGATCGCGGGCTCCGAGATTACGCACCTGAAAGAGCGCGACCTGCCACGTGTGCGGCTGCGCCATGTCGGTTTCGTCTTCCAGGCCTTCAATCTCTTTCCCACCCTTACAGCGCAGGAGAATGTGGAGGTGACTCTGGAATTGAAAGGCGTTCGCGGTGCGCAGGCGCACAAGGAAGCGCGGGAGCTGCTCGCGCAGGTCCATCTAGCGAACAAGTGTTCCGCATATCCGGCCGATTTAAGTGGAGGCCAGAAGCAGCGCGTGGCTCTGGCTCGCGCGCTCGCCGGCAGTCCGGAGATTCTATTGGCCGACGAGCCGACTGCCGCCCTTGATTCGCACACCGGACGCGCCGTGCTGGAGCTACTGTGCGAACTGGCCCATGAGCAGAATCGTGCGGTCGTGATTGTCACTCATGACAGCCGCGTCACCGATCTCGGCGACCGCCTTGTCCATCTTGAAGACGGCAGAATCTCCTCTGTAGAGCGCTTGAGCAACCGTCTTGCCCCTATGCCTCAGCCAGGAGCAAACTCCCAATCCACCTTTGCGAGGTAGTGATGAACAAAAAACATTGGTTCGCAATTCTCATCATCGTCCTAGCCGCGGCCGGATTCACCCTAGCTGCCGTCAAGCCGCATCAACGTGCAGTGGCTCTTGCCGCCGTGCCCACAGCTTTGGAGAAAGGTGGATACGTATCCGGGCCAGGCCTTGTTGAGCCTGTTTCAGAAGACATCAAGGTGGGATCCGAATTGAGCGGCAAACTCCGAGAGGTATTGGTGGAGGAGGGCGACCGCGTCCATGCAGGGCAACTGGTCGCGGTATTAGAGAACGCGGACTTTAAGGCGCAGATCCAAACCGCGGCGGCGCAGGTGAAGCAGAACGAGGCGGAAGTGCGCAAGACCGTCAACGGCGCGCGGACGCAGGAACGGCGAGAGGCATTCTCGACCGTCGAGGAAAATGAGGCGGTCCTCGAGAACGCGCTCGCGGAGATGGAGCGCCACAACCAGCTTTTTGCAGCCGGCATCATCTCGCGTGAAGACAACGAGCGGTATGCCCGTGAGTTTCAGGTGGCCAAGGCGAAGTTCGAGGAGGCCCAGCAGCATCACGCGCTGATCGACGACAGGCCCCGCGAAGAGGACATCGCGGCAGCGCAAGCCGCCCTGGAGGTGGCTAAGGCGCAACTTGCTGAAGCTCAGGCTCGCTATGAAAAGACGTTGATCCGCTCGCCCATTGAAGGCATCGTTCTCAGAAAGCACCATCGCTCTGGAGAGAGCGTAAGTAACTCGTCTACCGTGCCTGATCCCATCGTGACCATCGGCGACAATTCAGTACTTAGAGTTCGCGTGGATGTGGACGAGACAGAAGTAGCACAGGTGAGAGTCGGACAGCCGGCATATGTCACGGCGGATGCTTACCGCCCTCGGAAATTCACAGGGCACGTGATACGCGTCGGCAACGAATTGGGACACAAGAATATTCGCACCGACGAGCCCACGGAGAAGGTAGACACCAAGATCCTCGAGACACTGATACAACTCGATCCAGGTACTCAACTGCCGGATGGGCTTCGTGTGGATGCATACATTCAGACTGCTCCGGATGTGGCATTCAAGTGGCGTTAGAAGCGAAGTCGGGAATCGCAGTCACGAAGGCCGGTTTTCCTACCGGAAGACCGGCCGCAGGCATTTAGTAAGCGACGATTCCGTTGAGTGTCGTGCTGATGCCGGTAAGGTTATTGAGCAGGGTGAGCGCTCCGTTGGCGTCGATCGTGAAGGTGTCGACGCCTTCGCCGGAGTCGACGAGGTAAAGGAATTTGCCGTCCGGGCTGACGATGGCGTCGATCGGCGGTCCGGACGCCGTGGCTGCTACACCTGACGAGCCGACAAGCGCCGTAGTGCCGTCGGCAGCGATGGAGTATGCGGAAAGGGTGCGCGCGCTGGTATTGGTCGTGTA
>JBAVQC010000272.1:0-2717 GCA_049693715.1 Acidobacteriaceae bacterium | reverse complement strand
GTGCGCGCCGCCGCGTACATCGCCAATAGCAACGACGCCTCCGTTGGAACGAATTCGGCAGGAACCAGGTATTGCGGACGGATGATCGCCGCGATGGAAAAGCCGCTCGCGACCAGGACATTGATTGCCGTGACCAGCGAAGCCAGCCGAATCGCCTTTATCGTTGTCATTGATTTCTCTCTCTGAGTAAGCTCGTCCGAGCGTAGTGGGATTGATTTGACAACTTGTGTTCGCACTACGCCCCGCATGATGCGAACCCGTCGCTAATTGCGGAGCGGACACCTGTTATGCTTTTCCCCATTTAATTCTCGTCAGACTGTAAGAACGACCCTCCCGAAGGGGCGGCCTTCAACGAGATAACGCAAAGCCTCAGCCGCTTCGACCAAAGGAAACGTCTTAGCGACGATCGGTTTGATCGCACCGGATTGAAGTAGAGAGGCAATGGCCTTCCAAGCGTCTGTAACCGTCTCTTGCGGCTGACGGAACATATTGAGACTCCGGATGCTGGCTTGTGGCACGATGAGATCTGTTACGTCAATGGTGGTCTTACGGCTCGCGGAATACCCCAGTGTTGTGAGGCTTCCTCCCAACGCGAGCGTCTTGAGCGCCTCGCTCAAGACTTCACCACCGATCCCGTCGATGATGATGTCTGCGCCGTAGCCCTCCGTAATACGCCGTACGCCGTCACCCAATTTCTCCGACGAAGTATCGATGACCTCACTGAATCCGAGTGCTGTCGCCTGCTCGGCTTTCGCACGGTTGGTCGTGCTCGATATGGCGTGTTTTGCTTTCAGAGCGCGCGCCAATTGGGTCACCGCGTTGCCGACTGATCCGCCGATCGCTGGTGCCAGAACGGTTTTGCCTGGACGGTAACCAGCCAGGGTAAGAGCCACTTGGGCGGTGAGATACGCGACCGGAATGCCGGCGGCGCTTACGTCGTCGACACCGTCAGGTATCAGGCAGAGGTCTTCCTTCCGTACAACAATCCACTCGGCGTAGCTTCCGTCCTCAAAAGCGCCATAGGCGCCCCAGAACATCACGCGTGAGCCGGCAGGAAAGTCGGCTCCGCCTCCCTCCTCAACGACGCCCGCTCCTTCGTTGCCCAGGACTAGCGGCACCTCCGGGATGTGAAAATTGCCGAAGAGAATCGTATGGTCGAGCGGCGTGACACCGGCTGCCGTGATTCGCACCAGTACTTTCCCGTCTGTGACTGCTGGTTTGGGAAGATTAACCAGCCTCAACGCATCATAACCACGAAATTGCTCCGCTCTCATTGCACGCATATTGGTTCTCCCTTCCGATGTCACTCCTGGCCTGCGCCTCTAGGTCGCAACCCCGGGGATTGTTAATGTCGATCGAGACCACCCGCAGGTTGCGAATTGGTTGAGTCCTTGGCCGGCCCTGGGCTAATGAAGTTGAAACGAATATAACGGTCCTTGAGATCCGAGGTTCAGGTCCGGACGAAAGAACGGAGGGCTGCCTCATGAAGGGAATCTGTCGCCAAACATGGGAAGGCCGCTGACGGATTCTTTCCGTGTGGCTTCGTCCTGCAATACATCCCAGTGTTCAGCCAGAAGACCGTCTTCGAATCGGACAACGTCGGCCGCAATCCAGGCCGCGGGTCTTCCCATCCCGGTGAAACGGCCATGCGCGATGACATAGTCGCCTTCTGCGACGATGAGTTGGTTTTCGTAGCGCAGCGTATCCGGCGTCGAGCGGACCAGAGCGAACAGTCCTTCGCGTCCCGGTGCGATGTGTGCGCTGTGCTGAATGTACTTCGGCGACCAAAAGGGCTCTGCCGCCGCGTAGTCGCGTTTGTTGAAGAGTGTATCGAAGGCTTTGAGGACAATCGCCTTGTTCTGTTCGGGTGTTGTCCTTGGCATGTTCAGCTCCTGGGGTTGTCTTGCGATGATTGATAGGTTGGGTAATCGGAATAGCCGTGCGGCCCCGAGGCATACACGGTTTCCCAATCAACTTCGGCAAGAGGGGCGTTCTCGGCAAACCTCTGGACCAGGTCAGGGTTTGCGATGTAAGGACGACCGAACGCCACAAGATCAGCTAGCCCCTCCGCGATAAGGCGATTGCCACGATCACGGTCCATCTTCACGTTCGCGATCAGAGTGCCTGTGTAGAGAGAGCGGAAATGCCGGAACATGCCATCGTCGGCCAATTTATCAAGAGGCGTACCAGTGAAGTCGGTCGTATTCCCCATGAGCAACAAGTGAGAAAGATTGTAAGTGCTCAATTTCTGAATTGCGTATTCGGTGACGGGCAGGGTTCCGTCGTTGGCTTGAAATGCGCCGCCTTCATGCATCGGGCTAATCTTGACTCCAACTTGTCGTGCGTCGACCTGACCTAGCACCGACTCGACTACCTCGAAGAGAAATCGCGAGCGATTTTCCAGGCTTCCGCCGTACTCGTCTTTACGCAGGTTGGTCGTGACGTTCAGAAACTGCGAGATCAGATAGAGATAGTTGGCGAGAATTTGGACACCATCGAAGCCGGCTTCCATCGCGTTTCGCGCGGCTCGCGCGAAATCCGCGACCGTGACTTGAATCTCTTGCTTCGTCAGAGGCTGCGGTGTTACCGTGGGCTTCCTTCCTGTAGGCGTGACCGAGATCTGGCCTGGATCGACCTCCGATGCGGAGACGGGCTTCGCGCCGTTCAGTAGTTCTGGATGCGAGATTGCGCCGGTGTGCCAGAGTTGTGCAACGATG
>JBAVQC010000271.1:0-11119 GCA_049693715.1 Acidobacteriaceae bacterium | reverse complement strand
GCTCATGTCTCCGTACGTCAATCCTTAAGCAAGGTGACCCACTAACTGGAGAGCCGGATGCGGGAGATCCGCACGTCCGGTTCGGAGGGAGGGGGAACTCCGGTTCTCCCTACCCCTATACGTTTGGTTCCGGCCCTACGGGCCTGTTTCAGTTCTGCGATTTGTTTTCCGCGTTCTCAGACATGCTCTCCTCGCCGGAGTTGCTTGGCAACGGCTACCGGCCCACCCTGCTGACAAATCCACTCAGTGCAGCCTTCTTGCTATCGCTCACCGGTCCTGTGGTCCGCCAGAGAACATGCCCAGTCTTATCGGTCAGCAGCAGCACTACCTCCTTTTCGGAGGAAACCTGTAAAGCAGGGAGAAAACGCCCCTTGTCCACGTACAAGGGGACCGTGTAGCGCCGCGGCTGGGACGGCGGCAAGCTGGTGCGCAAGGAAGCGTTCAACCACCACCGGTACAGGCCGTTCGCGCGCGGCGCGATAGGCAACAACCAGGTCTGCACCGCGGGGGCGCCGGGGGGCAGCGCCGGAATCCAGCCATCGACCACAGGTTGTTGATCTCGCTGAAAGGAAAGGATCAGCAGATTCAGCGGCGCGGTAAAATCCGCCGGCAGCGTGACTTTCTCGCGGTCGAGTGCGTAAGCCGTAACTGGCGGCAAGACAGGCGCCGGGGGAGACTGATTTTGCGGAGCTGCTAGCGCGCAGGGTAACGCGAAGAGGGTGAAGGCCAGGGTCCGAAGCAGTCGCATTCTGTCTTACAAATCTTAACCCAGGAATTCGGCTGCCCCCGTGTTGATGTAGCTGGATGAAACACCGAAGCCAATAGGCCGGTCGAGTATCATGAATGAGTGAGCAGCCCCATGACTTTTGCGCCCGAGCGCCACGGCTTTCAAACTGACGACGCCCGTCTGCGGCCGATCGCGGAAAAGATTTTGGCAAACCAGCGTCTCGATTTCAACGATGGCGTCGCGCTCTACCGGTCGGGCGATATTCTGGCCGTAGGCTGGTTGGCAAACTTCGTGCGCGAACGCCTGCACGGCAATGTTGCTTATTTCAACGTTAACCGCCACATCAACCCTACCAACGTTTGTGTGGCCGCCTGCAGGCTGTGCGCCTTTGGCCGCAAAAAAGATGGCCCAGGGGCTTACACCATGGCCCTGGAAGAGGCGTGGCAGACCGCTGCCTCCGGATACACCGAAGCCGTGACGGAATTCCATATCGTCGGCGGTTTGCATCCCGATCTTCCGTTCCAATACTTCCTCGACCTGGTGGCTGGTCTCAAAGAACGCTTTCCCCAGGTACACATCAAGGCCTTCACCATGGTCGAGGTGGCGTACCTGGCAAAGCGCGCCAAGCTCACGATCGCCGAGACGCTCACCAGGATGAAGCAGTCCGGCGTAGATTCCATGCCCGGCGGCGGCGCCGAAATCTTCTCCGATCGGGTCCGGCACATCATTTGCGATCACAAGATCGACGGCGACGAGTGGCTGGAAACCGCGCGTACAGCGCACCGGCTAGGGTTACGTTCCAACGCAACCATGCTCTATGGGCACGTCGAGAACGATGAAGATCGCGTCGACCACATGCTGCGCCTGCGCGCCGTGCAGGATGATACCGGGGGCTTCCAGACTTTTATTCCACTCGCCTTCCATCCTGCCCACACGGCCCTCGATCATCTGCCCACGACCACCGGCCTCACGGATATACGCCAGATCGCAGTGAGCCGCTTATTGTTGGATAACTTTTCCCACATCAAAGCCTACTGGCAAATGATGACGGCCAAGATTGCGCAGATTTCCCTGCGCTTCGGCGCCGACGATATCGATGGCACCGTGGTCGAAGAAAAGATCTACCATGACGCCGGGGCAACCACTCCGCAGGGGATGAGGCGCGCTGACCTGGTTCGCTTGATTCGTGAGGCTGGTCGCGAACCGGTGGAACGTGACACGCTCTACCGCAATGTAGTTCGCCACGAAGATACGTTCACAGTGGCAGTCTAAACTTCTGCCCGGCTCTCCGCAGGCGGAGGGTTCAACCCGGATACCGGCCGAAACGATTCTCGGCTTGTCGTGCCTGCCGGTGGAGCGAGGCGAGCGTTCTGCTTGCGCCGCACTTCCCGTACAGCGACCAGGATCAGCACGCTAAACGTGATAATTAAGAGGATCAGTGCGTAGCGGCCGTGCAGTTCCGTCACTTCGCCGTACAACAGCGCCAGACCGACAAACACAAAAAACACATGGGCACAGAACACTTCGAGAGAGGCTTTGCCCAGGGTAAGCAGAGGCTCGACGAGGACCAGCCTGGTCAAATATTTCCGCGACCAGTAGATCAGGCATGAGAAAGCGAAAAGGTTCAGCATGCGCAACGGACCGATCTGCCATTTGTCCAACGACAAGCCCAGCGCCTCCTGGGTGAGATGAGACCCGAGCCAGTCGTGGCGCACTCCCAGAAAAAAGAGGCAAATAGCCCCGCTCAAGGGAAAGACATAACCGGGCAGCCGGCTCAGAGGGTTCTGATGCTGTGCCGACTTGGCCCCCAGCCACAAAGCCAGAACCCAGATGGCCTGCCAGGCAAAAAGGTTGAAGGCTCCCGTTTCCTGCAGGGGTATATGTAAGCCCGTGGCATGCACCACCATGTCATGCATCCAGCTGCGTAAACCGAACTGGGCCAAAACCCAGACGATGCCACTCACCAGCAAAATACTGTTCCAACCCTTGCGCACCGCCACGCCGAGGATGTACGGCGTGAGTAGTAGAAAGGTCACATACATGGGCAGTATGTCGAGCAGCGGCGGACAGTAGATCAGCAGCAATGACCCGATGATCGCCGTTGCCGGATGGGCAAGGTAGAAATTCAGCAGGTTGTAAATGGCCGCGCGATGCGTGTGCGCTGCGAACGCCGCCACCACGGTGAACACCATGGCCAACATAATGAGGTGGTAGCCATAGATTCTGAGTGCGCGCTTCCACAGTTTGCTGCGCACGTCGTCGCTGTCTTCGGATGCCCGGTGGATGTACAGGGTCGCCACCAGCATGCCGGACAAAAACACGAAACCTTCGGCCGAAGAAACGAAACCGAAGGGTTGATTCACCAGCACACTGAGACGTGTCGGCAGGTGGGTGAGTGTCATCCAAACCAGAAAAAGTCCGCGCAGGGCATCCAGCTCGGGACGACGCTGTATCTTGCCCAGTTGCAATACTTTCCGTGAAGCGGACTTCACATCCATGGGTACACACCTGATCGGGCCCGATTTATCCGCTCTCTATTAGAGACGCAGTTTGCCGCCAGAGGTTGCGAATTAGGGGGAAGGGAAAGGGTGCGGTCGCCTGCACCCTGACACTTGTGATTCTACCCAATGGACCGTTGTGCAAACCTAGTACGCGGGAATCCCGGTAACGCTCTGTCCGATAATGAGGGTGTGGATGTCGTGGGTGCCCTCATAGGTCTTCACAGATTCGAGATTCATCATGTGCCGCATGACCGGGTAGTCGTCGGTAATGCCGTTGCCCCCCAGAATGTCGCGTGCCATGCGCGCACACTCCAGCGCCATCCAAACGTTGTTCCGCTTGGCCATGGAGATGTGTTCAAAGCTCACTTTGCCCGCGTCTTTGAGCCGCCCCACCTGGAGCGCGAGCAGCTGGCCTTTGGTGATCTCCGAGATCATCCAGGTCAATTTTTCCTGCACCAATTGGTGGCTGGCGATGGGTTCCTCGCGAAATTGCTTTCTCACCAGGGCATACTGAAGTGCGGTGTCATAGCAGGACATTGCGGCCCCCAGCCCACCCCAGCTGATGCCGTATCGGGCCTGGTTGAGGCACATGAGGGGTGACTTGAGGCCGCCCGAGCCCGGCAGCAGATTGCACGCCGGAACGCGCACATCCTGCAGAGAAAGGCCGGACGTCACCGAGGCCCGCAACGACCACTTGCCATGGACATCGTAAGCTGAGAAGCCGGGGCGATTGGTTTCCACCAGAAAACCTCTCACCATGCCATCCTCGTCGTCCACCTTTGCCCAGATCACGGCTACGTCGGCAATGGAGCCCGACGTGATCCACATTTTTTCCCCATTGAGAATGTATTCGTCGCCTTCTTTGCGGGCGCGCGTCCGCATTCCGCCAGGGTTCGAGCCGTAGTCAGGCTCGGTAAGCCCGAAGCACCCGAGCTTCTCGCCTGTGGCCAGCAGCGGTAGCCAGGTATTCTTTTGCGCCTCGCTGCCGAACGCGTAAATGGGATACATGACCAGCGCCGACTGCACGCTGACAAAGCTGCGCAGGCCTGAGTCCCCCCGTTCCAGCTCCTGCATCACCAGTCCATACTCCACATTCGACATGCCGGCGCATCCATAACCCTCGAGGCTGGCGCCAAAGAAGCCTAGCTGTCCCATCGGCTGGATTAACTCTTTTGGAAACCGGCCATCGCGATTGCATTGCTCGATAATGGGGATCACGTTGTCTTCCACGAACTGGCGTGTGGTATCTCGCGAAAGCAGCTCGTCGCCCGAGAGCAGCCCATCGAACTGCATAAAATCAACACCTTTAAATTTGAACGCCATGCCGGCAGGCACCTCAGAAAGCTGGTAGCAAACCCCCTAGAATAGCAGAGTTTGCGCACCCCGTCAGCGGAACCCCAAAACTCAACCCAAAAGAAAAACTCCAGGAAAAGGACGGGCGTCCTCGTTCGCATCAGCGCACACCGGCCGAAAAAGATGGGTGGAGCCCTTCGAACGCTTTGAGCTGAGGCAGGTAAAAACCGAGACAGTTACATTAGAGTCGCTTACGACAGATATTCCTTCAGGAACGGATCCTCACTGTGCACCAGATCGTGCGTAGAGCCATCGAAAACAATGTGCCCATCATGCAACACCAGGAAATTCGTCTTCGAATCCAGCCCCCCATCAGGAATGGGGACCATGTGGTTCTTTTCCCGGTCGAAGGTGTGCGTGGCCAGCGTGAAGGCATCCTGCAAACGATGCGTCACCAGCAGCGAACTGGTGCGATAAACATCGCGCTGTTTCATGACCAGCTCAACGATCGTAGTCGAAGTAATGGGATCCAACCCCCCGGTTGGGGAGTCGTAGAGGATCAAGTCCGGCCGGTTCACGATCGCCCGGGCAATCGCCACCCGGCGGCGCATGCCGCCGGAAAGCTGGGAGGGAAACTTGTCCAGCGTCTGTTCCAGTTCCACGAAGCGGAGCGCTTCTGTCACTCGTCGCGTGACCTCCGCCTCGGGAACCTTCTGCTCCATCAAACGGTAGGCCACATTGTCCCTCACCGTGAGCGAATCGAACAGGGCTCCCTCTTGAAACACCATGCCAATACGCCCCCGCAACTCGAAGAGCTGCTCTTCCGGCATGTTGTCGATTCGTTCGCCGAAGACCGTAATGGTCCCCGAGTCAGGTTTCATCAGTCCATTCGCGAGCTTGAGCAGAACACTCTTCCCGCTGCCCGCCGGCCCCAGCAGGATCCGGGTCTCCCCCAGGGATATGGTCAGCGAGATATTTTTGAGGACCTGTTTGCCTTCAAAGCCGATCGAGACGTCATCGAAGACCACGACCGGCTGCGACGGATCGTCCTGTGCTGCCGGCGGTTCGGTCTGGGGCGCAGTCACCATAGATTCAGAAGCCGAAGACGTTGATCATAAACTGGCTGATCAAAAAGTCGACGAAGATGATGAGCACGGAAGAGACAACCACCGCCTGGGTGGTGGAGCGGCCGACGCCCTGTGTACCGCCGCGTGTGGTCATGCCATAAAAGCACCCGATGCTGGCGATGATGAAGCCAAACACCACCGGTTTTACCAGCCCTTGAATGACATCGGGATAACGCAGCGTCTGGTAAGCGGTATGGAAGTACTGAGACCCGTTCTGTCCCAGCATGACCACCGAGACGAACGCCCCGCCCAGCGTGCCCACGGTGTCGGAGATGATGGTGAGAAAAAAGAGCATGATAACGGTTGCGTACAGGCGCGGCGTCACCAGTTTCTTCACCGGATCGGTGCCCAGCGCGCGCATGGCGTCAATCTGCTCGGTCACCATCATGGAGCCCAACTCGCTGGCCATCCCCGACGCATTCCGTCCGGACACCATGAGGCTCGTGAGTACCGGGCCGAGTTCCTTGATCATCGAGAGACTGACCAACTCCCCGGTAATGGCGGTAGCGCCGAACTGAGCCAGCGAGGAGGCGGATTGCAGAGCCAGTACGCCGCCGGTAAAAAAGCCGGTGAGGATTACGATGGGCAGCGAGCCTATGCCGATCGAATCAGCCTGGGTAATCAGGTCGCCAAAGTAGTGCGGACGCTGAAAAATGTTGGCGATAGCCCGGCCGGAGAGTATGGCGTAGTCCTGCACTGCGACCACGTACTGCTTGGTCAAGCTTTCAATCGAGTCGAATGGCATACCCAAGCCGAGGGTACCACACGCCCCGGTCTAGTCTTTCATCCGCTTCTTGATCTCGATGGAGAGCCGCTTGATCTTCTGGTTGAGGGTGGAAAGGGGGATGCGGAACTGCTCCGCGGCATCCGTCTGGTTCCACTTGCAGCGCTCCAGTTTGTCGATGATGATGCGCCGCTCGATGTCTTCCAGAATGTCGAATAACGAGGCGTCAGGATTATGCTCCAGCAGGCTGGAGGAGTAGCTGCGGCCCGTAAGATGGCCGGGAAGAAGGTCGAATCCGATCGTAGGCGTGGAGGAGAGAACGACGCCCCGCTCGATCACGTTTTCCAGTTCACGCACATTGCCCGGCCAGTCGTAATCCATCAGGACCCGCATGGCCTCCGGCGCCAGCGTGCGTGCCGCCAAATCGTTTTCCTCCGCATAGCGCTTGAGAAAGCTCCCTGCCAGCAGCGGAATATCCTCGCGGCGTGTACGCAACGGCGGCAGATCAATCGTGATCACATTCAGCCGGTAGAACAAATCTTCGCGAAATTTGCCTTCCCGCACCGCCTGCCGCAGATCCACGTTGGTGGCAGCGAGTATGCGCACGTCCACCTGGATCTCGTGCACTCCACCCAGGTGCATAAAACGGCGGTCCTGCAACACGCGCAGCACTTTGGCTTGTGTATCCATCCCCATGGTGCCGATCTCGTCCAGGAAGAGGGTGCCAAAGTTAGCCATTTCAAACAGTCCCTTTTTGGCTGAAACAGCGGACGTAAACGCCCCCTTGACGTGGCCAAAAAGCGTGGACTCGAGCAGATCGCTGGGCATGGCCCCGGTGTTCACGGGTACAAAGGGCTTGTCACGGCGTGGCGAATTGGCGTGGATCGCCTTGGCGATGAGTTCCTTGCCGGTTCCACTCTCGCCCTGGATCAGGATGGTGGAACGGGTGGGCGCAACCTGGGCCACCAGGTCGAAAATGCGCAGCATGCGATCGCTCTTGCCCACGATGTTTTCGAAGTTGTAGCGCTGCTTCAGCGCGCGCTTGAGCTGGACATTTTCTTCTTCCGCACGTTGGCGAGCCGTCGCGGCACGGATATCAGCCAAAAGCTTTTCGTTGTCCCAGGGCTTCTGGACAAAGTTCTGTGCCCCGCCGTTCATGGCTTCGACTACGTTGCCCACCGTTCCATAGGCCGTAATCATGATCACCGGCAGGTTTGGCTGGCGCTCGCGGATGCGTGCCAGAACCTCCAGGCCGTTGAGCCCAGGGAGAGCCAGGTCGAGCAGCACCAGGTCATAGGCTCGGCTGTCGATAGCCCTTAACCCAGCCTGGCCCTCGGGGGCCAGGTCGACGACATAACCTTCCAGCATCAGCAGCGTTTCCAGCGATTCGCGAATGGCTGCTTCGTCGTCAATGATCAGAATGCGGGCTGCCGGTTCGGGGTTCAAAACGTTGGTTCTTTGCGGAACGAGAATGACGGCCTCAGACATGCGCGGGTTTCCTTGCCATGGGAAATTCGAGATGGAAAGTGGTGCCGCTACCGATCTGGCTCTCCACCTGGATTTTGCCCGCATGCTCCTGGATAATGCCGTAGCTCACGGCTAACCCCAGTCCTGTGCCCCTGCGCTGCCCTTCGCTCACCGTGACCTTGGTGGTGAAGAAGGGATCGTAGATGCGCTGCACGTGTTCCAGCGCAATGCCCGAGCCGGTATCGGAAACGTCCACCGCTACATGCCCGTTTGCTTGTGTAGCTACCCGCAGTGTGCCGCCGGCCGCCATGGCGTCCTTGGCATTCAGAAACAAATTGAGGAAGACCTGCTGTAGTTTGCCTGAGTTGCCCAGAATCGGCGGGAGATTATCTTCGAACGAAGTCTCCAGCTGTACCTGCGAGACACGGAACTGATGTTCCAGCAGCTTCAGCGTTTCCTCGATCACGTGATTGAGATCCAGGGACGTAAACTCCGCCGCCCCGGTGCGCGAAAAGTTGAGCAGGCCATTCACGATTTCCGAAGCGCGAAACGTCTGCTGGGTGATCTTGTCTAAAAGCGGAGCCACTCGTTGATCTCCCCGCACCTGTTTGGCGAGCATCTGGGTATACGACGAAATCACCGCCAGGGGAGTGTTGACCTCATGCGCCACACCGGCTGCGAGCAGGCCAATGGAAGAGAGTTTGTCGGCTTGCGCCAGCTGTGCTTCCAGCTCCATGCGCTCGGTTATGTCATCCACAATAATGATGCGCCCGACCACCTCAAAGTTGCGCGAAACCAGGGGCGCGATCGCCACGTTGGCGCAACGGTTCTCGCCGCTCCGCGTTTGCAGCCGGAAACGATACAAATTGTGCACGCCAGGCTCATCTTTCAAGCGCAGGAACTCGGCCACAAAATTCTCCGGCAGAATGTCGCGGAGATATTGCCCCATCGCCTCCTGGCGCGACATGGCATACATCACTTCCATCTGCGCGTTCCAGCTCTCGACCCGTTCCTCCAGGTCAACCGCGAACACGCCGACATTGATCGACTCGACAATGTTTTCGTTGAACTCCTTCAACCGCTCGTATTCGGAGATCTTCTCCTCCAGGCTGGCGTACAGACGCGCGTTCTGGATCGCGATCCCGATATAGCTGGCCATCGATTCGAGCAACTCCACGTCTTCGCTGGAGAGGAAGTCCCCATGAGTGGTGCGTCCCAGCCCGATAATGGCGATGGTCTTCGCCTGCAACCGGCAAGGGAGGTAATAGTTCAGGTCGAGCGAGGCGGCGGACTGGCGTTCTTCGGGCGTCAGGTGGAGCGCGTGCTGCGGATTCTCAAGAAAGATGTGCGTGCCCGCATCCGGCTGATCGAAGCTGATAAAGTCCAGTCCTGGATGGTTCTCCCGGTCCAGCAGTTGTGCCGGGAGGCCGTGAGCCGCCATCAGCCGATATCCACCATTCCGATCAGGGAAAAAGATGGCCACCCTCGCCACCAGTAGCGTCTCCGACAAACGATCCACGATCGATGTGAGCAACCTGCCCAAATCAGTCTGCGAGCTCAAGCCGCGGCCAAACGTGATCAGGGTCTGCCGGTAGTCGTAGCGCTTGTGATCGAAAACCCGGTCGACCCGGTCTTGAATAGCCTTCTTGAGCGGTTCGAAAAGCTGGGCGGTGATGATGATGGCAGCAATCAGCCCCCAGGCGCCCGCACTGGGTAGCCGGGTGTGTACCAGCTCAGCTGCGACCGCCACCGCGCCGAAGTAGAGCCCGACCAGCGCCGCCGTCGCCAGTGTGTAGGTGACACCCCGCTTGAAGATCAGGTCGACATCCATCAGGCGGTAGCGGACGACGGCCCAGCTGAAGGTCAGCGGCAAAAAGACCAGGCAAATTCCACCCAGCTTGGCCAGAGTGCCGGGCACGGGAATGCCGGTGAGAAACGGGATGACGTCCAGCACCGTGAAGGGGATGACGGTGAGCAACGTTCCCCGCGTCAGCCACTTTAACTGCTGGCGGCGAAGCGGATTGGTCTGCCGCAGGTAGTTGCGCAGGAAAACCAAGGCCGCCAAGACGTAGTAGACCGCCAGGTAAGCCGTGGCCAGCTGGTCGAGTCGCGTCTTCAGCAGCCCGGTAGCCTCCCAGCGCACCATGGCCACTACCTGCAAGACGATCACACCCAGGCCGGGAAGGTAGATCAAGGAGTTGATCCAGTGGCGGCGCGACGCCGGCCGCTCTTCTGGAAACGCTAACGCGAAATGCAGGAACAGCGCAGGTTGCAGCGCTCCGGCCAGAATTCTGCCCCAATAAATAGTCCAGTCGAAGCCGTTCAGCTTGCCGGTGTAGTCAAACGAGTAGAGAACAAAGGATGCCAGGCAAAAGACATAAAAGTGAGTCGCGCGGGGCGCAGTCCACCGCCGGAACAGAACGTAGAGGCCGATCGAGAGATAGACCAGTGCAATCAACCGCAAGCCCTGGTTCTCGGAGCGGTCCGCCGGTTCAATAATTACCGATGCATGGATAGAAACGCCCGACCGGATGAGGAGGTAGTCCACATGGCGCCAGGTGCCCGCAGCAAACCATTGCCTCGTCAGGTACGAAATGCGGGGAGTGGGAACATTATTGGCCGAAACCAGCAGATCCCCGGCCTTGATCCCGGCTCGGTCGGCCGGCCCGTTGGCCGTGACCCGTTGCGCCTTCAGACCGCCTGGTGCTTCCTGCCAAATCACCAGGTCTGTAGCTTGAGGATAAGAGCCTTCTTTGGAAAAATTCAGAGCGGCAAGTACCGCGGCCGCCAAAGTAAACCCGGCGAGAAGAACCACGGCTACCCGAATTTGAAAGGTCTTCAGCATCGCGTTCCTGCGAAGAAGAACAGAGAGTCCCCAGAAGACAAGAGCACGCTACGGACCAATTAGGAAGGCCCGAGTGCCCGGCAGACCCTAGGAATCGCTCATTTACGGCCCAAGTATACCCTTGATTCAAGAAGAGATAAACGAGGATCGATCGGGGTGCTACCAGCCTGGTTATTCCCGTAACATGGGATCTGCTGTTTTCCACCAGCCGGATATGACACTCCATATCGCCAAATCTCATTTTTGGTAATTTCGGGTCGTTTCGAGGGCTTTCGGTTAGGCATCTTTTCGGTGCAAAATTGCATTCCTAGCTAGCATGAATAGAATGTGAATCCGGCGGGTTCGCACAGGAGGCAAGAGGTCAAATGGCGTTGGCTCGTTGGATGTTGGACTCACTCGGGCAAATCCAGGTCAATAAGCATTGGGTCCAGGTGC
>JBAVQC010000270.1:0-5882 GCA_049693715.1 Acidobacteriaceae bacterium | reverse complement strand
TCCGCTGGACTCGAGATGATGCGCGGCTCGGAAAGAACAGCTACTCTCGTTTCCGGCAGCGCCAGGATCAATCGAGCCAACGGCACCACGCCTTCGAGCACGTCATCTTTCCCGGTGAGATAGATTTCGGCTATGCCCTCCGGATCTCCATCGAACTCCCGTAACGCGCGGATTGCCTCTCGGACGGTGGCGCCGGAGGCGACCTGGACGCAGTTGGTGGTCATTCTGCCGGCGGCGGAGTTCTCCCGGAATTCGAGCAGGTCCTCGACTTCCTGCCGCTCTTCCGGCTGCATTTCCTCGAGGATGGCCTCGGAACGCTCGTCGGAGAGTTCGGCCAGCAGATCGGCGGCAGCTCCCGGATCCATTTCTTCGACGATATCGGCTACGCGGCCGGAGTCGAGGGACTCGAGCAGGGATTTCTGCAGGCGAGGCTCTACTTCCTCGAGCGCTTCGGCGGCTACCTCCTCATCGAGGGAAACGAAGACAGCTTCACGCTCGGGAGGGGGAAGGTCCTCGAGAATGTCCGCCAGGTCTGAGGGGTGCATATGAGAAAGGCGGGCATGTTCGATCTTCAGCTTCACCCGGCGGGCAGGGTCGACTTCAATGAGGTCAACAAATTCCCAGGGAATGACGTTGGCGCGGAAGCGCATGGCGAACTTTGCCAGGGTGTGCCTGGGCATCGTGCCTTTGAGTAGCCTGCGTACGGCGCCGCGCATGCCGACGGCGACCTCAGCCACCCGTAGGCCCTCGCGTCCACCTTGCGCAAACCACTGCAGGTCGACGTCGTTCACGCGCACGACTTTTCTGCCGTGGACGTCGATGATTTGCCGGTCGAGGACGTCCTGCTGCAGGAGGAGCAGGTTCTCGTCACCGCGCAGGGGTTGGAGGAGGGCACCCTCGCGCAGTTCCAGAGTTCCTGCCGGGGTAGGCAATACGTCTTTCACCGCGACCAGCCTGATCCCTTCGCGTGTCTTGAGCAACAGACCCGCGACATTACCGGCTGCGGGCCCGGTGGCCACGGCGACGTCTTTGAGGCGGCCCTGGACGCGGCCTTGCGGGTCCGTGATCAGCGTGCCGAGCAGGAGGGTCAGGCTGGCGTGTTTGTTCTGCTTGTCGTTCATCGACGGGCCGGTTGCAGTCTAACAGCCGCGGGGGAAAGGTTGGAGAAGGTTAGTAAGAGAGACGGGATGGGGCCGATTTAGTAACCCGACCGGTGGTCGGGCTTCACCCAAAGGGCGCATAGGGCGCTTAAGGCGCACACTTCCACCCCAAAGGCGGACACTTCCGCAGCCTCTAAAGCCCTTGATCATTGCGTCTTCGTCCCTGCGGGACTGATTTCATCGCGTGGCCAGTGTGCTTTAGTTGGGTCTATCGGGGCGGGTCTTTTGGAAGCGATCGTCAAGGGGTTGGCGGCCCTGGAAACCGGCTTCCACCGTGTGCCAGTAGTCGATTTTTGCTTCGCCTAGTTGCCAGCAGAGCAGGACAATTTGCTCTCCGACCTGGCAGGGGAAATCGAGCAGACCCTTGTCGAGGTCTTTTACCTGGACACCGATGGAATCAATTTCCTGGATCGCATCCTGGGCCTGCTGGACCGAGGTGCGCTGCGACATGCGCTTATGGGCCACTGCCGCTACATCCACCAACATGCCACCGGAGAGGAAGATGTTCTGACTGAGCAGCTGGAATTCCGCCTCGACCAGACTGGCACTCGCCTTGGCATCGATCGCCCGGCGCAGCAACGATTCCAGGATCGGCAAGAGAGATTGCGCCTCGTCAAGGGAGAATGTCTTCATCGATACGACCTTCGGCTAACCCCTATGGTAATACAGGCCGGCCGGCTGATTTGTGGCGGCTTGGCGGGGAAGGTATCATGACAAAGCGATGAGTTTGCCCGACACGATCTTCATTTTCGGACTGGCCCTGGTGATCTTCGGCCCCAAAAAACTGCCGGAAATCGGGCGGCAACTGGGCAAGCTGGTGCTCGAATTCCGGCGCGCCAGCAACGAGTTCAAGATGCAGATCGAGGAAGAGTTGCGGGCCGCCGAGGTGGCAGATCGCCAAAAGCAGATCGCCGCGCCGCCGGTCACGCCGACGCCGGCCCCGGAACCCACCTCGGAAGCCTTGACGATCCGGCCCCCGAGCAATGGGACTACGGTCAGCACGGAAAGCCCGTCCTCGCGCGTGATCCCTGTGGAGGAAGAAGTTGCGGAACTGAAGGCAGTCGCGGGAGACCATCCGGAACTGGCGAGCAACGGCCTCGAACGCGAGCCGGAGCAGGCAGTCAGCCATCATGACTGACCTTGTGGACCGGGCCCGGACGGCGGTGACGGAACGAGCGGAATTGCCGGGCATGAGCCTCCTGGAACACCTGGAGGAACTGCGCAAACGCATCATTCATTCCGGCATCTACCTGATCGTCGCCTTCTTTATCGCTTACGCCATCCGCGAAAAGCTTTCTGCGTTCATGGTGAAGCCCATCACCTCGGCGCTCAAGGCACACAATCTGGACTCCCACCTGGTCTATTTGAACCCGGTAGACCCGTTCAACTTCTACATCAAAATCAGCCTGGTTTGTGGGGCGATCATCGCCTCGCCGTTCATCCTGTTTCAGGTGTGGTTGTTCATTGCCCCTGGGCTTTACCGGCAGGAGAAACGCTACATTCTGCCCTTCATGACAGCCACGGTCGGCCTGTTTCTCGCGGGCGCGTTTTTTGGCTATCACTACGTTTATCCGGGTGCGCTGACTTTTCTCATTGGCTACGGCTCTCAGTTCAGGCCCATGGTGACGGTGAGCGAATATACGGAACTCTTCATGACCGTGATTCTGGGGCTGGGGGTCACGTTTGAATTGCCCATCCTGGTGTTTTTTCTGGCGCTCTTTGGCATTGTGAGCGCCGGCTGGCTTTGGAAGAATATTCGCTACGCCATCCTGGTGATTTTCATCATTTCCGCGATTATTACCCCCACGCCGGATGTGCTGACGATGTGCGTGTTTGCCGCGCCGATGCTGGTGCTCTACGTGGTCAGTATTGGGGTCGCTTACATGGTCCACCCGACGCGGAGAAACCGGCTTAAAGAGCAAACATGAGGGTGTTTGCCGCGCTTCTTTGCTTCCTGCTGTGTGCAGTGGCCGGAGCCCAGGCGCCGCTTCCCCGGTTCGATGGGGACCGTGCGCTTGCCTACACCCGGGATTTCGTCGCTACCGGACCGCGTTGGGTGGGCAGCAAGGGACACGCCAAGGCGCAGGCCTTCCTGGAAAAACAGTTTGCTAAAGATGATCTGGTGAAGGATAGCTTCACGGCATCCACGCCCGCGGGACCGCTGGCGATGACCAATTACATCGTCAAGTTTCCCGGGAACAAGGATGGCGTGGTCGTCCTGGCCAGCCATTACGACACCAACTATCCGCTGAAGGATACCGGATACGTGGGGGCCAATGACGGTGGGTCGAGCACGGGTTTGCTGCTGGAGTTGGCGAATAGCTTCCGGGGCAAGAAGTTGGATGGGTATAGCGTTTGGCTGGTGTTTTTTGATGGAGAAGAGGCGGTTAAGGGATGGACGGACGCGGATTCGACCTACGGCAGCCGGCATCTCGCGGAAAAATGGCAGGCGGATGGGACGCTTAAACGGATTAAGGCGTTTTTACTTGCGGACATGATTGGGGATCGTGACTTGGATGTGTTGCGGGACTTGAGTTCTACGCCGTGGCTGCTGGACGTGGTGGGACAGGCGGCGGCGAAGTTCGGCGACCAGTCTTATTTTTTTCAGGAAAAAAGTTCGGTGGGGGATGACCATACTCCGTTTATGCAGCGCAAGGTGCCTTGCGCGGACATTATCGACTTCAATTATGGGTATCAGAATGCGTTTTGGCACACTCCGCAGGACACCATGGATAAGCTGAGCGCGAAGAGCTTGACGATCGTGGGGGATGTGTTTCTGGAGACGATTCAGTTGCTCAATCGGCGGTAGGTTTGCAGCGTTGCCGGCACGCGAGGACGCGTTGCTTCTGTTCACCCGCTAGGGTGGAGGCTTCCGGCTCTGCGAAGGCCAACGTGAAGAAAATCGTCACCCTTGAAGAGCAGCGGCTCACCCGAGGTTTTGGCCAAGGCGTAGGCGAAACAATCCCCAAAGTTCAACCGCGCGGCGTGACCGCTGCCGCGGCCAAAATCTCGGTAAGCTTCGCGGGCAACTCGCGCCTGGTCCGCCGTCACCGGCTCGATGCCGATCTCCGCCTCCCGTATAAGATCGTCGAAACGGCGGCTGGCAATGGGATCGCGACTGCCATCGATCACAATTGCGGTCTCAAGGTAGTTCGCGGCGGAGATATGGCGGCGATCCGCCTCCGCAATGGCGATGGCAAAGGCTCGCGCCTCCGGCTCATCCCGCAGAATGGCGATCAATGCGGAGGTGTCCACGATCACTTCGGGAGCCCTTTCTCGTCATAGAGCAGATCCCCATGGTCAACGGTAAGGAATGGTTCTTTCAGATGGAGGGCGCAGTCCTTGCCAATTTTCAAAAGCCGCTCAGCTAACGGTTCGCTCTTGCTCCGCTGCAACCGATCCAGCCGCTCGCGTACCGCGATCGTGACAGCGGTCGTCAGGCTTTCCCCGGTAACTTCGGCGAGCTCGTGGGCAAGCCGGTTTGCCTCGTCGTTCTTTATGTTAAGGCCCATGGTTCCTCCCTTCTACCAATGGATACCTTAATTCTACCATTTAGCCTTTGCCGGCTTTACGGCATTCCCCTATGACTCAGTTCGTGGGGACCTGACTCCTGCTTGCCATAGGCAGCCCTATACTGGTTTTGTCATGAGCAAACCGGAGTCCGCTGGGAGATGTAAATTTTGCGATCAGATCGTGGATCGTGCGGCCGTGATGCGCCATTTATCTCTGTGCAGCCTACCGGAAGGCGCACGCTTGTCTGCTGGTCCGAGCTTTCACATAGTGATTGAAGGGCGTCGTGCCAAGGCTTACTGGATGCATGTGGCTGTGCCGGTAGGCGCCACGCTGGCCAAACTCGACACTTTTCTTCGCGAGACCTGGCTCGAATGCTGCGGCCACTTGAGCAGCTTTGAGATCGCCGGCGAACGTTATGCGTCCGACTCCATGGACGGGGACTTGAGCATGAAGCAGCCATTGAAAAAGGTGGTCGGTGTGGGGATGAACCTATCCTACGAGTATGACTACGGCTCGACCACGGAGCTGAAGTTGAAAGTGGCCGGCTTGCGTGCAGACGGTACGCCCAGAGGCGCCGCACAGTTGCTCGCCAGAAACGAGCCACCGGTGATTCTCTGTCAATCTTGCGCGAGGGAGCCGGCCACGGAGATCTGTGCCCAATGCGCATGCGAGGAGGTGGGATGGCTGTGCCCCGCATGCGCCGAGACGCATTCCTGCGAAATGGAGATGCGCCTGCCGGTGACCAACTCTCCCCGGGTTGGGGTGTGCGCATACGGCGGTTAGGGCCTGTCCGGGGTAATTTTGTTGGTTGGTTTTTCCGACACAACGGGAACCGATCTTACCGGGTCACTACTTCGTTTATTACGAAATTTGTAGGGGGGGTCTAAACAGTGAAAATCTATTCCCGACAGGCTCCACAGGCTCGGGGAGTGACACCTAAGAACTGAGAGGCCGAGCACAATACCACTTCAGTGAAAGGGTCATTTCCGTAGTGTGTCGGGAATAAGAATTTGTAATCGTATAGGTGTCTTATTATCAACAACCTACTTAAAGCAATAGATCTGGCAAGGTTCTTGATTCTACACAGTGACAAATGTATCTCCGACAGCCTGTCCGTCTGGCCACGAATCTTCGTCTGGCCACGAATCTTCGTTCGGCAAGCAAATTCGTACAGCCGGGTCCTGAAGTCATTATGACGCCACTCACTCG
>JBAVQC010000269.1:0-41202 GCA_049693715.1 Acidobacteriaceae bacterium | reverse complement strand
CACCGAGCAAGTCCCGCTTCTGAATACCGACACTTCGTCCGTAGGTCAGGTAGTGCAGAATCAGTCTATTGAGAGCCAGCCGCTGAACGGGCGCGAGTTCTGGCAACTGGTTGCGCTGGTGCCGGGTGCAAGCTACACGCCAGGTGGACAAGGCACGATTACCGGTGGCGGTTCTCTGCGCGCCTCCGTGGTAAATGTGCAGATCAATGGCACCGGCTTCATCTGGAATGGATGGCTGGTGGACGGCGCGGACGTCACGGAGTACGAGCAAGGCGGAACGAACATACAGCCGAACGTAGATGCTTTGGCGGAGTTCAAGGTCTTCGCCGCGAATATGCCGGCGGAATACGGTCACACGCCGAATGTCGTCAGCGTCACCGTGAAGAGTGGAACCAACTCGTTCCACGGTACGGCCTATGAGTTTCTGCGTAACGATATTATCGATGCTCACAACTACTTTGCCACTACCTCGAAGAATATCTTGAAAAGGAATCAGTTTGGGGGAACGGTAGGAGGCCCGATCAAGAAGGACAAGGTATTCTTTTTCTCGGACATCGAAGCATCACGGCAGTCGCAGGGCATCACATTTGCAGACATAGTTCCGAGCGATGCGATGCGCACAGGAGATTTCAGCGGCGACAGCATAAAACTCAAAGATCCGACAACCGGCCAGCCTTTCCCGGGCAATGTGATTCCGGCGAACCGGATTTCACCACAGGCTACTTTTTTCCTGCCGTATTTGCCGACGGCAAGCGACGCCAGCTTCAGTTCTCCGCAGTCGCTGAATATCATTAAAGGCGACATCAAAGTCGATGCGACACTGACGCCAGCCGATCATTTGCTGGCCCGGTATTCGATTGCCTATAACCAGGAGCAAGACCCAAACCAGTTCCCGGCGCTCAAATTTCAGTCGCTGGAGAGCCGTGCACAAAATCTAGACTTCAGTGAGACGCATATTTTTGGAGCCCACTGGCTCAACGAGGCAAGAGCCTCCTACTATCGGGACTATTTCCTCTTCAGCGCAATTCTTGGCGGGACCGATTTTCTTACACCTGCCGGCATTACCGGCTACGACCAGACTCAGGTCACTCCGAGCTTTCCCTATATAACGCTTTCCGGATATTCGGCGTTTAACGGCTCCGGCTCAGGGGACTTTCCTAAGTCGAACCGGATTCGTACCTGGGAATACGCCGATACTGTGAGCTATACCGCCGGCAAACATGAGGTCAGGTTCGGCGGCCAGATGTGGGTGCAACGGCACAGTTTTTATAACGGCCAGGGACAAGAGGGGATCTTCACCTTCACCACCCAATATACTGGAGACGCTTTCGGGGACTTCCTGCTGGGCTCCCCGGCGCAGGTGTATCGCTCATATCCGCTCGACCTCTATGGCAACCTTGCCATTCAATGGGCGGCATTTGCCCAGGACAACTACCGGTTTTCGAATGATCTGACCCTCAACGTCGGTTTACGCTGGGAGTACAATCCGTTCTTCCGGGGCATCAATGGGCAGACTTCTGCATTCGATTTTGCAACCGGCAAAGTCATCGTGCCGACGAACAGCAATGGACAGATCCTCGATCCGGAGGCGCAACCCGAGTCACCGCTGCTCGTTCCGCTCTTTAGCGACAGGGTATTGGGCACAAGTGCACTTGGTCTTCCCGCAGCGATTCGCAAAACCGGTCCCGGGCAGTTTGCACCGCGTATTGGATTGGCCTTGCGTCCTGGCGGCAGCAATACGGTAGTGGTGCGCGCAGCTTTCGGACTTTTTCCTATTTTTCTGGATACGAATGTGGCGCTGCAATGGGCGCACGTTCCTCCGTTCCTCATTCAGCAAACCATCATCAATCCGATTGGAAAGCCACAGTTCGATTGGGCCAATCCCTTCCAGGGGCAACCTCTGGTTGCCGCGAATCCCAATCCCGGCGTGAACTGCCCGGGCACAGACGCTCCATTCAACAGCTGTGTTATGCCCTCGATTTCTTCAGCCAGGGCGACCTTCGATCACACGTATATGGAGCAGTACAGTCTTGCGGTGCAGGCCCAGATCTTGAAAGACATGTCGTTGAACATCGGCTATGTGGGAAATCACACCGTTCACGGTCAGTTGAATACGGTTCCGGAAAATGTGCCTGCGCCCGGTCCAGGAGCCGTGCAGGCGCGTCGCCCCTTTCCACAGTGGGGGCAGGCGGGTCTCAGCAACAGCTTTGGAAACGCAAACTACAACTCACTGCAAGGAACATTAGAGAAGCGTCTCAATTCCGGTGTCTACGCACTGGTCTCCTATACGTGGAGCAAGTGCCTGGATAATGGCTCTACGGAAAGCGGACCGCCGACGATTTCTTTGCTGGCGCAAAACTACGGTCTGTGCAGCTATGACATCACAAACAACCTGACGATCAGCTCTATCTACCAGCTTCCATTCGGACGAGGGCGCACATTCCTGCATGACAGCAATGGGTTCGTAAACGGACTCGTAGGAGGATGGGAGATCGCAGGCATCTTTACCGATCGCACCGGTCAGCCCTTCACGCCAACCCTTTCGAGCGATGTTGCCAACACCGGGATTTCCGGCGAGTGGCCGAATCGGATCGGCAGTGGCAAGCTAAGCAATCCGACGGCCCGGAAGTGGTTCGATCCTACCGCTTTCACAAATCCTGCACAGTACACATATGGTGACTCCCGGCGCGATATTCTGCGTTCACAGGGATTGGTTGATCTGGACACTACGCTGAAGAAGACCTTCTCGCTCGGCGAGTCGAAGGACAGAGCATTGGAGTGCCGCTTCGAGAGCTTCAACGTGGCGAATCATCCGACGTTTACGGCCCCCAACGCGACGATCGGCTCGAGCTCAGCCGGTAGAGTGACCAGCACGCTCAATTCGAATCGCATCTTCCAAGCTGCACTCAAAATATATTTCTAAGAAACGGAGCATCATGTCAGGAGTGGACCGCCGTAAATTCCTCGCCGCTGCCGGGTCTGCAGTGGCCGCACTGGGAACGGGTTTTGCCCAGCCCTTGCATGGGCTGCACAACATGCCAGACGGAGAGCCGAGCGTAGAACAGGCGGCACCATCCACAAGGCCTGAGAAGCCGGTGATCGGCATTCAAATCGACGCAATCTCTTTTCTGGATGAAGGGACGGAAAAAGTGCTGGACATTCTCCAGGAAAAAGGCGGCGTGAACACGCTCTTCATGGGGGCATTCAGCTACGGCACTGGAATTACCGGCAGACAGATACAGGGGCATCCGTTTCCCGATCACGGTGTGCAGCAGTACCAGGATTTTTCCAAGGGACATGGCGGCGACTATGCCACTCCGCATCTGCAGTATTACAAGGACACGGCGCTGAAGCCGCTAAAAGCACCTGATTATGGCACTGTTGATTGCCTCGAACTCGTAATTCCAGCGGCAAAGAAGCGCGGGATGAAAGTCTTTGCCTGGAGTGAAGATGTCTTCGGCGCCAATATTCCCAATATCGACAAATTTCAGGAGCGCGATCTCTATGGAAAAAACGCGCATACCGTCTGCTTCAACAACCCTGACACACATAAATTCTGGCTGGCACTGCAGGAGGATTTTGTTCGCTCGTATGAGATCGACGGGATCATGTGGGGATCCGAGCGCTATGGCGCCTTCGCCAATGCTGTCGAGTCGGTCCACAACCGCAACGGAAACGATCCGTCGCGGGTAACTTGCTTTTGCGAATTCTGTCAGGCTAAGGCGAAGTCAAGAGGCGTGGATGTTGCACGAGCCTTTGAAGGATTTCATGAACTGGAGAAGTGGGTGAAGTCCTGTCGCGGCGGTGATAGGCCCAATGACGGATATTATGTGACGCTTTGGCGGATACTTTTTCGTTATCCGGAACTCCTCGCATGGGAGACGATGTGGAACGACAGCGTTCACGAGACTTATGAAGCCATCTATAAGCAGACCAAATCCATCCGCCCTGAGGTTCAGGTTGGATGGCATGTGTGGCATGCCTTGAGCTTCAGTCCATGGTTCCGCGCGCAGACGGATCTGGCCAAACTCAGTGCATATTCCGATTACATGAAGATCACTGTCTATAACAATCTTGGCGGGACACGCATGGAGACCTACATCAGCAGCACCAGCAAGACAATTTGGGGGGACATGCCGATCGACGAGGCGCTTCAGATGGAATACAGGTTCGTAAATCTGAGAGAACGAGGCTATGTAGAGCTGCCCTATACCGGCCTTTCCGCGGACTACGTTTATCGCGAGACAAAGCGCGCGGTGGATGATGTGACAGGCTCGAAGACCGGAATTTGGCCTGGGCTGGATGTGGACATTGCAAACGTAGACCTGCAATTCAGCCGATCGAGTCCACCCGTGGTGAACGAATGCACGAAGGCATGCTTTCGTGGGGGCGGCACGGGGCTGGTGATTTCGCGCAAATATTCTGAGATGAGACTCGCGAACCTGGCGGCTGTCGGGGATGCCTTGCGCGAGATGAAGATTATCTGATGCCCTATAGATTCTCATTGGGGCCGCGCCCCCTTCCGGAGGGGCGATGAACTCCTCAGCGCCGGGCTCTCTGCCGGGGGTGATCGATATCCACTGTCACTGTGGGCCGGATAGTCTTGCGCGCACCATCGACGCGGTTGAACTTGCGCGCGCGGCCAGAGACCGGGGCATGCGCGCCATCGTCATCAAGAATCACTATGAACCTACCGCGGCGCTTGCAGTTTTGACGCGCAAGGCTGTTCCGGAGATCGAGATATTCGGCGGGGTTACGCTCAATCTCGCGGTGGGCGGGATGAATCCACATGCGATCGAGCACATGGCAAAGGTTGCGGGGGGAGCGGGGCGCTTCGTCTGGATGGGATCGCTCGATACAGAGGCACACGTGCGCTATTTCGGGGGCGATCGGCCGTTCGTCCCCATTTCCCGGAATGGCAAACTGCTTCCCGAAGTGAAACAGGTGCTCGAGGTCATCACGAGGCATTCGCTGGTGCTGGAGACCGGACACTCCACATCGGAAGAAGTCCTCATGTTGATTGATGAAGCCCGCAGGCAAGGGGTGTGGCGGATTGTCGTGACGCACGCCATGATTGCGCCCATTCACATGCCGATCGCGCACATGAAAGAGGCGACCGCGGCGGGCGCATGGATCGAATTTGTCTATAACGGCCTTATCGGGCCGCACAAGGAGTTCGAGCCAGCCGACTACGCTCGCGCAATTAGGGCAGTGGGCGTAGAGAGTTGCGTCCTTTCAAGTGACCTGGGCCAACCTGTAAATCCTGTGCATCCGGATGGCCTCATGGCCTTTTTCGACGCGTTGGAGCAGGAAGGTTTCACAAGAGAAGAGATCGACTTGATGTCCAAGAAAAATCCTGCCCTCATCCTGGGCCTCGACTAAGAGACAATGAAAACGACGGGGAGACAAATGACAATAGACAGAAGGACATTCATTCAGAGTGCGGCCGCGACCGCCGTCACCGCGGCTTTACCCGGATCGTATGCACTCGCCGCGCAGGGAAACTCCCAGCCTATGGTCGGTATGCAGGTCGGCGCGGTTTCATTTGTAGACGAAGGCGTGGAGAAGGTGCTGGACACTTTTCAGGAAGACGGAGCAGTGAACACTTTGTTCATCGCGACGTTCACCTATGGCCGCGGCATCGCTGGCCGCCAGGTGCCAGGCCAACCGCTGCCTGACCATGGGAAGCAAGAATACGACACCGGGTCGTTTTATGGGGGGAGCTATACCAAAGTAAACCCGCAATATTTCAAGGACACCGTCTTCAAGAACTTTCGTGCTCCCGACTTTCCGGACTATGACGTTCTTGATGCCGTGCTGCCTTCTGCAAAGAAGCGGGGTATGAAGACCATCTGCTGGTTCGAAGATGTCTTCCGCAAGGACCTTCAGAACGTCGATCAATTGCAGGAAAAAGAACTATCAGGCAATAACGCGACTACGCTCTGTTTCAATAATCCGAACTACCGCGCGTGGCTGCTGGGAATGGTGGAGAACTGGGCGCGTTCTTATGACGTCGATGGCATCATGTGGGGGTCGGAGCGGCAGGGGGCATTCTCCAACATTCTTGAAGCGCACGCCGGGGGTGCTTCGTCGCCGATGCGCGCTACATGTTTCTGCCAGTTCTGCCAGGCAAAGGCGAAAGAGCGTGGTATCGATCCTGAACGCGCGCGGACGGGATTTCTTGAACTTGCTAAATATGTTGACGCCAGCCACAAGAGTCAGCGCCCTGTGGACGGCTATTTCGTCACGTTGTGGCGACTGATGTTGTATTATCCGGAATTGCTCGCATGGGAGATGCTCTGGACGCAGAGCCTGCGCGACACCTATGCAGCCATTTACAGCAAGATCAAAGAGGTTAAGCCATCTGTACAAGTAGGATGGCACATCTGGCATAACAACTCCTTTAATCCGATTTACCGGGCTGAGCAGGACCTGCAGGCGATCGCACCACACTCCGACTTCCTGAAAATTGTGATTTACAACAACTGCGGTGGAGAGCGCCTTGCTGCGTATATCGATAATGTCCATGGCACGCTATATGGCGATGTTCCCGAGGAAGAGCTGCTCGAGTTTCACTACCGCATTTTGAACTACAAGGAAAAGAGTCTTGGCGAGATTCCTATCGTCGGCCTGTCGTCTGATTATGTTTACCGCGAATCCAAGCGTGCGCATGATGGTCTGCAGGGCACGAAAACTCTTTTGTGGCCAGGTATCGACATCGATATTCCTACCGCCCCAGGGCACAGCAAATGCACGCCGGATGGTGTTCGAGACGCCGTGCTGGCCGCATTTCGTGCTGGCTCCGACGGGGTGATTCTCTCGCGAAAATATTCCGAGATGAAGCTGGCGAACCTCAAGGGAGCCGGGGATGCGGTTAAGCAACTGGCCAAAGCATGAGTTTGCTCACGGACGTTTTGAGCTCGTCTTGCCTTTAAAGTATTTTCCAAAATACTGTGATGTGGCGAGAGTGGCTATGTGCAGGCGTTCGTCGACGGAACGCCTGCGTAGAGTGCCGATGCTTTCCTTATACCATTTCGGAAATGCTTTAGGGCGCGTGCATGACTCCCGATGAGACCTCATATTCCTCACATTCCGCAGATGACGGGTCCGGTTCGGCTGCTCGAGCGGCTGAGCTGCTGAAGTCCGCGCAAGAGTCATGGCTACCTTCATTTATTAGCGGCCTTGCCGGATGGACTTTGGATGGATTTGATTTTTTCCTCGTCGTTTTTAGTCTGACGGCAATTGGCCAAACTTTCGGCAAATCCGATAAGACAGTGTCGCTGGCTCTAACGGCGACTCTGGCATTGCGCCCAATTGGAGCGCTTCTCTTTGGCCTGGTGGCCGACCGATATGGCCGTCGTTTGCCGATTGCAGCGAACTTTCTGCTCTTTGCCGTGGTTGAACTATGTACGGGGCTTACTCACAGCTTCACTATGTTTCTCATCGTCCGGGCGATTTTCGGCATTGTGATGGGTGGGCAGTGGGGAGTTGGTGTTACGCTCGCGATGGAACAGGTACCGGTGCGGCAACGCGGCATATTTTCCGGCGTGCTGCAAGAGGGATATGCCATCGGCTACCTGTTGGCGGCGGCGGCTTTCTTCTTTCTCTTCGACCGTTTTTCCTGGCGGCGATTATTTTTCATTGGACCGGGTCCCGCCGTGGCGCTCGCCATCTTCGTCCTTTTGTCAGTTCGCGAGTCGGCGGTGTGGGAGAAATCGCGCAAAGAGAACTGGACAGCTCTGGGCAGAAGTCTCGCCAGTCATTGGAAGCTCTTCGTGTATTTCGTGCTGCTGATGATGGCTCTGCATATGAGCTCGCATGGCACACAGGATATCTATCCCACCTTCCTGCAGCGCGTGTGGGGGTTATCGCCTAAAGATCGTGCGTGGATCTCGGCGATCGCCATGGGGAGCGGTATCTTCGGTGCGCTTGCGGTTGGATTTCTCTCCGACAAAATAGGCCGGCGTTGGGCGATGCTGCTGGGGCTTATCGGTTGTATCTGCACGATTCCGCTCTGGGCGTATGCCAAGACAATTCCACTGCTGATTACAGGCGCGGCCCTGATGCAGTTTTTTCTCCAGGGGGCATGGGGAGTGGTGCCTGCGCATTTGGCAGAAATGTCTCCGAACTCGATCCGCGGCTCTTTGCCCGGCCTGGGAAATCAATGCGGCGTGCTCTTTGCGAGCGGCATTGTTTATATCGAACTCGCATTTGCGCGCGGTGGACACTACTCAGAAGCGATGGCAGGCACTACCGTTGTCGTTTTTACACTCGCCTGTGTGATGGTGATGCTTGGACGGGAGAAGAGGGGGACAACATTCTGACCTTGCCCTCAGAATGCGTATCCCTTAACCGGCTGGTTTTAGGGATGATCCCCGTCGTAGTCGTGGCGGTGGGAATGTGGAAATCGGCTTGATCGATTTCCAAGGTTTGTGGGAAGGGCGGAAAACAGCACTATCGTTTTCCGTGCTTTCCATAAACCGTCATTTCCACGGCCTGCTTCATCGGTTGCAACCTTCAGGCGGCGGTCTTAGCCGTAGCCACCATCCGGTCTTGCTCGAACTGCATGGGGCTGAGATAGTCCAGCGTCGAGTGCATGCGTGTTCGGTTATACCAGAGCAGCCATGCGATGGTTTCATCTTTGGCCTCACGGATGGTTCTAAACTGCTTGCCATGCAGTCGCTCCACCTTCAACGAAGCGAACAACGTCTCCGAACATGCATTGTCCCAGCAGTTGCCTTTGCGGCTCATCGACGGCACAATGCGGTGACTGTTGAGCAGCCGGCTGAAGTCCTCGCTGGCGTATTGGCTGCCACGATCGCTGTGGAAGATCAGCCCTGTTTGCCGGCCTGGGTTGCGTGCCAACCAAGCCATATCCAGAGCATCCAGCACCAACTCGCGCTGCATATCCGGCCGCATCGACCAGCCCACCACTTTACGGCTGAACAGATCGATCACTACGGCAAGGAACAGCCAACCCTCCTCGGTTGGGATGTAAGTCACATCGCCCACCCACACCTGGTTGGGCGCCCCCACGTTGAACTTGCGATCAACCACGTTGGGCGCAATCGGAAGACGGTGCTTGCTGTCGCTGGTGAGCACCCGAAAGCGACGCTTGCCGCGGGCCTGAATGCCGTGCTTCTGCATCAGCCGTTGCACCCGCTGCTTGCCCACCCGAATGCCCTGCGCCCGCACTTGCCGCCAGATGCGCGGCCATCCGTACGCCCCGCGATTCTCCGCATAGACGGCGCGGATGTGAACTAAAAGTGCCTCGTCACTGAGATGGCGCCGCCGGGTAATATCCACCCGGCGCGCAACGTGGCCATGGTACCCGGAAACGCTCACCAGCAGCACCCGGCACTGCACCGAAATCGGCCAAACCAGCCTGTTGCGTTGAATAAAGGCGTACTTCATTTCTGCACCTTCGCGAAGTACGCCGTCGCTTTTCCCAGTATGTCGCGCTCCATCGTCACGCGCGCCAACTCCGCACGCAGACGGATGTTCTCCATCTGCTCGGCTGTCACCTCAGCCTTGCTGCTGGCTCCGCGCAAGCTACCAGATCGATGCTTGCTCACCCAGTTGAACAACGTCTGCTCCACCACTCCCAGACTCCGTGCAACTGCCGCTTGGCTTTGGCCAGACTCAACTAGTCGCACCGCCTCTTGCTTGAACTCAAGCGTGTAACGTCCCCGCTTCGTCATCTTCGCCACCCTTTCGCATTAGAACAGCTTCCCTAAGGGATACGTTTTGCGGGGGCAAGATCACTCTCCCCTTTTTGTCATCCCGAAGCGAAGCAGAGGGATCTGCAGTTCAGCGGACCTTTCCTGGAAATGTTTTCTTCCTACCCGACTCGCGATTCTTCCTGGGCAGACGGAATCGACCCAGCCGCCTTAAGCCGCTTTATCACGCGTTCTTTCCCCAACGCCGCCATCACCGCAAAAAGACTCGGAGCCACACCTTGCCCGGTGAGCGCCACCCGCGAACCATTGATCAGCGCGCCGGCCTTCACGCCCTTCTCTGCCGCAAAAGCGCGCAGCGAATCCTCCGCACTCGCCTCCGTAAACTCGTCCACCTGTTCGTACCGTTCACCTAATCCCACCAACAACCCGCGGCTCTGCTCGTCAGCAAGAAATTTAGCCACAGCGGCTGTATCGTACTCGTAACCATCACTGAAGTACCCGCGGAAAGCTCCAGCAAAATCCTTGAGGCTACGCGCCCGCGGTTGCAACAAAGCAATCGTTCCTAGAATTTCCTCCCTGGTCCGATCGCAATGAAATCCAGCCCTTGTCCACTCCTGTTCAATCAGCGGCAGCAACTCCTGGGGCGAGTAGCGGCGGATCCATTCCGTGTTGAACCAGGCCAGCTTGTCATTATCGAAGACCGCATTGGACTTCGATATGCCACCGAGCGAGAACAGCTCGATCAGCTCGTCCGAGCTAAGTATCTCCTTCCCCGCAACACCCGGCGTCCACCCCAGCAGCCCCAAAAAATTCCGAAAAGCCTCCGGCACAATCCCCATGTCCTGGTAAGCCAGCACACTAGTCGCACCGTGACGCTTGGAAAGCCGGCTCTTGTCCGGCCCAAGGATCAGCGGCAGATGAGCAAATATGGGTAGTTTTTCCCCCAGACCCTGGTACTGCAACACCTGCTTGGGCGTGTTCGAGATGTGGTCAGCCCCGCGAATCACATGGGTGAGCCGCATATCCACATCGTCGGCCACCACGCTCAGGTGATACGTAGGCACGCCATCCGAGCGCAACAGCACAAAGTCTTCCAGCTCCGCGTTGGCGAATTCCACCCGGCCAAAGACCGCATCCTCAAACGCGGTGACCCCACCCTCCGGCACGGCAAAGCGCAAAGCGCCGGGCCCGCCCGCCTGCACCCGTTCGTACGCCACTGATGGATCGATCGCACGGCAACGCCGGTCGTACATCGGCGGCTTGCCGGCAGCCACCGCTGCCGTCCGCCGTTGCTCCAGTTCTTCCTTGGTGCAGAAGCAGTAATACGCATGCCCGCTTTGCCGCAATCTTTCCGCCGTGACCTGATACAGCGGCAGCCGCCGCGACTGAAAAAACGGCCCTTCGTCCCACTCCAGGCCGAGCCAGCGCATGCCATCGAGGATGCCCTGCACCATATCCTCGGAGGAGCGCTCGAAGTCCGTATCTTCAATGCGCAGAATGAATACGCCCCCGGTATGCCGGGCAAAAAGCCAGTTGAAAAGAGCTGTGCGCGCCCCGCCTACATGCAGGTAGCCAGTGGGCGAGGGTGCAAATCGAACACGAGGAGTCAAAGGGGCATCTAGCATCGCTTTCACGATGCTAGATCATTCGCAGCAGATATGCTCTAGGCCCGCGGCTGATACGGAACCGGCGGCGGCCCAGGGTAAACCATCGCCGCGGGAACCACATTCCAGCGCGAAAAGGCTAGAAAGTACAACATGACGATGTTGATCAGGGGAATGAACATCAGCAGTGCGAGAAAAGGGCTGAACCCGGCCTTCTTGAAAATGAACCAGTAGGGAATGAGCACAACGATCGAAATCAGTGCTCCGAAAAAACCAAAGAACATCAGATAGATGAGCGAGTTCCCAGGCCCGAATCCATAGTGTGGGTACATAGCTTAAGTCTCCGCAATAAGGTGCTGGCAAGCTTACCGCCGGCACGGCATGGGAGCAAGCAGAATGCGTTAGGTAATGTCCTCGGTATCGAACGCCGGCAGAGGCACCATACGCCGGCTCTTGCTTGTCCCGAGCCTCTCACTCACGCCGATATGGGTGAGGACCTCTTCCACTTTCGCCGGGTCATCCACCTCAGCTTCCAGCAAGCCGATCCCCACATTGTCGTCCGTCGACTCCAGCAAAACCACGGCCTGCGCCTGGGCCACATGATCCAGATTCAGTCCCTCAGGTGTTTTTGCCTTGATCCCCACGGCGTTAGGTTGAATCTCCAGCAACTCCGCCACCCGTTGCCGCATGTCACCGGAGATGGGGCCGATCTTGGGCGCGGCCAGCACCAGCGTGGTGTCGACGTTGACGATGCGATAGCCGGCGGTCCGCACCTCTTCCAGCGCCAGGTTGAGGAAGATCGCAGAATCGGCATCCTTCCATCGTGGATCGCCCGGTGGAAAGAAGCTGCCGATATCGCCCACCGCAAGCGCTCCCAGCAGGGCATCCGTGATGGCGTGCAACAGCACGTCGCCGTCTGAGTGGCCTGCCAGGCCCTCGGGGTGATCGATGGCGATGCCACCAATTTTCAACGGCACGCCAGGCTGAAATGCGTGCGAGTCCCAGCCGCAGCCTATTCTCATGCTCATTCGTTTTCCAGCTCGTCAGGACCGGTGTTGCAAATAAAACTCTGCCAGCTTCAGATCCCCGGGATGGGTGATTTTTAAATTCGCCGGTGAGCCCATCACCACGGCGACTTGTACCCCCGACCGTTCGACAATGCTGGCTTCATCGGTTCCAATAAATCCATCCGCTTCCGCGTCGGCAAAGGCTTGACGCAGAACGCTCCAGCGAAAACCCTGCGGGGTCTGTGCCTGCACGATATATTCCCGGGGAATTGTAGCGGTAACGATGGCACCCCGGGCGGTGCGCTCTACCTGTTTGATAGTATCCACGGCCGGCAGCCCTACGATCGCTGCGCCGAAGCTTTCTACGGCTTCGATGGTTCGTTCGATGGTTGCGGGGTCAATCAGTGGCCGCACCGCATCGTGCACCAGGATGATGTCATCGTCGGCGGCAGAGAGAGCCTTAAGCGCCTGGCTTACCGAAGCCTGCCGTGTATCTCCACCCTCCACCACCCGCACCCGTGAAGCCAGGGAATGTTCTGCGATCAGCGATTCCATGCGCCCCATTTCCGGTTTACGCACCGCGACATAAATGCAGCTTACACGCGGCACAGCCGCGAAGGCGCGCAAGCTGTGGACCAGAATAGGCAGACCCTGCAAAGCAAGAAACTGCTTGGGAGCATTGGGGGTGGCATGGCCCGGCGCCATCCGTGTGCCCATGCCGGCGGCCGGTAGAATCACGAAAACCCGCATAAAGATCGGAGTATAGCAGGGAAGGGCGGCTCAGCCCTCCACCGGCTCCACGTAGAACATTTCATTGGTCCGGCGGAAGCCGTTGCTCTCGTACAGCGGTCTTCCTTCGTCGGTCGAGTGGAGAGCAACCACACGAATCTTCTGCTTCCGGGCTTCGGCCAGGGCCTGGTCGATCAATTGACTGGCCAGCCTTTTGCGCCGATGCTCCGGTTCGACGTAAACATTTAAAAGGTATCCACGCTTATCCTGCCGCGGATCCAGCGGGTGTGGCGGCCAGTCCAGCACAATCAACCCTGCGCCGGCGACGACCGTGCCATTTTCGCTGGTCAACCAGCCAAGGTAACGTCCGTCCGCAAGCCTGGTCTCGACCCAAGGCTTAAAATACTCCGCCATCACATGCAGAACCCGGTTGTCCTGCCGCCCGGCGTCCACAAACATCCGTCGCCGGTGATGGGTAATCACAGCCGCGTCAGCGGGCGTCGCTGCTCGTATCTGGTACATCCCCGCAGTATAGCGCCCGCCTACGAGGGCTTGAGTCTCGGCCACCACTTTGAACGAAGGGCACTGCTGAACAGTTGCTGAGGAAGTCCGATTGAGTCCCGAAGGGACGGCTGAACTTAGCCCAGGACGTCAGTCCTGGGTGAAATATGGGTACGGACTAGTCCCGTCAGGGACGGCTGGACACTCATGGACAGGATTTCAGCCGTCCCTAACGGGACTGCGTCCCGCGCTTTCGATTCACCCAAGACTCCTGGGCTACGTTCAGCCGTCCCTTCGGGACTCAATCGGACTTTTTCAGCAGCCTGTTCAGCCGCTAACATAATTCCATCCATGCCCGCCTCCCCACTCACTCTACGGAACCATCTCTTCCATCCTGGGCGGCGGATCGCCGTAGCGGTCTCCGGGGGCGCTGACTCCGTAGCCCTGCTCCGGCGCCTGCTCGAGGAGCGGCGGGCCCTGGGTATCGCACTCTCCGTGGTGCACGTTCATCACGGCATCCGCGAAGCCGCCGAGGAAGACGCTACATTCGTTGCAGCACTGGCCGCCACCCACGATCTGCCCTTCCATCTCTACCGCACGGACGCACCCGCCGCCGCCGCCGCCCTCCATGAAACCCTGGAGGAAGCGGCCCGCAATCTTCGCTACGCCTTCTTCCGCCAGCTGATGGCAAACGGCGAAGCGGACGCGGTCGCCACCGCCCACACCCTGGACGACCAGGCCGAAACGGTGTTGCACAAACTCCTGCGCGGCGCCTGGACCGAAGGCCTCAGCGGCATCCACCCCGTGCTTGCCCTTGAGCCGGGAAGCATCCTCCGGCCCTTTCTCGATAACACCCACGCAGCCGTAGAGGCCTGGCTCGTCAATTTACAGCAGCCTTGGCGGGAAGACGCCACCAACCAGGACTTGGCACACACCCGGAACCGCATCCGCTGGGAGTTGCTGCCCTTGCTGCGTACATTTAACCCTCAGATCGCCGCCCAACTGGCGCGTTTAGCTTCTATCTCGGCGGACGAAGAAGCCTACTGGCAAATCGAATTGGACCGCCTTCTTCCTGGCCTGTTGTTGCCCGGCCGGCCCACTCGTGGCGGCGGCCGTTCCTCCAGCACTCATCCCGAAGAAGAAACGGTGGCCATCGAGCACGGCCGCTTGCGCGAGATGCATCCGGCGGTGGCTCGGAGAGTACTCCGTGCGGCCGCGCGCCGCCTGGGCGCCCGGCTCAGCTTCGACCACACCGAACAGCTTCTGGCGATGGCTGGGCCCAACTCCCCCCGCGCCGGGAAATTCGATCTTCCGGGAGCGATCACGGTCGAGCGCAGCCTGCGGGAAATCCGTTTGACCCGAAGTTCGACCCTCCCTGTGCCCGGCCCCGAGCATGCGTTTGTAATCCCCGGAGAGGTGCGCGCTCCCGAGTACGGCGTGTGCCTGCTGGCCGAGTCCGCGGCCGCAGTACCCGCAACCCTAAGACCCTGGAAACCCGGGGATCGGGTAACACTTCGGCACAGCCGAGGTCCCAGGAAAGTTGCAGAGGTGCTGGACCGGCTCCACATCTTGGGCGAGGCTCGAAAAAACTGGCCGGTGGTCGAATCCGAGGGCAAGATCCTGTGGATGCGCGGGGCCGAGGTCGAAGCGCCGGGATTTCGGTTTACCGCTCGGCTCCTTCCCGAATGAAACCTGCAGCACTAACCACCTAGCCAGTACCATTTCGCGTATAACTTCGGACATGCTTTCCAATGGTTTCGCAGACGATTCCAGCTTCCGCGGAGTAGAATAAAAGGACGTGACAAACGGGTGTGGCACGCATACGGTTATTGGCCGTATCCAGCACCCGAAAAGTCTTTAGGAATCATCGGCAGGTTACTGTCGTCTAATAGTTGTAAAAGCTGCAAGAGCGTTCCCGGTGAAGGCAATGTCTTCGCCTCCAATGGTCCTTTCTCTTCAGAGACGCGCAGTAGAAAGAGGGTTATTCGTGAATTCGACGGTCAAGACAATTATTTTCTGGGTATTCATCCTGGCTTGCCTTGTGCTTCTATGGCAGATCGTCCAGAAGAGCACGGGCATGAGTCATGACCGGGAAATCTCCTTTTCTCAATTCATGCAGGACGGGCAGCAGGGCAAGATCAGCGATGTGACCATCACCAATAGTGAAGTTCGCGGTCACTACGCCACCGACCGCGAGGCCTTCCACACCACCGTGCCGGCCAACTACCCCGACATGTTCAAGATCCTTCAAGACAACCATGTCGGCATCACGGTAAAGGACGGGCAGGGCAATTCCTGGCTCCCCATCCTGCTCAACTTCGCGCCGATCATCGTGATCGCGGCGCTATGGTTCTTCATGCTGCGGCAGATGCAGAGTGGTGGCAACAAAGCCCTGTCGTTCGGTAAGAGTCGCGCCCGGCTCCTCTCCATGCAGCAGAAAAAGATCACCTTCAAGGATGTGGCCGGTGTGGACGAGGCCAAGGAAGAGCTGAAGGAGATCATCGAGTTCCTGCGCGAGGCGCAGAAGTTCCAGAAGCTGGGGGGCCGCATCCCCAAGGGCGTCCTTTTGGTTGGACCTCCGGGCACTGGTAAGACCCTGCTGGCCCGTGCGGTCGCCGGCGAAGCCAACGTTCCGTTCTTTTCCATTTCCGGTTCCGACTTTGTTGAGATGTTCGTCGGCGTCGGTGCCAGCCGGGTACGTGATCTGTTCGAACAGGGGAAAAAGAATGCCCCCTGCATCATCTTCATCGACGAAATCGATGCCGTCGGACGTCATCGCGGCGCCGGTCTTGGCGGTGGGCACGATGAGCGGGAGCAGACCCTGAATCAGCTGCTGGTAGAGATGGACGGTTTTGAGTCCAACGACGGCGTCATTCTCATCGCCGCCACCAACCGTCCCGACGTGCTCGATCCCGCACTGCTCCGCCCCGGCCGCTTCGACCGCCGGGTGGTCGTAGGTAGGCCCGACGTACGCGGACGCGAGGAAGTGCTCCGCGTTCATGCCAAGAAGGTACCTTTGGCGGAAGATGTCGACCTCCGCATTCTGGCCCGTGGTACTCCGGGCTTCTCCGGTGCCGATCTGGCCAACATGGTCAATGAAGCCGCGCTGAATGCCGCGCGTGCCAATCGTAAAGCCGTGCACCAGTTCGACTTCGAGCTCGCCAAGGACAAAGTCATGATGGGGGCGGAGCGTAAATCCATGCTCCTCTCTGAGGATGACAAGCGGGATACGGCGTATCACGAAGCCGGCCACGTTCTCGTGGCGGCCATGCGCGATCATGCCGACCCGTTGCACAAGGTCACCATCATTCCCCGCGGGATGGCGTTAGGCGTGACCATGCAGCTGCCCGAGGAGGACAAGCACACCGTCACCAAGGATTACCTCGAAACCCAGCTGGCTATCCTCATGGGCGGCCGCTGTGCCGAGGAGATCTTCATGAACCGCAAGACCACGGGTGCAGGCAATGACATCGAGCGGGCAACCGATCTGGCTCGCAAGATGGTTTGCGAGTACGGCATGAGCCGTATGGGGCCGCTCACCTTCGGCAAGAAGGAAGAGCAGATCTTCCTCGGCCGCGAGATCGCACAGCACCGCGACTTCTCTGAGGAGACCGCACGTCAGATTGACGCCGAAGTGCGCAGCCTGGTGGACGAGGCTTACAAGTCTGCCTACTCCATCCTGGGCGACCACAAGGACACCATGCATCGCATGGCGCAGGCCCTGCTGGACCGTGAGACCCTTGACGCGAATGACATCCGCATGATCATCGCGGGCGAGGAACTGCCTCCGCTACCCCCGCTTGGTCCGCCGCCAGGCAGTCCCGGCGGTGACGTCCAGCACGTCATCAAACCCGAGCCCGGACGTGCCCCTGGTTTCGGCGGTGAAAGCCAACCCTCACCAGCCTAAACAGCTCTTCCCAATAAAACCGAAAGCCCCATTCCCAACGAATGGGGCTTTTCTTCGCTCACAAAGTCCAAGGAAATGGGACGGGCGCCCCACGATCGCTTTCTCTGAATCTCTACCATGTCAGCCAGATGCGACAATAACGAAAGCATGCGCGGTCCCCTATTTCTATTGTTGGCATTTACCCTGCCAACCCTCGCCGGGTGCGGATATCACACCCTAGGTTCCGCCGCTCACCTACCCGACACCGTGCACACCCTTTCCGTACCCATCTTCAAAAACAAGACCCAGTTCTACCACGTAGAGGTCCCAATGACTCAGGCAGTGGTCCGAGAGTTTACGGATCGCACCCGGCTTAGCGTCACAGGAGACTCAGGCGACGGCGCCGACGCCACTGTTCGTGGGACCATCCTCTCCGAATCAGTACAGCCGTTGACCTACAGAACCGAGACCACCGACGTCCAAACAGGACAGCAAACCAGCGTCACCTCCAGCTTCCTGATCACCATCAACGTGAACGTGCTGGTGACCGACCGTGATCAACGCGTCCTCTATCAGCACACCAATTACGTTTTCCACGAACAATTTGAAACCACCGCCGATCTGACCAGCTTTATCGAGGAAGATTCGCCCGCCGTCCAACGGCTCTCCAGGGACTTTGCGCAAGCCCTGGTGAGCGATATTCTGGAATCCTTCTAAATGCCTCCGGACGAAGTAAGCAAGCTGCGAAGTTTCTCCTCCTCGGATCGCTTCGTTGCCGAAGTCAAAGCGGCTGCGTCTTCAAAGGCCTCCTTGCGGCCCGGGTACGTTCTTGCCGGGGACGAGATCTTCCTCTACGAACGCTGCCGGCGGGCCCTTATCGAGTCGCTGATCGATCCCACGCTCCGCGAGTTTTCGCTCAGCGACCTCGACCTTGCCGAGACCAGCCTCTTTCACGTGCTCGACCTCGCGCGCTCTCCCTCACTGATGGCGCCGTTTCAAGTCATTTTCGTCAAAAACCTGAAAAACCTCTTCACCCGCGGGGCCAAGAAGGAAGAGTTTGCGGCGCTGAAAGACTACTTCCGTTCTCCAAATCCCCAGGCGGTACTGATCTTTGTTGCCGACCATCTGCGCCTTCCCGCCGATCTGCGGCGCATGGACCTGCAGGATAAAGAGCGCTACGAGCGAATTCGCGAGACCCTGGGCGACGATTGCGGCTTGGTCGAACTGGCCCGGGTCGACGAAGCGGATGCTGTGCGTTGGCTGCTCGCCGCCGCGGACGGCCGGGGGATGAAGTTCGATGCCGACGCGGCGAGGGAACTGGCCGATGCGCTTGGAGCGGATATGATGCTGATCTCCAGCGAATTGGAAAAGCTGATGCTCTACGCTTCCGACCGTCGGCGAATCACCCTCGGGGACGTCGAAACCATGGTGTTGGCGGCCAAGCAGCGTTCTCTGTATGAGCTGACGGACGCCATTTCCGCGCGCGACAAACCCCGCGCGTTGGCCCTGCTGCACGGCCTGCTCAATGCCTCCGATGGGGGAGAGGATTCAGCCATCGGACATCTCTATATGTTGGCGCGGACCTTTCGCCAGATGGTGGTCATCCTGGAGAAAAATGTCTGCGACTCGCGCGCCATCTGGCAGGCGTTGTGGCAAGGTTTCCGCATGCCTCCGTTTGCCGCGGAGGATCTCATTCGCCAGGCTCGTCGCTATACCTCGCGGCGAGAGCTCACGCAAAAGCTTCGCCTGATCGCTCAGGCGGACCTTGAGTTGCGGTCCTCGCCGCCAGATAAGCGGTTGGTGCTGGAGCGCCTGGTCATGGAGCTGTCCAGTGAACCCCGTCCTCGCGCTTCGGCCCTCGCCGGGCCTCAATACTCAATGGATCTTTAAACCGGCAAGTTGATCCGCTAATTTGGACGCTAATCCGGGCCATCAACTTTTCGACCGGCCGCAGGATTGTGAAACCCGCGCTCATCAGCCTGCCAAATATCTTCTACACTCCCAAATTTCTTCTACACTCAAGGTGAGCAGCGCTCTCCGCCTGAACCCCGATTGGTGACGCGCGGCGCTGTCGCAACCATTGATGAAACGGACTGCAGGGACACCAGCAATGCCGAGTCGCCGCTTTCCGGCCGCGGTGATCACGTTGGTCCTGTGGCTGGCCGCTGTACCTCTTCTGGGCTTCTCGCGTGACAAACAGCCCCCTTCTCCAGAGCCTGAGGAACGCATTCCGGTTGCCCCCTTGGGCTATCGGCCGCCTGGCCCCTTGTACAAGTTGTCGGGAAAGGCCTTCACTTCCCTCGATTTCATCGATGCCCATCACTTGCTGTTCACCTTCCATCAGCCGCGGCTGATGCGGCGCGAGGAAAACGCCGGGCGGTTCGACAATGACCAGGTGATTCAGGCGCTTACTCTCGGCTTGCCTGGCGGGACAGTGCAGGCGTCCGCGGAATGGCGGATGCATGACCGGGCCAGGTACCTTTGGCCCATGGGCGGTGGAAGGTTTCTAGTGCGGCAGCGAAACACCTTTTCCCTTACCGACGCCGCGTTAAAACTGCACCCCTACATCGACGTGGCCACTGCGGTGCTCGCAACCGAGGTGTCCCCGGATGGCCGCATCCTCGTCGTCCAACATCAATATGAAAGGCATACTCCCGAAGAGCACGCCAAACTGGAAGCGGAGGCGAGACTCTACGGGGAGCCGCCTCCTGCAGAGGACACGCAGATTACGGTGATGAACATAGCTTCCAGAGAGGTCCTGGCGGCCCTGAGAACCAACTCCCCGATTCACGTGCCGATCACTTCCACCGGCTATGTGGGCGTGGGGAAAGACAAGAGTGACAAGAACGTAGACCAATTCCTCATTCGCTTTATTCCCTTTGAAGGTCAGTCGTTAGTGTTGGGTAGGGTGGCGTCCACGTGCACACCGCACGAGGAGTTTCTCTCACCCGCGGCGCTTCTGATCGAGAGCTGCGGTCCCAGGTCGCCGGACATTTTTCTGGATGCGTGGACTACGGAGGGGAAGAAACTCTGGAGCGGGCAGCGCGAAGGCCACCTGGTGTGGCCTACCTTCGCCTACTCACGCACCGGTGGCCGCTTTGCCGTAAGCCTGCTCCGAGTCAACCATTTCATTGATTTGATTGACTCGCTCAACGACGAAGATGTACGCGAGCAGGTGGTGCAGGTCTTCGATGCAGCAACCGGGGCGCTCTTGATGGCGACCACAGCCTCCCCCATCCTGACCGCAGGACAAAACTTTGCCCTCTCCGAGGATGGAGAGCGCCTGGCGGTCCTGCGTGACGGTGCGATCGAGATCTACAAGGTGCCGCCGCCTCCGGCCGCCGAAAGTCCCGGCCCTGCGGTGGCGAGGAAGAGATGATCTCTCAGATAGAACGGGACAGAGCTACGCCGCTTTGTGGGTGAGAGCCTTCACTCGGGCATGCAACCGGCTTTTGTAGCGAGAAGCTGTGTTTTTGTGGAGCACACCCTTTTGCACGCTCTTGTCCAGTGCCGAGACGGTCTTGCTGTACTGCTCAGCAACGCTCGAGGTGTCGCCCTTGGTAAGGGCCTCGCGCAGCGCACGAAGTGACTTACGGACGTGACTTTTGTTGGAGCGGTTGACCGCGGTACGCTTTACTGTTTGACGGGCGCGCTTCAGCGCCGACACATGATTTGCCATCGTAAACCCTTAGCTTTCTTGAACTGGGAGCGGGCGGAGGAAGACCGGATCGCCCGCAAATACTAAGTTTACGGGCTTTCCCCGTGCCGGTCAATCTCCCTCCAGTCTGCGCGCCGGGAACCTTCATGGCACGCAAGTGCATCCAATTAGGCAAGAATTCACCCGATTAGGCGTTGACGCCACGATCGGCAAACGCTACTCTGTGCGCATCCTCGGGAAATATCTGGTGATTATCGCCAACCCGGCTGAGCATCCGATGCATGCGCACTTTCCTGCGTCGTGGCCCTTCCTCAGATCGTGTTCTGCAACCAACCCAACAATCATGTCAGTCCTTAGGGAACTGATAGGAGGTCATTTCTCCGCTTGATGAAAAAAGCCCTGGAAATCACGCCCAACCTCGAGCCCCTGTTCGGGACTCGCGATGAGAATCTCAGGCTGCTGGAGCAAAATCTCCACCTCCGCATCGACTTACGGTCCGATGCCCTGCATGTGGAAGGCTCGCCGGAGGCAATAGCCCGGTTCGAAAGGGTATTTGCCGACTATGAGCATTTACGGCGTAGCGGTACCCTGCTCTGCAACGGCGAGTTGCACGCCATGCTCAAGCTGGTGATGGCTGATCCAGCGGTCACTTTGCGTGGACTGGTAGAGAGTGGGAAGCAGCGCTCCGCCGGCATCAAGCGTATGGTGCAGCCCCGCTCCATCAATCAGAGGCGCTACTTTGAGGCCATCGAGGAGTGCGACATGGTCTTCGGGGTCGGCCCCGCGGGCACCGGCAAGACATACCTCGCCGTCGCCATGGCCGCTTCCGCGCTGCTGGCAAAGAAGGTGAGCCGGATCATCCTGGTGCGGCCGGCCGTCGAGGCAGGCGAACGTCTGGGCTTCCTCCCTGGAACCTTGCAGGAGAAAGTAGATCCCTATCTCCGTCCGCTCTACGATGCGCTTTACGACCTGCTTGAGCAGGACCGCGTCGATAAGATGTTGGAACGGAACGTGATCGAGGTCGCTCCGCTGGCTTTTATGCGCGGTCGAACCCTCAACGACGCTTTCATCATCATGGACGAGGCGCAGAACACAACCAGCGAACAGATGAAAATGTTCCTGACCCGTCTGGGCAGTAATTCCAAGGCTGTGATCACGGGCGACGTCACCCAGATCGACCTCCCGAATCCCAAAAAGAGCGGGCTGGTGGAGGCAATCGAGATTCTGCGCGGAGTGGATGGGATCCGTTTCTGTCATTTTGAAGACGGCGACGTGGTTCGCCATCACCTCGTACAGCGGGTGATCCGCGCGTACGATAGCTTCGGCCGTGCGCAAAGGGAGCTGCCGCTCAATCTGCGGGAAGGCGCCTCGGCAAAATCGGCCGCCAAACCCCAGTAAACTGCGCGTCGATTGCAGGTGTCGAGAAAAACACCTTGCGCGAAGGGCACGGCTTCACAGGTTGCTGAAAAATTCGGTTTTGTATCAGGGCACGACTTTAGTCGTGCCGCAACTGCTTGAAACTACGATGGGCTTTAGCCCCTGAGGTCCGCTTTTCTGCCGGTTTGGCGACTTTTTCAGCAAACTGTAATGCCGTCCTGCCTCGCTTGAATAGCCAGCCGAATCGGGAAACAGAACCCGGGTAAAGCACGCAACTCGATTTGCAAAACGTCAGAGAGGCGTAATGGAGACCAACGCACAGGTCCCCGATCCCAATACCCTTGCCTCACCCTCGGTCCCCAACCCCTTTCCCAGGCGTCTGGCGAGGATGTTACTGGGGCACACGGCCCGGCAGGTCCCGGAGAGTGAACTCGGCCGTCGTGCGCTCGTCTTCTCACCCCATCCCGATGACGAGTCGCTGGGTTGTGGCGGAACGATATTGAAAAAGAAAAAAGCCGGTGCGACCGTCAAACTGGTCCACGTTTCCGACGGTGCCGGCTCGACGACTCTTATTCCACGGGACCAGCTGATCGCCATGCGCAAACAAGAATCGCGCAACGCGGGCCGGGTCTTAGGGGTAGACGATATCTACTTTTTGGACTTCCCCGATGGGCATCTCGGGGAAAACATGCCGGCGGCGATTGAACGAGTGGCCGGCATCTTGCGCCAGGAGTCCCCGGAAGAAATTTTTCTGCCCTATATTCGTGAGCCCATGAAGCAGGCGGCCGATCATGTCGCGGTCACCAACATCGTGCTCGCCGCCCTCCGCCGCCAACCCAACCCGGTCACTGTCTGGGAATACCCGGTGTGGTTCTGGCTCCACTGGCCATGGGTCGGCTTCTCGCAAAACACTCCGCCCTTGAATCCCAAACATATATTGAAGAATTCTCTTCTGGCGCAGTTTGGAGCGCGCGCCTTCCTGGAGCTGAAACATAAGGTCAATATTGCCGATGTACTGCAACAGAAGCGGGCGGCGATCGCCGAGCATAAGTCGCAGACACAAAAGCTCATCGACGATCCCACCTGGGTCACACTGGATCAGCTCTCAAACGGAGAGCTGATGGATTGCTTCTATCAGGACAGTGAGTTCTTTCGCTGTTATCCCCATGGCGGAGATAAGGATGTGAACCATGCGGGTATCTAACGATCCCTTAGTCTTATCTAGACTATCTTTCAGCCGAACGAGGAATTACCCTCCTTGGTCAACGTATATCGTTAGTAACCTAAACTTGATTCCGCCGCTTTTTCCGGCTGGGACAATCCATTGACATCGAAGTAGGGTGCGGCTAGATTACGAGAGAACGAATCTTTCCCGCAGGGTGCGTAGAAAGTGTGTGTTGCCGGGCCAGGTTCTGTAGTGTTCCGTAGACGGTGCCTTTAGTTACCGCAACGGAGGGTTGCTGCTACATCTGAAAGGATATTAGCGGCTTACATTTACTGCTCTTAAGGCTCGTTGATGCGCGCTGACATAGCAGGATTTTAAGAGTTTTTGACTGCGTGGTTTTTTAGAGGAACCCCCTCACCGAAGGTTCCGACCCCGCAGAATAGGTAGTTTCATGATTGAACGGCGCGTTCTGTGTGCTTATACCGTGAAGTTACTAAAGTTTTTATGTGCAAAAGGGGTCCATGTCATCTTTACTGCTACAGGAAGTTCGTAGGTCGACGCAGGTGGTGCAGAGGCTCTCTGCTTTTTCTCCTGTAGGATCCGGAATTTTCCTCGCCCGTTGCTGGCGCGTAGATGGCGTAAGTCTCGCCATGGCAATCAGCAAAAGTTTCCCCTCTTCCCCCATACAGTTGTCTAACACTCGCGGCATTTTGTGCGCAAATCGGGCGCCGGCCCTGGTAAATGAGCGATTCGCCGTCGTATAAGGGACGGGCTTCAGACCAGGGACAAGGCGGGAAGGGTCATATGAAAGTAGCCTTCGTCAATCAGGCCATCGACACCATTATTCCTCCCGGGCAAAACTCCGTGGGAGCGTGTACCTATGGCGTCGCCAATATACTGGCCAAGTCCTGCGATGTTGTGGTCTACGGCGCGAAATCCAGCAATCAGGCGCAGGGGACCGAAGTCTCAGCCCACGGGGTGAAATACAAGTTTTTGACCACCGCCCGCAGCGACCGATGGCTCTTGGACGCGCGGACTAAATATTCCAAGCTGGCTCCGAGCGCTCCGCCTCTTTCCACTTCCAGCATGCTTTACCCTTCCTTTGCAAAGCAAGTTGCCATGGAGTTGCAGCGCGAGGCCTGCGACATAATTCACATCCAACACTGTTCTCAATGCGTGCCCATCATTCGCGAATACAACCCCAGGGCGAAGATTGTCCTGCATCTCCATGCGGAGTGGTTTTCTCAAGGTGATTCCCGAATCTTTGAGCGCAGGCTCAAAGACGTTGACCTGGTAACCGCCGTGAGTGGTTATGTCGCGGAGAAGACGCGTCGCGATTTTCCTGCCATCGCGGACCGCTGCGAAGTGATTTACAACGGCATCGACGCGCGCGAGTTTGTCCGTGAGAAAGACTACTCCGTCGCACAGGACAAGCCGAAGCGCATTTTGTATGCCGGCGCCATCTCTCCGCATAGGGGATTGCACATTTTGCTCGAGGCGTTCAAGATCGTTGTCAAGCGATACCCCAACGTTCGCCTCGACCTCGTCGGCCCTGAGGGCAATTACGCCCTGCAAGACACCTTCGACATCAGAGATGGCGCATTGCGGAAGAGCGTCGCCCCCTACTACGCATTCAAGCCCTTGTCGTTTCTCAAATCCAAGCTTTTCCCGTCGTCTCTCAACCGGGCTACTTATCGGTCGTATCTTGAGGGCATGATGTCGGCCGAGGTGTCGGTACGGGCCAGGTTTCACGGCTTGGTTCGCCATCGTGCCCGGTTGATTGAACACTACTACGCGGGTGACATCTTCGTCCTTCCATCCATTTGCAACGACAGTTTCGGCATACCCGTAGTCGAGGCGATGGCGTCCGGCTCTCCCGTAGTAGCCAGCCGTTCGGGTGGGGTCGTCGAGACGGTAAAGGACCGCGACACCGGCTTCATCATCGAGAAAAACGATCCGGAGCAGTTGGCGTATACGCTTCTAAGGCTTTTGGAAGATGATGAGCTGCGGGAGAAGATGGGAAGAGCGGGAAGGGAACGGGCACTTTCAAAGTTCACCTGGGATATGGTGGCTGACACAATGCTCTCGCGCTATCGATCACTTTCTGGATTCGGTGTTTCGATTTCATCAGAAGCGCCGCTAGAGCCGTTGATGGAATATGCTTCCGTGAATATGGCGTCATAGAAGAGTCGACTAGGAAACGGGTCAGGCCAGACCCAAGCTCGATTGTTTGTGTCGTTCTGCTCCGTGCAACCACAAATCCGCTATTTGCCACCCGGGCAGAGATGGCTGAGTTCCTTGCGAACCCATAACCGCGACGGATTTAAGCCGAGGTAACATACAATAAACCTTGCACTCTGCGTCGAGAAGATCGTTGGGATGGCTGAGAACTGTTTCTCTTTGATCCTGGACACGCCGAGCGCACGGCAAGATGATTGTTATCGAAGCTGCCCGAGCGAAGACCTTACCGGCCGCCTCTGCTCTCGGTAAGCGTGACCTGAACCGGTTTCTTGCCTGCGCTGCCAAAGCGCTTGGTTTAACCGGCGAATTCTCCGTCCTTCTGACGGCGGATGAGCGGCTACGCGCGTTGAATCTTCAATTTCGAGGCATAGACAAGGCCACCGATGTACTCTCGTTTCCGTCTTCGCCGGAGGCCGCGAACGGCGCTCAGGGCGGCGATCTTGCTATTTCACTGGAGACCGCTTTGGTCCAGGCATCAGCCTACGGGCATACCTTGCAGATGGAAGTTAAGATATTGATCCTGCACGGCCTGCTACATTTGGCCGGCTACGACCATGAACGCGATCAAGGCCAGATGCGGCGGTTCGAAACCCGGCTGCGCAAGCAATTCGCTTTGCCAGCCGGCCTGGTCGAGCGCAGTCAGCGAGCGCGGCGGACCGCCAAGCCATGAGCCTCGTCTCCGCTATAGTGATCGCTCTTCTGCTGGCTATCCTGACCCTATCGTCCTACATCGCCAGGCTGTACGCCGAGTTGGGCAAATTTCTCTCCGGTGAATTTCAGGAAAACATCGATGTATGGGAGCTGAAGGTGGAGCCGCGCCTGGGGCTCAGCCGGGAGCGAATCGCGCTCTCTGCCGCGGTCCTGAGCCAGATCTCTCTGGCCTCGCTCGCCCTCTACTTCGGCGTGCTGCTGTTTGCCGGCAACGGAGGAGCCCCGCCGAGTGTGGCGGAGGTGGCTCAGGCGGTGCTCGGCGCCGTGCTGGTCATCGTTCTATTCAACCAGTTCCTGCCCTTCGTCTTTTTCACCCGCACGGCCGGCGTCTGGGTCGTGCGCCTGACCATGGCCATCCGGATTCTCTTCTACCTCGTCCTGCCGGTGACGATATTGCTGGCCTTCCTCCTTTCCATCGCAGCCCTGGCCGAACCCCGTCCCGGCAACTCTGAAGAGGATCCCAGCGAGGCGGCCGTCGAAGCCCTCATCGAAGCAGGAGAGGAAGAGGGAATCATTGAGGAGAGCGATCGCGATCTGGTCCGCTCCGCGGTTGAGTTCGGCGATAAAGTCGTGCGCGACGTCATGACCCCCCGGCCGCATGTGTTTGCTGTTCCCGCCGAGATGACGCTGGAAGATTTTATCTCCGGGCTAAAGAAGCATCCGTACTCCCGCGTTCCCGTGTTTCAAGGCTCGCTCGATCACGTTACCGGCATTGCGTTTGCCCACGATCTGCTGCACATAGCCGACGCTGCCGCCAGGACCCAGACAGTGGCCAGCATCCAGCGGCGCGCCGCATTGGTGCCGGAAACCAAGCGCGTCAACGAACTGTTGCGGGAGATGCAGCGCGAGAAGCAGCACATGCGCATTGTGATCGACGAGTACGGAGGAGTGGCCGGCCTCGTCACCATCGAAGATCTGCTCGAGGAAATCGTCGGTCGCATCAGCGATGAGCACGAATATGACAGCGATCAGGACGCCCCGGTTCACGAGGCCGGCGGCACTTGGCTGGTTTCGGGAAACCTCGAAGTATCTCGCCTTGAAGACCTCTTGAGCGGCGCCTCCCAGGTAGCGCAGGAGTACCAGGCGGCAACTGTCGGTGGACTGGTCAGCGAAATCGCTGGACGCATCCCCCTGCCGGGCGAAGTGATTGTCGCCGACTCATTGCGTTTTGAAGTGGTCGCCTCCACCGACCGCCGCATTGAACGCGTGCGAGTGTCGGCCATTGAAAGCCCTGATCGTTGAAACCGTTGACGGGGACTACACTGGGGTGTGCGCTCTGGTTTCGTCTCCATCCTCGGCCGTCCGAATGCAGGCAAGTCCACCCTGTTGAATGCGCTCATCGGCGAAAAAATCGCCATCGTCAGTAACAAGCCGCAGACCACGCGCAACCGAATTCAGGGAATCGTCGAGGTGCCGGCACGCAAGGGCCGCAACGCCGCTCAAATCGTTTTCGTGGATACCCCCGGCGTCCACCGGCCTGGCTCTCAGCTCGACCGTCGTATGATGCAGGAGGTCTACGAGGCCCTGGAAAGCCGCGACATCGTCATCCTCATGGTCGACGCGGCCCGCTACACTGAACCTCTGCCGCCGGGGAAAAAACCATCGGCCCGGGCGGAACGTGAACGCACTGAGGACGAGTTCGTCCTGCAGTTGATCCAGAAGCTCGACTGTCCTGTGTTTTTGGTGATCAACAAGATCGACCTCGTTCTACGGTCGAAGCTTTTGCCGCTCATCGAGAGATTCAGAGCTTTGTATCCCTTTGCCGAAGTGATTCCGATCTCCGCCAGCAAGAAGGATGGTCTGGATACGTTATTGATGAAGTTGGTCGAGTATCTGCCCGAGGGCCAGCGATACTTTCCCAAAGAGCAGTTTACCGATCAGCCCGAGCGCTTCCTGGTGGCCGAACTGATCCGCGAGCGGATTCTGCTGGAGACGGGGGAAGAAGTTCCCTACGCCTCTGCGGTGGTGGTGGAGCGCTTCGAGGAACCGGAACCAGTTGCCGCCAAGTCCTCGAAGCTGCCCCTGACGCGGATTTCGGCGGTGATTTACTGCGAACGCTCGGGGCAAAAGGCAATTTTAATCGGCAAAGGCGGGAGCAAACTCAAGAGCATTGGTGCGGCGGCCCGCAAGGAGATAGAGTCCCTTCTCGGCACCAGGGTCTATCTTGAACTCCACGTGATAGTCGAAGAGAACTGGCGTGAATCCAGGTACTTTGTCGATTCCCTCGACTGGCGAAAGCAGCTTGAGGATCTGGCGCAAGCTGACTCGAACGAAAGGGTTGACGCGAGCACGGATCTCGTCGAAAAACCAGGACCGGGAACCATCCCAAAAACCAGACGCAAACCTCTCAACAAAACTGGACGGGTGCCCCAGGTTCGCACCAGCGTACCTGGGACGAAAAAGAAGGGCGAAGCCCCACTATTGCCTTAGTCGTGACCTGTAAGGGCCGAAAGGGAGAACCGCAGATCTCTCCCCTACTCCCGCACGCTAATCCCCAGGCTCTTCATCTTGCGGTACAAATGACTACGTTCCAACCCCAATGCCTCCGCGGCACGGCTTACATTCCCGTGGCACTCATCAATTTTCTTCAGGATATAGTCCCGCTCGTAAGCCTCCCGCGCCTGGTGCAGGGTGCTGAATTCTTCTCCCTTGCGCCCACTCCCGCGGAAGACCAGCATTGGCAAGTGCTTGCGTTCGATGCGGATCGTCTGCGGGTTCAGGATCATCACCCGCTCAATCACGTTCCTCAGCTCGCGCACATTCCCTGGCCAATGGTACTGCTTGAGCACGGCAATCGCCTCATCACTCATCTCGATACGAGGACGGCCGTACTGACGCCCAAACTCTTGCAGAAACTCGCGCACCAGCAGCGGAATATCTTCCTTCCTGTCCCGCAAAGGCGGCACGTAGAAAGGAATGACATTCAAGCGATAGAAAAAGTCCTCGCGGAAGTTGCCCTTGGCAATCTCCTCTTCCAGGTCTTTGTTGGTGGCGGCAATCACCCGGACATCGACCTGGATGGTCTGCGTCCCCCCCACCGGGGTGAAGCGCTGCTCATCCAGCGCGCGCAAAACCTTGGCCTGCATTTTCAGGCTCATATCCCCCACTTCATCCAGAAACAGGGTGCCCTCGTCGGCTCGTTCAAACGTCCCCAGCTTTTCGACTGGACCGTTCGGAACCGCGCCATGGCGATAGCCGAAAATCTCACTCTCGATGTAATCCTCAGGAATCGCGGCACAGTTCAACTCCACAAACACCCGGTCGCTGCGCAAACTCTCGCTATGGATAGCGCGCGCGATCAGCTCTTTCCCGGAACCCGATTCACCATAGATGAGCACTCGTCCATTCGTAGGCGCCATCAGTTTGATCTGTTGCCGCAATGCCTTGATGGAGACGCTCTCTCCGGTGATGGGCGCATGCATCAGCAGTTGGCGCTTGAACTCCTGGTTCTCGCTGCGTAACCGTCGCGCTTCCACGGCATTTTTAAGCAGGATCAGCGTGCGATCAATCGAGAGCGGCTTTTCCAGAAAATCAAACGCACCCAACTTGGTGGCGCGCACCGCCGTCTCGATCGTGCCATGGCCGGAAATGATGATCACTTCCGGAGTACTCTCGATGGCCAGCGAACGGACCTCGGTCAACACATCCAGGCCGTCCCGGTCCGGCAGCCAGATATCGAGCAGCATCACATCGTAGGAAGCATCGCGCAGCAAAACCAGCGCCTCGGAGGCGGTCGCTGTGCTGGTCACGGCATACCCGTCTTCCTTCAGGATTTCCCCCAGGGATTCGCGAATCTCCGCCTCGTCATCGACGATGAGAATGTGGTTCATGACGGCAGCCTGCCGTTAGCGCCAGCCAGAGCTGCTTCATGGGTGCTCTTGGCGTCGGCCAGCGGCAGTTCGATGATGAATCGCGCACCCGTGGGACTGTTTTGCTCCGCGCGAATGGCCCCGCTGTGTTCCTGGATAATTTTTGAGGCAATGGCCAGGCCAAGACCTGTTCCGCGCTGTTTGGTTGAGAAGTAAGGCAGGAACAGCCGCTCCCGCATTTCATCATTCAACCCGTGACCCGTGTCGGCCACCACGATTTCCGCCGTCGTGTGGCCCTCGATCAGACCGCTTTCAATCGTCAGTTCCCGCAGCAGGCTGCTCTGCATGGCTTCGGCCGCATTGTCGATGAGGTTGGCGAGCGCGCGCTTCAACGCCTCCGGATCGGCGAGCACCGGGGGAATACCGCTCCCTAGTCGCTTCACCACCCGAATATGCTGGATTCTCCCCGCGAACAGGGCAAGGGCGCTCTCCACAATGGAGTTGAGATCGCAGACTTTCGGCCGCGAAGTGGGGAACTGGGCCAGCGAGGCAAACTGATCCACGAGCCGGCGCATGGTTTGCACCGAACCCAGGATAACCTCACTGCATTTCCGAATGACCGAGTCGGAGTCGAGTGTGGGCCGGTCCACATGCTTGCGTATTCGCTCCGCGGAAAGCGCAATCGGCGTCAGCGGATTTTTTATTTCGTGAGCTACCCGCTGGGCGACTTCCTTCCAGGCCATCTGTCTCTGGGCATGAAGGAAATCGGTGACATCTTCCAACACCAGGATGCATCCCTCGCGATCCTTGCCCAGTTCCAGCCGGGCTATGGTCGCGGTTACGTTGAGAGGGCCGCGGGGGCCGGGTAGCTCGATTTCCGTCGCGGCCAGGCCCATGCGCTTGCTGCGCCGCAGAAGGACGATCAACTCATCGGCGATTTCACGCGGCAAAATCGATTCGAGTGCCATGCCGGAGAGGTCGTGATGGTTCCGTGGGCTGAGCAGGTTGCGCGAGGCGCGATTCGCCTGCAAAACGCACATTTGCGGGTCGAGTGTCACCACCCCGCTGGGAATCGTCTCCAGCACCGTTTCCAGTTCGCTGCGGCGTTCTTCCAGTGCCCGGTTCGCCGCTGAAAGCTGGGTCGTAGAGGTTTCGGCCAGTGCCCGGCTTCCTTCCAGGTCCTCTGCCATGCGATTGAACGATCGCACCAGTTCCCCCAGTTCCTCCGACGACTCCACCCTCACCCGGTGAGCGTAGTGGCCGGCGGCCACGGCGTCCATGGCGTCCGCCAATGCCTCCACCGGCTTGGTCACCTGTTTGGAGAGAAACAGCGCCAGCCAACTGCTGGCGAAGAAGACCAGCGTAGTCATGAGAAACAGCAGCAGCAGGTAGGTGCTGCGGATGCGGTTGCGTGCCCGATACAGCGTCTGGTAGTCGCGGCTGCCGGAGCGAATGTCCTGAACCGTGGCGCTCAGCCCTGCCGGAAGGGGCAGACCCGCGACCACGATTCCCCCGTCTCCGGTACTGGCCTCGCCCAGTACATATTCGTCTTTTCCGGTCACCAGCATGGGCACATCGCTGCGCTGAGCGGCTCGCAAAACGGTGGCGGTTAACGTGTCCTTTCCCTGGGCGACATCGCTTTCCGTTTCATCCATCCAGGAACGAATGACCGCCCTGCCATCATCCTGGGGCAGCTGATATTGTCCGATAGCCACGCCGTTCCGGAGGACCAACGCGAACCCGCCCTCGAGCGTAATCCGGTGCGATCCTATTTCCCGCTGCAGGGCTTCGGAATCTCCCGCGTGCACGGCATGAAGCATCTTTGGGGAACTGGCCAGTGATTCCGCCTCAGCCCGGGCGTTGGCAGCTGCGTACTCCGAAAGTTCCAGCGACACTCGCGTCGAATCCTGCCGCAATTGTGAGGCCGGCTGCGAGAACCAGCGCTCGATAGAGCGATTCAGCAGTCCAAAGCTGAACAGGAACATAAGCACCGCGGGCGCGAACGAAAGCAGAAGTGCGCCCACCAGCATCCGGCTGCGAATTCTTGAGCCGAGTACCCGGCTGCGCTGGTCGGCCAGCAACTTCACGATGTTGCGAAACAGCAGGACCAGCAGCGTCAGCAGAAGCAGAAACGCCAGGACTGAAAGAGCGGTAAACAGGAAGATCTGGCCCGAGCCGAGAGGCCGTAGAAACGGCGGCAGGGGATTGAAGGCATTCAGCGACGCCAGTACAAGGAGGAGCAGGAACATAGCCCCGCCGAGCGCTACAACCGCACTCCTGCGGTGCTGGGATTCCTTTCCCATGCATGCCCCCCTTGTGTGTGTCTAACAGATTACAGGAATGGTGCAACTTACAGGAATGGTGCAACCCTAAGCGGAAAACCGCAGCCGTAGCAAAGGCGGGAGGAAATCGGGAACGAGTCCCGCAGGGACGGAGCGTGTGTGGGAACCAGGATTTCCAACACAGTCCCGAAGGGACGGCTGAACTTAGCCCATGTCCTGGGTTGGCTTTGAAAGGACGACATAGTCCCGTAGGGACGGCTGAAAATGGGCCGCGACGCAATCCTGGACAACCTTCAGCCATCCCTGCGGGACTCAGCCGGGTCTTTCAGCAGCCTCTTCAGCCCGCATTCATCCAACCCGCTCCCTACAGCGAGTTCATCTTGAGCAGGAACTCCGCGTTGTTCCGAGTCTTGCCCAGGCGGTCCACCAATAACTCCATGGCCTCTACCGGGGAGAGCGGGTTGAGCACCTTACGCAACACCCAAATCCGCTGCAAATCTTCTTTGGGGATAAGCAACTCTTCCTTACGCGTCCCGGAACGCTGGATGTCGATCGCCGGAAATACGCGCTTGTCGACCAGCTTGCGGTCGAGAATCACTTCCATGTTGCCAGTTCCTTTGAACTCTTCAAAGATGACCTCGTCCATGCGCGAGCCGGTATCGACCAGGGCCGTGGCAATAATCGTGAGGGATCCACCTTCTTCAATATTGCGCGCTGCGCCGAAGAAGCGTTTTGGCCGCTGCAGAGCGTTGGAATCGACACCGCCCGAGAGTACCTTGCCCGACGGTGGAACAATCGTGTTGTAAGCGCGCGCCAAGCGAGTAATCGAGTCCAGAAGGATGACCACGTCACGCTTGTGCTCCACCAGCCGCTTGGCCTTCTCGATCACCATCTCCGCCACCTGCACGTGCCGTGCAGCCGGCTCGTCAAACGTGGAGCTGATGACTTCACCCTTCACCGACCGCTGCATATCCGTCACTTCTTCCGGGCGCTCGTCGATCAGCAGAACAATCAGTGCGACCTCAGGGTGGTTGGTGGTTACGGAATTAGCGATCGATTGCAGCAGCATCGTCTTGCCGGTGCGCGGAGGTGCGACGATCAGGCCGCGCTGCCCTTTGCCCACCGGAGTCAGTAGATCCATGACCCGTCCACTCGTATTTTCGTGGACCGTCTCCATCTTCACTCGTTCCTGAGGGTAGAGAGGGGTGAGGTTATCAAAGAGAATCTTGTTGCGAGTCTCCTCAGGAGACTCAAAATTGATGGCCTCGATCTTCACCAGGGCGAAATATTTTTCCCCTTCGTGGGGAGGCCGCACGTTGCCACTAATGGTGTCGCCGGTTTTCAGGTCGAATTTGCGGATTTGCGAGGGCGAAACGTAAATATCGTCTGGGCCGGGGAGATAGTTGTAATCAGGGGAACGTAGAAAGCCGTATCCGTCGGGAAGGATTTCCAGCACCCCTTCGGCAAAAATATGGCCTTCTTTTTCACTCTGGGCCTGAAGAATCTTGAAGATAAGATCCTGTTTGCGGAGGCCGCTGGCGCCCGGGATTTCCAGCGTGCGGGCGATGCGGCTCAGCTCCGTTATGTTCTTTTCTTTTAACTCGGAAATAGTCATTTTCACCTACGGGAGGAAGTTATTGGAGGGGTTTATCGGGCAGGAATCTTGCTTGTTTGAGCAGGTTCGAGTTTGTCTGAGGAAGGGGTCGAGAAGGCCCAGAACAGGGCCGCGCTTTATGCTGCGCGGCGCTGCTGGATCTGAGATGCTTCCGGAGTGGCGACGGCTGTTGCCGCCGGGCTTTCGTGGTGGAACCGGACCAGAACCTCGTTGGTAGTGTCCTGTATACGAGTAGTGGGCTTGTGCAGCTTGCGCGTTGCCTTGGAAGCCAGCTGGCACAGTGTATAGCGATTCGTGACGTGGGCAAGTGCCCCAAAGATAAGATCAGAACGCATCATTATTCTCCTTCATCCTTTGACCGTCCTTGAGCGCATTTGTCAGGTGGCAAAGGGTCTGCCTGCGCGGCGTCGGTCGATTTTCTATCTGTTAGACGCGTATGTTCTCTTGCGGGAACAAATTTTTTCGTCTGGGTTTCTTGTCGTCCAACCGGTTACTGGAATGATTCCCTGCGTCGCAAGTAAAACGGCGCTTCCGGCGGAATTCCCTCGCGCGGAACCCTTATGCAAAGGCGCTTGTGAAAGCGATGGCCTCTGTCTCCAGGTGTGCATGCGTATAAACCAACCGCACGTCGCGCTGCTGTGACCTCTACGGTTAAGAGAGTTTCCGTCTTCCGGATGCCCGATACCTGTGGAAGCTGGACAATCAGAGAAGGGCGATCGATAAGTCAATGCCCAAAAGGCGCGCTCTCACTAAGCCAAATAGAACTTATCGCGATCGAATCGGAGGGTCAACACTTTTTTACATATAAATTACTCGAATGGTTCCCAAAAATGGAAGATCCGAGAAAGCTCTGCCCCAACGCTCTTCGCGCCTAGCCTCACTTGTTGATGTCGCTAAATATTATTTCGATAATACAAATACTATTTATCCAAGAGGCCACTTTGTACTGTATCGCTGCAGGCTTTCTATTGCCAGTCGTTCTAATCCGGGACTAGGATACGCGATAGTTCGGTGCAGTCCTCTTCTTTGGACGTACCAGATCTCCCCTACGAAGTCGTTCCAGGCCTCACGATAGCAAAGAAAAGCTGGCGACTTCCTTCGTCAGCATGTGTGGAGTGACTCTCTATGGCATGGTATGCCTATTGTATTAGTGAAAAGCAGGCGTTTCCTGAACTTAGCCGCCACCGAAAACCCGTACCAATGGAATCGGTGATGGGAATTTCAGGAAATCAGATCTTCCTCTATCCAGCCAGTGACCTCGCAGTTATCGTCAGCGAACATCATCCCTCAGAAAACTTAGACCAGAAAGCAGCCGTTGAGCACGCACGTGTGATCAGCGACTGTTTCAAACTCTCCACCGTGCTCCCTTTCCGCTTTGGTACTGTCTTTGCGGATGATGAAGCCTTGAGAAAATCCATTCGCTCTAACCAGCGGCAGTTTCTTGCCAACGTTGAGCGTTTACGCGGAAAGGCAGAGATGCACCTCAAGGTGCTTCTGGACGATTGCTGCCGCGAACAGGGCGCTCCGGTTCTCTTGGATCGGGTGGGCAAGGAATACCTGTCCAGCTTGCGGGAGAATGCTACCCGGCAGCGCGAACGGCAGACCAAGGCGCGGGCTGTTTCGGTGCAAATGCATCGCATGTTCAGCCCACTCGATGAAGAGATCAGTTGCCGCAGAATGGATTCCGGCAAGATGCTCCTCGACATCGCTCACTTGATTGATCACAAGGGTATTGAGCGTTACCAGAACAAGTACTCAAGCGCCAGCCAGCAGCTGAAGGATTGCCACATGCAACTCTCCGGACCCTGGCCGCCCTATCATTTCGTGCAGCGGTTGACCCGTCCGGTGCATGTACATGCGGTACCTGCATAAGACGATTGCAACCCTGAATCCAGACCAAAGCCCCGACCGTCGCCGGGGCTTTGGTTTTTGCGGTCTAAATCAGAGTTTTCGGGGGCTGCGAAACTCCGCCTTAACAGTCACCCTGTCCTTTGACAGCTGACAACCACCCTGTCCTTTGGCAACCGCCCTCTCCTTCACAACAACCCTCCCCTTTCTGTCATCCCGAGCGTACCCGGATTTCCTACTTCACCGCTCTCACCGGCGACCGCGTATGTGGTTCTCCGTAAAGAGAACCACATGCAGTTGACCGAAGCCGCAATTCTCGACAGGAAATCCGGGGGAGCCGAGGGATCTGCAGTTCCACGGACCTTTCGTGGATAGGTTTATTCGGTTCTCACACATGCTCTTTTAGCCACCGAGGGTGCGTTTCCGCAGGATCGCGGTTCAGCTGACTTTATTCGCCGCCGACATCTCTTTCCTGCGGCTCAACACAAAGCTGGCGTGCGAACGCCTGTCTGCGGAAGCGTGGTCAATCTTGCGCCAAAACGCGACAAAATAATCCACAGCAGAAATAATCGACACCACAACCATGAAATAAATAGCGGCGATCGCGATCCACTCCACGGGCAGGATAAACCAGCCAAAATGCCACTCATACCAGGCATGGGCCAGGATAACCGCGACCACCGAAACAATCTGAATCACTGTCTTGAGCTTGGCCAGGTCGCTGGCCTCGATGGTGAATCCTTCTGAACTGGCGATTGATCGCAGTCCACTGACCAGAAACTCACGGCCAATCACCAGCACCACCACCCAGGCCTTCATCAGGTGAGGATTGAACTGCACCAGGCAAACGTAGGCTGCCGTGATCATCAGCTTGTCGGCCAATGGGTCGAGCAGCATGCCCATGGTGGTGATTTGACCGCGCTTCCGCGCCAGGTAACCGTCTACGCCATCGGTGATCGAGGCCAGGATGAAAACCAGCGACGCGGCAATTTCCTGCTCCCCATGAATGCTGTGAAAGGGAAAGAAACCAGAGAGTAGCCAGATGAGCAAGGGAATGCAACAGATGCGGCTCATCGTGATGGAGTTTGGCAGGTTCACGATCCACTCGGCTGTTGAGGGACACGCGTGCTCCCCTCTTCAATTATGCACCAGGCGCCGGCAGACAGCCGGACGCCCGGTGCATCCTGGGCTGGGAGCGTTACCTAAGTCCCTGCTCCCGTGGGTCAGGCGTAAATGCCGCGCTGCTTGATGGTGAACGCAACCCGGTCAATGGCCAGCATGTAAGCCGCAATACGATTGTTGACCGCGTGCGCTTCCGCATACCGGACCACATCCCCGAAACTTTCCGCCAGGATGCTCTCCAACTGCTCGTTTACCACCGCTTCCTTCCAGAAATAGCCCTGGCGATCCTGCACCCACTCGAAGTAAGAGGCTGTAACTCCACCCGCATTGGCCAGAATGTCCGGAATGATGAAAACCTTCTTATCCGCCAGGATCTCGTCGGCAACAGCAGTGGTAGGCCCGTTGGCGCCTTCGCAGACAATACGAGCCTTGATGCGGTCCGCATTCCGGCTGGTAATCACATTCTCCGTCGCTGCGGGGATGAGGATCTCGCAATCGGAAACCAGCAGGTCGGAGGAATTCACCGCTTCGGCCCCCTTGAAGCCCATCACCGTGCCATTCCGCTGCCGGTATTCGAGCAGTGAGTGGATATCGATTCCGTTGCTGTTGTACAGTCCGCCGTCATATTCGGCGATACCGATAATCTTGTAGCCTCTTTCCATCATCAGCTTGGCCGCGTTTGAGCCCACATTGCCGAACCCCTGAATGATCACCCGGCATCCGTCGCGTTGCATGTTCAGATAGCGCAGCGCCTCATCACAGACCACGGCGATGCCGCGGCCGGTCGCCTCCCGCCGCCCCCGAGAGCCGCCGATATTGAGCGGCTTTCCCGTAACCACAGCAGTCACCGTCTGCCGCATATGCATGGAATAGGTGTCCATAATCCACGCCATGGTCTGCTCGTTGGTATTGATGTCAGGAGCTGGGACGTCCTTTTCTGGCCCGATAAATTCAATCAGCTCTGAGGTGTAGCGGCGGGTCATCCGCTCCAGCTCGCCGATGGACATCTTCTTGGGGTCGCAGATCACTCCGCCCTTAGCCCCGCCAAATGGGATGTTCACCACAGCGCACTTCCAGGTCATCCAACTGGCCAGCGCCCGAACCTCATCGAGTGTTACGTCGGGGGAATAGCGGATGCCGCCCTTGCCCGGACCTCGGGCAATCGAATGCTGGACTCGGAATCCGGTGAAAACCTCGATACTTCCGTTGTCCATCATCACCGGGATGTGCACGATCACTTCGCGTGCAGGGTAGCGCAATACCTTCCACAGCCCTTGATCCAAGTTCAGTTTTTGTGCAGCAAAGTCAAAGCGAGCAGCCTGGGCTTCCCAGGGATTAATCTCCTGCTCGAGGGATACCGTTTGCATAACCAATTCTCCACGTTCGAACTGCAACCGCAGTCCACTCAGATCCCGCTGCAAGTTGAGCCGTTCGCGCCCGGGCGGGACGGCGCAGGCACTGAAACGGGGCGAAATCAAGCTGAAAGCTACTGGCTTGTTTCCGCTCCCGGCGAGCCCTACGCGCGCTTGCGCCCACTTGGCCGGGACCTGTTATTCGTACTAACCCCAAACCTATCGAGTATATGCGTACCCAGGAACCCAGGGCAAGCGCCTCTGACTCTTAGACGCTTCACCCGACGAATCCTCTCCTGTTTATTCGATAGCCGCCATGGCCATTTAGTATGAGCAGGATGCCGGTCGACCCTACCATTGCCCCCGCGCGCAACGAATTCCTCCAACTGGCGGCGAAGCACAGCCTGATTCCGGTTTACCGCACGCTTACAGCAGACCTCGAAACCCCGGTATCCGCCTTCTTGCGCCTGGCTCAGGACGAACCGCAGTCATTTCTGCTGGAATCGGTAGAAGGCGGCGAGAAAGTCGGCCGCTATACCTTTATCGGCATCCGGCCGTATCGCACTATCCTGTCCCGCGGCAGCTCCATCACCATCCACGAGCGAGGAAAGACCCGATCCCTGCAGGGGGACGTGTTTGCGCTGTTAAAGGAGCTATTGGCCGGGCAAACGCCCGCGCGGATCGCGGGTCTGCCGCCTTTTACCAGTGGTGCGGTTGGCTTCTTCGCTTACGATGTGGTTAGGCAACTGGAACGTCTTCCCCAGCTCGCCGAGGATGACTTGGGCATCCCGGACGCCTGCCTCATGTTCTACGACGAGGTGCTGGCCTTCGACCATGTGCGTAAGCAGATCCAGCTCATGGTGACCGCCGATTTGGGACGCCAGAAACCTGCCGCCGCCTACGCGGATGCGAAGAAGCGCTTGAGCCGGTTGGAGAAGCGCTTGGCCCGGCCGATTCCTAAACCCATGCACGCGCGCCCGCGGGGGAAACTCTCCGTCACCAGCCACACCCTGAAGAAAGATTTCCTCGCCTCCGTCGCCAAAATCAAGGAGTATATTGCCGCCGGCGACATCTTCCAGGCCGTGCTTTCCCAGCGCTTTGAAGTCAAGCCGGGAGTCGACCCTTTCTCCGTCTACCGCGCTCTGCGCATCGTCAATCCGTCACCCTATCTGTATTTCCTGCGCTTCGATCTGGATAAGACCTCCACCTGTCTGGTGGGCTCTTCTCCCGAACTGCTGGTGCGCGTGCAACAGCGCCATGTCGAGTACCGCCCTATCGCGGGGACCCGTCCGCGCGCTGCCGACGAGCGAGAAGACCTCCGCATCGAGCAGGAGTTGCTGAGCAACGAGAAGGAGCGGGCTGAGCACGTGATGTTGGTAGACCTGGGCCGCAACGACATCGGCAGGGTCTGCGAGTTCGGGACCGTGAAGGTAAAGAGTCTGATGCACGTGGAACGCTACTCTCACGTGATGCACCTGGTCAGCTCCCTCGAAGGTCAACTTAAGGAAGGACTCTCAGCGGTGGATGCGTTCTGCGCCTGCTTCCCGGCCGGCACCCTAAGCGGAGCCCCCAAAATACGAGCAATGGAAATCATCGAAGAGCTGGAGCCAACCCGCCGCGGCATTTACGGCGGCAGTGTTTTCTACGCCGACTTCTCCGGCAACTTCGACTCCTGCATCGCCATCCGCAGCATGCTCCTCAAAGGGGAGCAAGGCTACATCCAGGCCGGAGGCGGCATAGTCGCCGATTCCGTGCCCGAAGAAGAGTATGAGGAGTCGGTAAACAAGGCCAAAGCGGTAGTCCGAGCCGTCGAAAGGGCCCGCGCCACGGCCTCTGGCAAGTAAGCCCCGTGCGGCCCGTCACTTTCTCGTTAAGAATCGAAGGGTGCTCCGTCTCGCTCTTGAGGCCGGTGATCCGCGTAACCGATCTTTACTGGAAACGTCACCCTTTCCCTTGTCATCCCGACCCGGATCGACTTGCCTGCGGCAAGTTAAGAGAGGAATGAGAGCGCAAGTCGCCATCAATGCGAGGCCCGGAGGGCCGGCCGTCCAAACGTCAGCCCAGCCCGGAAGGGCTGGGACACCAATCGCAAGCTGATCTGAGCGCCGTAGGCGCGGCACTCAACCTTGGCCAGCTCGCATCTTTGTCATTGGGAGCGAAGCCGAGGGACCTGCGGTTCCGCGGACCTTCCTGGAAATATTTTTTTCCGTCAGTGCACTGCGGACATCCGCGGTTATCTGAACGATCCCACAAGCCTCTAGCGCTACACTGAAACAACTGGCGCCCACGGTCTTCGCTCTCTATTCGACCTTTTTCCGCAGCCTCTAAAGCCCGGGTGGCGGGCCGTCCATTCCATTTCCAGCGACGTTGTTGTCGAACGGACTGTCTCCGGCCAAAAGTAACCTCCGAAAACGATAACCGGCGGTTCGGCAAAAAAAACCCACGTTAACACTAAACTCCAGCCCGCTGAATCTAATCCATAAAGAAGCGATTTCGGCAGAGATCAGATTCTCGCGCGTCCGTTCCCTGTCCGGCAGTTGCCGGTAGTCTGCGGCCTAAACGCGAGCGACGGACGGCTTCACCGCTGCCCGGTGTCACACCCGATCCCTGTCCAA
>JBAVQC010000268.1:0-1729 GCA_049693715.1 Acidobacteriaceae bacterium | reverse complement strand
CGCGGCCAGGCCTAACTGCACGGCCTGCTTGTTCCAGGGCTGCGTCGGGTCGCGAGGAATCTTGTACGCAAAGAGCCCCGGATGTTCCACATACATGGCGTTGGCTACCATCTCCTGCTCGCCGTCGCCATCCAGGTCACCGAACACCACGTCATGCGGATCACCCGTGCACGCAGGGTCCAGGATGTATTCCTTCCACGGGTCGTGGAGAGTGGCGCCGAACTTATACCAGCAGAGACCCCAGCTTCCCTCCAACTTCTTGCCGATCACGATTTCCTTGTGTCCATCGTGGTCGATATCCTGGAGCGCCATGCCCACATTGAAGTAACCGCGGGCCACGACACCTCGCTCGGAGGTTGAGGGGCGATACCAGAGGAGCGCTCCGTTGCCGGCGATCATCAGCTCCGTTTTGCCGTCGCCGTCGATATCGGCGGCTCCCGTGCCTCCCGTCTCTGTGCAATGTGCCGGTGCGCCATCGAGGATCACCAATTCCCAGGCATCACTGCCGCCAGTGGGCGGGATCGCCGATACAGGTGCTTCCGGCGCGGCCGGCTTGTGCTTCGCCTCGCTCATCGCATGAACTCCCGCGGCGGTCACGGTTCCCGCCAGCAGCTTGCTGAAGCTCCGTCTGTTCATCCCACTCCACCTGTTGCTCACCACAAGCCTAAATGAGTCCTACAGAGCCTACCCTGGGGCTTGTCGAACGGGGACTCGATTCCATGAATCATGTCCATGAACATGGCAAACTCCGGCTGAGCAAGATTGTCAAGCACGTCAGACGACTACCGTTCACCGGTCATAAACCGGGGACGGCCGTCGACGATGCCGGCACGGACAGCGGCATAGGCCGATTTTTATAAAATTCGATAAAATTCGATCTTTTTTGGCACTTTTGCGCGTTATTTGCTCAGCGGCGCCTCCAGGCAGGGAGCCTTTGCTTCCAGAGGGGAAGCTTGGTATCGGCGTCTGACGGGTGAAAGAGGTCAGCGAAAACGGACTGGCTGCGGTCATAGGCAGGGCCAATGGGCATAGCGGGAGACGGTGGAGTGTCCGCCGCCGCGGCGGGAGTGGGTTCCGGCTCCGGTTGGACGGAGTGAGGTTCGACTTCTTCCTGCGCAAGGTGCGGGGATGGCTGGGGGTCGGTGGTTTTCCCCTGCCGCTCACAAAGCCAGGCGGCCTGATAGATGTCCGCTGGGGGTAGGGGAGGGGCGGATTTCTTCCCGGAGGAGGCGGCGCGACGGTCAGGGATAAGGCCTTCGATGGCAGCGATCATCTGGATTGCCTTGACTTGGCCGGTGATGCTGTTGCGGGTCGTTTCGGGGCTCAGTTTGGCGAGTTCCCAGAGGCGATCCAATATCTGTTCGCGAAGCTCTTCCTTCCGGCGTAGTTTTTCCACGGCAGGCCGGGGCAGGTCCGCTTCCTGTTGCTGCATGGCGGCACGGCACCCGAGCATGCAGGCGCGGACACGGGGCTTGACTTTGGTGTAGGCGGCGGTGCCGGGGTTGAGGCCGACGGCTTCGGGGAGCAGGCGGGCATAGGCCATTTCCTGATCGGCGATGAGGTCGCTTACTTCTTTTTTGGGCATAGTTGGCTCCGGTGAGAGACTACCCCGACAAGCCAGTGGTGACACTAGGGTCCGCCGGTTGCCGAAATCTTCTTTAATGGATTAGATCCAGGGGGCTGGAGTTAAGTGTTGGCGCCGGGACTTTTTTTTCGTCGCCGGTGATTC
>JBAVQC010000267.1:0-1675 GCA_049693715.1 Acidobacteriaceae bacterium | reverse complement strand
TTGCATCAAACGCGGCGTGTACATGTGGCCGTCGCGCATGCCGATGCCGCGGTCGGCCATAACTTGCGTGACATGTGCAGGCGCAATGTTCGGCAGATTGAAGCAGAGAGTGGGCACGCGTTCGTTGAGGCGGGTGGGGTCGTCGATTCCGTAGACGGTGGCGCCGGCGGCCCTGAGTACACGAAGCATCTCCGCGGAGAGCGTCGCTTCGTAGCAGCGGATCGCTGTCATGGCGTGCACGATAGAGTCTCGCCGCGATGCGGGCGTGGTGCCCTCCTCTTCATCGGCCAGCCGTGTGCCGAGCGCTTCGAGATAGGCCACAGCAGCCGCCATACCAGCGACGTTCTCGTAGATGAAGGTGCCCGCTTCAATCTTGGAGGGAGGAGCATCCGGAATGAAATCCTCGCGAAACGTGGGCAGCTCATACAGCAGCTCCAGGCGCCCCCACATGAAGCCCATGTGCGGTCCGAAGATCTTATAGCCGGAGCAGACGAGATAGTCGCAATCGAGTGCCTGCACATCGATCACAGCATGGGGAGCGTAGTGAACGCAATCGAGAACCACGTCTGCTCCAGCGGCGTGCGCCAGCCTGGCGACAGCGGCGACATCCACCAGCGAACCCAGCGCGTTCGAGGCCACGGTGCAGGCGACGATGCGCGTCTTTGCATTCAGCAGCGGCGCCAGATCCTCGACGTGCAGCCTGGAATCGGCGCGCATCTTCCACCAGACGATCTTTGCTCCTTCGCGCTCCAGCTGCAGCCAGGTGGCGATGTTCGCTTCGTGGTCGAGATCGGTGACGATGATCTGGTTGCGCGTGGTCAAGGTGCGACCGATAGCAAGGCTGAGCAGGCGCAGGAAGGAAGTGGCGTTCATGCCGAACGCGACTTCTTCGGGATGCTGTGCGTTGATGAGTGCTGCGACGCTCTCCCGGGCCTTGGCGATGGTTGCGTCCACCTCCATGCTCTTGCCATAGCGTCCGCCGCGCTGCACGTTCGAGTGCAGCAGGTGCCGGTTGATGGCGTCGAATACCGTCTGCGGAATCTGCGCGCCGGCAGCGTTATCGAAGAGGATGAAACCGGGCTCCTGATGGAGCGCGGGAAACTGCGATCGCACCCAATCCGATGGAAAGGCGATGGCGCTGGGGGCAGTTAGCTGTTGATCGAACATAACACTCCTGGTGCTGGGCTAAGGCGACGAGACCGGGCCGGGTACGCCACGGCACCATAACTCTGATTGCAGAGCGGATGCATGGCAAGAGTATACAAACCAGAGCGAAGACCGGGTTCCAGGCTTGGTTAGGGTCTGGGCATGGCGGGATCCAGGAGCTTCTGTGCCGTCTCGATTCCGAATACCGGAAGCGATGGATCCGTGAGCAGGCCGATCTGTTTGAGCACCGAGGCCTGATCCCAGTAGATACGCTCATGCGCCAGCTTTCCGTCCCGGAAGCCGACGACAACCACTAGCGGAACCTCTACGCGCCGATGTGTCGCCGCCACGCCCGGAAGCATCCACGGCATCTCTTCGGTATGAGTGAAGGAAAAGATGATTTCGTCAACTAATTGATCCTGACCGAGGGTGCGGGAGACCAGCTGAATGGCCACATCCGCCGGCATCGGTGTGATGAAGTCCTGCTGATAGAACGTGTGCAGCGCCGCATGCCCATACCCGCCAGTCA
>JBAVQC010000266.1:0-12404 GCA_049693715.1 Acidobacteriaceae bacterium | reverse complement strand
GTGCATCACGCGCTGGTGAACGCCGGGGTGCGCACCTGCGCCGGATTGGCGGTCGAGGCAGGCGACTGTCGCGATCTGCACCACGCTGCTGTCCTCTTCGGATACGGAGCGGGCGCCGTTTGCCCCTGGCTCGCGCTCGAAACCGCACGCAATCTCGATCCGGAAAAGGGCCAGGCTAACATGCTTCACGCCTTCGACCTCGGCTTGGCCAAGATCATGTCCAAGATGGGTATCTCGGTGCTCGATAGCTACCGCAGCGCCCATCTCTTCGACATCCTCGGCCTCGATCAGGAGGTGGTGGAGTTCTGTTTCTTCGGGACGCCCTCACCGATCTCTGGTATCGGCTTTGCCGAACTCGAGAGCGCCTTGCGCGACCTCTGGTCTGCCGCTCAGGACGAAGACCCCAGCCAGCCAGCCCTGGTCAACGCCACTCACCAGGAGTCGCAGCCGCCCACAGCCACCGCCCAGCAGCCGGTAGCCAAAACCCTCCCTGACTATGGCTGGGTCCGCTTCCGCAAAGACGAACGCGCTGAGCCGCACCTCTGGCAGCCGCAAACCGTGAAGGCTCTGCAGATCGTCACCGGGACCGCCCGCGGTGCGGCGGCAGCCGGCCTGACTACCATTCAGGCCTGGAATGCCTTCGGCGCCCTGGCCGTCGAGAGCAAACCCAGCGTCTTGCGCGACCTTTTGGAGATCCGGCCCGCTGCAGCTCCCTTGGCGCTCGACCAGGTGGAAACCGCTCCCACCATCGTGAGCCGCTTCATTGCTTCCGCCATGTCGCTCGGATCGTTGAGCCCGGAAGCCCACCAGACCATCACCGAAGCCATGAACCGGCTCGGCGGGCGATCGAATACCGGGGAGGGCGGGGAAGACCCTGCGGCTTATCCGGACTTTCCCGGAGCTCCCGCCATCCTCAATAACAAGGTGAAGCAGGTGGCCTCCGCCCGTTTCGGAGTTACCACCGAATACCTCACCCATGCCGAGGAAATCGAAATCAAGATCGCCCAGGGCTCCAAGCCCGGCGAAGGCGGCCAACTTCCCAGCCACAAAGTTACTGAGCTGATTGCCCGTCTGCGCCACGCGCAACCCGGCGTCGCACTCATCAGTCCACCGCCGCACCACGACATTTACTCCATCGAAGATCTGGCGCAGCTGATCTTCGACCTCAAGCGGGTGAATCCTCGCGCTGCCATTGGCGTCAAGCTGGTTTCCGAATGCGGCGTGGGCACCGTTGCCGCCGGCGTTGCCAAGGCCTACGCGGACTACATCGTCATCGCGGGTCATTCAGGAGGCACGGGAGCCTCCCCTCTCTCCAGCATCAAGTATGCCGGCAACCCGTGGGAGATCGGCTTGGCGGAAGCGCAACAAGTGCTGATGCAGAACGGCTTGCGCGGCCGCGTGCGGCTGCGTTGCGATGGTGGCCTGCGCACCGGTCGCGATGTGTTGATCGCCGCCTTGCTGGGCGCCGACGAATTTGCCTTTGGCACTGCTGTCCTGGTCGCCCTGGGCTGTGACATGGCGCGACAATGTCACCTCAACACCTGTCCCACTGGGATTGCGACCCAGAGACCCGACCTGCGGGCGAAATTCCGCGGCAAACCGGCGAACGTGATCCGCTTCTTCGAGGAGCTCACGCGCGACATACAGACCTTGCTGGCCTCGCTCGGCCTGCCCTCGCTGGAGGCTGCCATCGGGCGCACGGATTTGCTGGAGCAAGTGAGCACCGCCGGCGCACTCGACCTCAGCGCGTTGTTGGCCCCGGCTCGCGACGGGCATGTACGCTGGCAGGGCCAGCGCAACCGCCGTCCCAGCGATCACGCCAACATCGACAATGCCTGGGTGCAGCCGGCCCTTGCCGCTCGTGCGGCCGGTCAACCCTTCGCCGTCGAAGAGACCATTGCCAACAAGCACCGTACCCTTGGTGCACGTCTGGCGGGTGAACTGGTCTGGCATGGGCTGCACCACAAGGACACTCCGCTGAACTTCAAGTTGAAGGGAGTTGCCGGTCAATCGTTCGGAGCCTTCGCCATCCGCGGCATGCAGCTCGATCTCGAGGGCATGGCGAATGATTTCGTCGGCAAGGGACTTTGCGGAGGAGAACTGATTCTCCGCGGCCAGGGCCGTGCGGCGCGAGAAAGCGAACTACACGTTATTCTCGGCAACGTCGCCCTCTATGGGGCGACCAGTGGCTCGCTGTTTGCGGCGGGGCGCGCAGGCGAACGTTTCGCTGTGCGCAACTCCGGGGCCTTAGCGGTGGTAGAAGGCATCGGCGACCACGGCTGCGAGTACATGACCGGCGGACTGGTGGCAGTGCTCGGCTCGACCGGCCAGAACTTTGGCGCGGGCATGACGGGCGGTCTTGCCTGGGTATTCGACGAAGACGGAACTTTCCTCTCCCAAACCCGTTACCACACCGGCTTTTTGGCGCCGGAGCCCATGCCTGAGCTCGACCAGACGGCGGTCGAAGAACTACACCAGCTCATTGAGCTTCACGCTGAAAAAACCGCCAGTACAAGAGCCCATTGGATGCTCTCCGACTGGGCCAACCTGTCCTCGCGCTTCGTACGCTTAACCCCGCTGCCGCAAGCCTAGGTTTTTTTGCCTTTTCGCGGCTAAGCACAGGGTGGGACCCGGGGGAAGCCCAACCAGAACCTTCACCGCAGGTGCAACCAACCCCTTCATTCCCCATCCAGACACCACAAGTTACAATTCCCATTCATGTTCAAACTCGATACCTTGATCGACGTAGTCGCCCTCATAGCGGCCAGCAAGCGTCAGCGTGCTGTACTCTGGCAGGACGCCTCCGGCAACTGGCTCCCCATCTCCAGCGACGAGCTCATCGCCCGCGTCTACACCCTGGCGAACACCTTCCGCGCCTGGGGCATTCTCAAAGGCGACCGCGTCGCCATACTCGCGGAGAATCGTTGGGAGTGGCCAGTCGTCGACTTCGCCACCCTGGTGCTCGGCGCCGCCGATGTCCCGATTTATCCCACTCTGACCGCGGAGCAGACCGCCGTCCTGCTCAATGATTCCGCAGCCCGTGTCGCCGTGGTTTCGACCGAAGCCCAATACCGCAAAATCGCTTCCATCCTCAGCCAGACCAGGCTCGAGCACATCCTGGTGATGGATGAGATCGCCAACCTTCCGGCTCCGGCCGCGACCCTTTCATCACTGCTCCACGGCGCCCCCTCTCCCGCCATCGATATGCAACAGTGGCTGAGCAATTCCCCCGTCAAGCCCGAGGATTTAGCCACTCTCATCTACACCTCCGGCACCACCGGTGAGCCTAAGGGAGTCATGCTCACCCACGGCAACATCGCCTCCAATCTCAATCACTCCACCCGGCACTTCGACTGGAACCCTGGCTCCACCTGCATCTCCTTTTTGCCCCTCTCCCATATCACCGCTCGCCATCTCGACTACGCGCTGTTCTGTTACGGCGCGACCCTTGCTTACTGTGGCAGCTTCGAGCGGATACCCGCCGCCATCAGCTCCGTCAAGCCGACCGTATTCGTAGCTGTGCCCCGGGTTTACGAGAAGATTCGCGAAGTGGTCGAGCGGCGTTCGGCCAGCAAACCCATGGTCAAAAAACTACTTGCCTGGGCTCTGGCAAACGGCCGCCGCCATCGGGAAGAAATACTCCGCGGAGCGGCCCCCTCTTCACTTGGCTGGCGGCTGGCCAATCGTCTGGTTTTCAAGAAAGTCATGCAGCAGGCCTTTGGCGGCCAGGTACGCGACTTTATCTCCGGCGGAGCCCCCTTAGGTATCGACACGGCGGGCTGGTTTGCCGACCTCGGCATTCGCATCTTCGAGGGCTACGGCCTCACCGAAACGTCGCCCGTACTCGCCTTGAACAACGCACAAAATCACCGTATCGGCTCCGTAGGCAAGCCGATCGAGTCGGTGGAGTACAAATTTGCTCCCGATGGAGAACTGCTGGTCAGAGGCCCCTTCGTTTTTGCCGGTTATTGGCACAAACCGGAGGCCACCCGGGAAGCCATCGAGCCCGAAGGCTGGTTCCACACCGGTGACATCGGGCGCGTCGACGACGACGGTTTTCTGTACATCACCGACCGCAAGAAGGAGCTGCTCAAAACCTCGGGCGGAAAGATGATCGCGCCCCAGCCCATTGAGAGCAAGCTCAACAACAACCTGCTCATCAGCAACGCCGTAGTTGTGGGCGACCGGCACAAGTTTCTCAGCGCTCTGATCGCACCCAACTTTCTCGCCCTTGAAGACCTGGCGCGGCAGCAGGGAATCGCCTTCTCTTCCCGCGCCGACCTGCTTAGCAAGCCGGCCGTGAATGCGGAGTATCAGTCCCTGGTCCACCAAGTCAACGAGGGTCTGGCAAGGTTCGAGACCATCAAGCGCTTCTACCTGGTTCCCGATGAATGGTCCATGGAGTCCGGTGAGTTCACCCCCACCATGAAGCTGAGGCGCCGGGTGGTGGTCGCGCGCTACGCCGACAAAATTGCCGCCCTCTACCACGACGAAGCCACCGCGCCAACGGTGGACGGAGTCGTCTAATCATTCTTCCATCAAGGTCCGCGGACCCCTCGCAGATCCCTCCTGATTCAAGCCCATTTCCCTCTCACGACAACCGGATTTATGATGCACAAGGTACGATTCAATTCTCTACACAACATGAAGCGCAAACCGTAGTCCTGTAGCTTTTAGGAGAGAAACAATGCGAGTTGGCATACTAACCGGCGGCGGTGACTGCCCCGGACTCAACGCGGTCATCCGCGCCGCCGTACGCAAGGGCATTTTCCACCACAACGATGAGTTCGTTGGCTTCATTGAAGGCTGGCGCGGCGTCGTGGAAAACAAAACCAGGCCTCTCACCATCGACACCGTCTCCGGCATCCTGCATCTGGGCGGGACCATCCTTCGCACCTCGCGCACCAACCCGCGCAAGATGGAAGGCGGCATCGACAAATGCCTGGCCACCATCAAGGCCAATCAACTCGATGCCCTCATCACCATCGGCGGAGATGACACCCAGGGCGTGGCCAATGCCCTGGTGCAGAAGGGCATCAAGGTGGTCGGCGTCCCCAAGACCATCGACAACGACCTCAGCGGAACCGACGCCTGCTTCGGCTTCGATACCGCCGTCTCCATCGCTACCGAAGCCGTCGACCGTTTACACTCCACCGCCGAAGCCCACAATCGAGTCATCGTCTGCGAGGTCATGGGTCGCGATGCAGGCTGGATAGCAATCACTTCCGGCATCGCCGGAGGCGCCGACGTCATTTTCGTTCCCGAAAAGCCAATCGACATCGATCAGGCAGTGAAGATCCTCAAAGAGCGTCACGATCGGGGCAAGCTCTTCTCCATCGTCGTCGTGGCCGAGGGCGCCAAATTACCCGGCAGCGGCCAACAGGCGACGAAGGGTGCGAAGTTGGACGCCTTTGGTCACGCTCGACTCAGTGGCATTGCCGAATCCATCGCGGAATTGATCGAGGAAAAAACCGGCTATGAAACCCGCTGGGTCAATCTTGGCCACACTCAGCGTGGCGGCACACCAACAGCCTACGACCGTATGCTCGCCACGCGTTATGGGTCGGCTGCAATCGATTTGGTGCACGAGGGGAAGTTCGGCCGTCTCGTTGTGCTTCGGGGCACAGAGATTACCCACATCCCGCTCGAAGATGCCATCGCAAAAACCCGCACCATAGGTGACGACTTGATTGCCCTCGCTGCTGGACTGCAACCGGAATTTTAGCAAAATACAATCGTTATTCCCCCAATCGCAAACACGGTTACCCTCACAGAATCAGGTGGATAATGCAAGTATCAAAAGTTAAGGATGAGCCATCCTGTTATGGGCATCAGGTCGGATACGATGTCCTTGGTAACCGAGTTTTCGTCGCAGGTAATGCTTCGCGTGGGTGCGAATTCTGATACGCTCCTACCGGAACTCAACAAAACCCCAAGAGCGGTATCGCAGCCGGTAGAAACCGAAAAGAACGGCCTTGTTGTCGGTTTTCCCCAAAAGAAAACCACAGCTCGCAAATCTATTCGGGTATGGAACTGTGAGATCGCTATAAAACCGGAGAGACGCACACGATACGCGATAATTTCTTGTGTTACCGGGGGAAAACGCGGTATAAGCACAACGGCGGGTTTGTTACTCTCGCCCGGTCCCGCAGTTCCCAGAGGAGAGCACTTCGATGAGAACCACACCGGCGAGAGATGAAGTTCGCGAAGTCATGGACATCCGCATGGCTTCGGACTATCTCGGCATCAGCCCTGACACGCTCTACAAATATGCCTCGGAAGGTTTCGTCCCCGCGTTCAAGCTAGGCAATCGCTGGCGTTTTAAACGCTCTCGACTGGATGAATGGATGGACCAGCAGTCTTCACAAGGCGCGCAGCCACGCAGGGCGGAACCGCCGGCCGAGGTGGTGCAGCCCAAAAAGCCGCAGTCCGTTGCTCCCCGCCAGAAAAGAGCGGTCGGCGCGGGTCGATAGCTGCTCTTGCTAGCGCAGATGGCTCTGCAGAATGACCAGCAAAACACTGGCCGCGATGAACAGAAGCAGCGTCAGCGTGCTATAGGCCACTTTCAGGCGAAACTTTTCTTTGACCGTGGGCCGGCCAAACGCCAACCGGATTTTCTCCCGGCGAAACGACATCGCCGTTTGCTGTGTACCCAAAACCAGCATCACCAGCGCAGCCAGAAAGCTAACCGGCAGATGTTCGTGGCTCGAGCTGTTGTAGGCTCGGTAAAAGAACTGACCCGTCAATACCGAGAGCCCCAGTATGGTCGATAGTTCGAAAATGAGTGCGAGCTTCAAAAAGCGCAACAACGAACGCCTCCAGGGCCTCAAGCCCTTCCACGATCAGCGGAGCCGGTAGACCGGCTCGGGCGAGTTTTCCGCCAGCTAGCCTCAGTTCAGGCTAAACCCGATCAACGCAATCGTGAAATTGCTTTTTCTCAGCTAAGTTTAGTAAGGATCGTCCAGATGGGGCAAGACGGATTCCAAAAAGAGAAAACCTTCGGGACCGTTACCACGCGTCGACGCTCCCTCAAACAAGAGACAATGAAGCCATGACGGCTTCTCCGACAACCGAGCAGATGGTGGAAGGCGGCCTCCGCTCGTCCCTGCTCGGCATTGTCATCAACCTGGCGCTGGCCATGGTCAAATGTGTGGCCGGGCTGGTAGGCCACTCCTTTGCGCTGTTGGCGGACGGCATCGAATCCTTTCTGGATGTCATTAGTTCCACGGTTGTCTACTGGGGCCTGCGGCTGGCCATCAAGCCGCCCGATAAGGATCATCCCTACGGGCATGGAAAAGCAGATCCAATCGCTGCCGCGGTCGTGGGGGTAGCGATGATCGCAGCCGCTATCGGCATTGCCGCCGAAAGCATTGAGCTGATTCGCACTCCCCACAAGCTACCCTACCCCTATACCCTCTGGGTCCTGGTATGTGTCGTTCCCATCAAAGCTTTGTTATCCCGATACGTCTCCGGAGTCAGCCGGAAGATTGAGAGCTCCGCGCTCAGAGGGGATGCCTGGCATCATCTCAGCGATGCCATCGTCTCCGGCTTTGCCTTTGTCGGGATCTCAGCGGCGTTGTGGACGGGAGACCCTACCGCGGATGACTGGGCCGCCCTATGCGCCTCCCCGATCATCCTGCTCGGTGGTTGGCAACAACTACGCAGGCCGTTCGCTGAGCTGCTGGACACCGCGCCGGCGCCGGAAATTGAAGAGCAGGTGCGGCGCGTGGCGGCAACGGTGCCGGACGTCTTCGGAGTAGAAAAATGTTTTGTGCGCAAGGTAGGCTTCCGTTACTACGTAGATCTTCATGTGGTGGTCCGGGGCGACCTGACCGTGCGCCAGGGGCATCTGATCGCCCACGCCGTCGCCGATCAGGTTCGCGAACGCGTGGACAAAATCGCCGAGGTCCTGGTCCACATCGAGCCGGAAGAAGAGCTCCTCGGAGGGGCTCACCCGGGCGAACTGATGGGTGAAGAAGTAAGAGAAGCTCCGCCAGCCTCACGCCAGCCTTGAAGGGTAGCTACGGGCTAAGCAGGCTGCCGAAAATCAAAGACCGAGCGCAAAAAGCGTACCTCAGCGGCGAAAAGGCGTGTGTGAGAACGCGAAAACGAATCGCAGAACTGAAACAGGCCCGTAGGGCCGGGGCCAAACGTCAGCCCAGCCCGGAAGGGCTGGGACATCGATTTCCCAACGTCCTTGGAGCGCCGGAGGCGCGGCACTGGCAGATGAATGGAGCGCCGTGCCTCCGGCCCTCCGTTCATCTTTGAATATCCGTCTCCCAGGCCGTCCGGGCTGGGCTGACGTTTGGCCCTGGCAGGGCCTATTTTGTGAGCGAAGGGTAAGGAGGAAATTCGCGCTCCAGCTTGCGCATGGACCGGTACTTCATGCCGATCCAGCCGGCGTACCCAAGTTGCACCACGATGGTGATGACGTAAGCGAGAACCAGATGACGATGGGCCATGCTTTCCTTCCCTTTATTGCCGGCGCTGAACCTTAAAGCGTTACTTCAAGGCTTGCTTCTAAAGCGTGCAGCGCCGCACGCTGTTCCGCGATCTGCCGGCGTCTCTCAATGCTGTACCGCCAGCCTGCGAGCAGAAGTCCCCAGGCAAGCCATGCTCCGAGGTTCCAAAACACCGCCGGCCACATCCCCGGATCGAGTCCGGAGTTGGCATCGCCCCCGATCACCGGAGCGGGATGCTGGGTGCGCCACCACCGGGTGGAGAAGTAAACGATCGGAACGTCGACATACCCGAAGATAGCCAGCACCGCGGCCAGGGTCTGCATCTGCGGACCTTCGGCAAACTTGCGCAGCAGCAAATAGCTGGCATAGATCAGCCAGAGCACTAGGGTCGAGGTCAGGCGCGCATCCCAGGTCCACCAGATACCCCATACCGGCCTGGCCCAGAGTGGGCCCTGGATCAGCACCAGGGTACAGAACACCATGCCCATCTCCGCCGATGCCAGCGCCGCAGCGTCGGCGCCAAGCGCACGCTGCGGATGGTTGCGCCGCGAAGCAAGATACACAATCGAAGCCGCAAAACTGATAAAGAAGAAGAGGAACGTCATGATCGCGGAGGGGAAATGGTAGTAGAAGATACGCTGGATGTCGCCCATGGTAGCCTCAGTTGGCGCGACATACATGCCCTGGTAGAAAGCGTAACCGAGCAGGCCAAGGGTGAGTGCCAGCCAGCCCCAGCGGAATATCTTCATCGCGCAACTCCTCAAGCGAACAAATCCAGTTTAGATCATTCTGCAGGGGTCGCGCAGAGGCGAAAACGAAGCTTTTGATGGAGGAAAAACCATGACCTGGTTCATGCTTGCGGTAGGTTTCTTCCTGCTGTTGTCCGGGATACTGAGCCAGGCATACAGTCTTAAGACCAAACGGGGCGTTCTGCCCCCGAAGACCCGCATCTGGCGGGTCATGACCCGGCTGCTGGTGTTTCTCGCCGGTCTGCTGTTGATGGCCATGGCGGTCGGCCGGATTGTTCTCCACCACGGGCCCGCTCAACACTAGTCGGGAACCATCCGGGGAGACTGAGCGTACATCCTGCCAGCAGCTCGTATTGCCATCCCGTCGCAGGATCGCGAAATGACTATCAACTGGCTAAATCTTGCCATCGGTTTCCTCTTGGGCGCCATTCTGGGCGTCATCGCAGATTGGCAGCTTGGCATGCGAATACGTAGGTGGGCGGAACTGCGTGCGCTCACCAGGGAGTATGGTCCTCTGGCAGGCGAGTACGTTAGTTACCGCGTCCGCGATGACGGAACGCACGAGCCGACCGGCGGCACCGTCGACATCGCCTGGCAGCCCAGGGATGGTCTGCTCGAAGCTTCGGCCTTTCACTCCACCGGCTACCCGGAGTGGCACAGCTATATCCGGATGAGCCGCGAATATTCAGGGACCGGCATTGGTCACTACAACAATGCGAATTCCATTCACGGTGGCATCCAGCAAATCATCTACTCCAAACAGACTCGCGCGTTCAACGTGATGGGAATCGGCCATAACCGAAAAGAGTTTGCTCATTGCTGGAAGCCCAAAAAGTAGCCGCTCAGTGCACGTGCACATGAGGCAAACTCCAATGCCGCCACAAACTGATAATCCGTATCGAGAAACACACCATCGCTCCGCACACCGCGGCCAGAGTTTTTGGAGACTTCATGCGCACCATAACCACCATCACCGCCGCGCCCACCAGGGCCGCCGTAGCGTATACGTCTGAGCGCAGAACCGTGGGAACCTGGGCCAGCAGCATATCCCTGACCGTTCCGCCGCCCACGCCGGTAATGCCGCCCATAAGAACAGCAATAAACGGGTGGATGTCATAGGCCAGTGCCTTGCCCGCCCCCGAAACCGCGAACAACGCCAACCCCCCAGCGTCCAGGCTAAGGATCAATGGGTCCGGAATTTGCCGGACGAAATGATGGAACAGGAAGACGATACTGCCCCCGAGGAAGGCGACCGAGCCCAAACGCCAGTCGCGAATCGACCCCGGAGGTATAGCCCCAATCAGCAGATCGCGAATAATTCCGCCGCCCAGGGCAGTGCAGAAAGACAGCACCATGAGGCCAAGCAGATCGAGATCGCCGTCGACGGCTGCCAAGGCGCCCTCGAGCGCGAAGACAAAGGTACCCATCAGGTCCAGGGTTAGAAGTAGCCTGCTGGGGTGTGGTTTCTCGGCGTGGTTCGTCTTTTGGATCATGGTTCTCGTTGCTCGATGTCCATCGCTCGGATCAATCCATCTTCAAATGCATACACGTGGACGACCTCACCCTCGGCCAGTATCTTGCCCGACAAATCTCTGACCGTCTGCTGAACGCGAACGCTGATTCTGCCATCACTCTCGTGTTTGAACCCGACAGGAATAACCGTGGGATCCACTGCGGCCCACTGGCGGGTCCAGTATGAGCGTACCTCATCGCGCCCCTTCACCCGGCCCCCCTCCCAACCATTCGGCCAATCGACCGCAGGATGCATCGCCGCCAACACGGTATCGATCTCCCGCCGATTGAACGCTTCATAGATCCGTTGCAGCAGTGTCTCTCGCTCATTCATGCACTTAGGCTCGCCCAGGCTCATAGCCCCGTCAAGTCCAGGGGGAACTGCCTGGGTTTACACTGCCATCTGGCACCAGCGGAAAGGAACCTATTCAGTGAAGCGGCTGCGCATCACGTTCATTCTGACTCTGTCTATCGTTTCGATCGTTGCGGCGAACGCTTCAGCGCTGGCTGCCCCGCAACGGGTAATCATCGACACTGATCCGGGCGTGGACGACGCTCTGGCTATCCTGCTGGCCTTGCATTCACCGGAACTCCAGGTCGAGGCGCTCACCGTGGTCCCGGGTAACGTTGAGGCTGCGCAAGGTCTGGAAAACGCCCTGAAACTTGTGTCGCTGGCGGACCGATGCGATGTGTTGGTGGCAGGCGGAGCCCAGCACCCGTTAAATCAAAAGCTGATCACGGCCCAATTCTGGCACGGCCCGAATGGTCTTGCCGGAGTCGATTTGCCCGCGCCGAAATGCAGAGCGGATCCACGCTTTGGACCCGACTTGATCATCGAGATGGTGCATAAGTACCCGCATCAAATCACGCTCATTCCCGTAGGGCCGCTGACCAATATAGCGCTCGCCGTCTCCAAAGATCCCGGGATCGTCGCTTTGGTCAAGGACATCGTCATCATGGGGGGCTCCATCACCGGCGGGAATGTAGACGGAGCGTCGGAAGCGAACATCTACAACGACCCTGAGGCTGCACAAATTGTCTTCAACGCCGGCTGGGTCGTCACCATGATCGGCTCCGATGTAGGCGAGCACACATTGATCACGCGTAAGGATGTGACCCGATTGCAGGCGAACCACGCGCCGCAAAGCGACTTTGCCGCCAAACTTGCCGATTTCTACGTCACCCGTTCCGAGAAAAGCGGCTACCCGGGAGCCGCGCTGTATGATCCCCTGGCTGTGGGCACGGTGATTGACCCCTCATTGGTCACGCTCCGGAACATGCATGTGGACGTAGAGACCAGGGGCGAGTTCACCCGCGGAGAAACCGTCGCCAATCGCCGCGGATCCGACGAAAACAACGTTCTGCACGGCGATCACTATGAGATTGAAGGCGTGGTTCCTCTGAAATCGAATGCCCGGGTTTGCGTGGCATCCGACGCTGACCGCTTTGTGCGGCTGTTAGTAGACCGCATCACGGAGCACAAATAACGCAGACTTGTCCTTTGTCATCCCGACGAGCCGACTTGCCTGTGTCAAGTTAAGGGAGGAATGACACCGCAAGTCGCCATCGATGCGAGGCCCGGAGGGCCGGCCGTCCAAACATCAGCCCAGCCCGGAAGGGCTGGGGATCAATCGCAAGCTGATCTGAGCGCCGTGGGCGCGGCACTCAACCCTGGCCTGCT
>JBAVQC010000265.1:0-5203 GCA_049693715.1 Acidobacteriaceae bacterium | reverse complement strand
AAACACTCTGTCGTGGTAAAGTCGATCACGCGAAGGCCTCTCCTGTTGCCTCAAATACTGCTTAGACAACATGTTTGTAGCACAATAGGCCTTCGCTCCCTCCATCTTCACGAATTATTCGGGCTAGCGTCCTGGGCCTGGAGTTTCTACATTTTCAGAGACGAAGTGTGCGCTTTCTACAACTTCCAGCGCTATCCGGGCAACGGTATCCGCAACAGTCCGGGAACGTGGTGAACGTCCCCGGTTTCCCCAATCCCTGCGCTTGATTGTTGCTCATTCAGCCGACACTTTCCGGGAGGTTTCTGCATCGATATCACTGTACCTCTCGCCAGTCCGCGAGTTCACGCGTCGCGCCTCTGGAGACTGTAATGTGTCTCCAGAGGTGTCGATTCCAGCGCCGTTTCATCGCGACGGCCCTGCCCGGCTTTGCACCGAACCGCCAGTTCCGTGCCGCCGCAACCCGCTTACAGAAAGCACCAGTGCGGAGGCGGTTTAACCAGTGCTCTGAAGCAGACGGGCTTATCTCGCTTTTCTCGCACAAAGTGCTTTCTTTTTTCGCCCGATGATGGGGGCTGAGGGAGAATAGGGGGCTTATCTCGCTTTTCTCGCACAAAGTGCATTCTTTTTTCTCCCGGTGAGGGGGCTGAGGGAGAGAGCAGATGCATTTGCGCGAATCAGCAGGGGTGCGCCCAGTGCGTGTCCTCTTGAGCTTGGCAGTTCTTTGACAACTTAGCGCACCTCCATGACCGGACACCGCGGCCGCGGGGGAGACTATTCGTTTAGTTGTTGCAGAAAAGCATCTCCCCCCATCCAGTGGTATGCCGGGGATTTATCCCCGGCTAGCCCAGGACGTCCTGGGCTTAGTTCAGCCGTCCCCATTCGACAAGCTAAGGGCAGGCTCTGCGGGACGGCTTGGAAATCCTGGTTCTCATATATGTTCTTAGCCTCTGGGGCGTCTGTTGTGCTCACTAAAGACGCCCTCAGGGCTTCTTTAGAGTCTGTGTGAGAACCTCGACAATACACCGTGCCTACGCTCCGGGTGCGATTAATGGGACAAAAGGGGGCCCCGCGCCCAGGGAACCACGAACCGTGGTGTAGCCGATCGGCATCCGGTCCGGCGTTTAAGCCATTGTCTTTCTGGTGGCTGGGGTCGTATAGTTGGATATGCGACCTCAACGGTCGCATTTGATATTCTCCCGGATCGCGAGGACGACCTCTTACCGCCATGCCACGCCGGCTTACATCCACTGCTCTGAGCGAGCTCGCCATTGGATCCTGCGCGACTCTAGCTTCGCTGGACCTCCCGGAGGAGATTCAGAGTCAGCTTATGCACCTGGGGTTTGTCCCGGAAAGCCGTGTATTGGCGTTGCGCCGCGCTCCCGCCGGCGACCCTACGGTCTATTGTGTGGACGGCGCCGAAGTAGCGCTGCGCAAAGAGACCGCTCAATACATCTCTATCCATAGCGTTTTTGCGGCCGTACGAAAGGCTGCGCAATGAGTCATTGCAGTCCTGGAGGCGGTGTTGCCGTCGAGTCCGGCCCTCCCAGGGTCTCGGGCAAGAGCGGTACAGTTGCGCTCATAGGACCTCCGAATTCGGGCAAATCGACCCTGTTCAACCGCCTCACCGGCCTGCGCCAGAAGGTAGCGAACTATCCCGGCGTGACGGTCGAGCAGCACTCTGCCCGCATGAACGGTATCGGACATCGGGAATTGACCCTGATCGACCTGCCCGGCATCTACAGCCTGCAGTCCTCGTCGGAGGACGCGCGGGTCGCGATTGATGTGCTGCAAGGCAATATGCGCGGTACTCCGGCTCCGGACGCTGTCCTGCTGGTGCTCGACGCGCTGCAGTTGAATCGCCAGCTGATGCTGGCCGCTCCCATTTTGGCCATGGGTTTGCCCACCCTGGTGCTGCTAAACATGTCGGACTTGATGACGGCGCGGGGGGGTGAGATCGATCCCCTGGCCCTGGCCCGTGAACTGGGGGCTCCCGTGGCCATGATCAGCGCGACCAAGGGCGCCGGGTTCGAGGCCATCGACCGCTTCCTGACCCGGCTCTCCGAGCCGCCGGAAGCGCGCCTGCGACCCATGCAGCTTCCGGTCCTGCAGACTGCCGCCTCCTGCCATCAGTGGGCCACGCAGGTAAGCACCCGGACCAAATACAAGGCCCCCAATTCGCCCGGCTGGACGCGCCGGCTCGATGCCGTGCTGCTGCACAAGTTCTGGGGACCGGTTATTTTTCTGGCGGTCGTGATCGGCGTGTTTCAGGTGGTATTCGCCGCCGGCCTTCCACTCAGCGACTGGCTTACCGAGATCTTTACCAAAGCAGGAGCGGGGGCAGTTAACTTCATCCCCTGGCCGTGGCTGCAGATTCTGCTGCGCGATGGTGTGTGGAATGGGGTGCAGGCGGTTCTGGTGTTCCTGCCCCAGATCCTGCTGCTCTTCCTGGTGATCGGCGTGCTCGAAGATTCAGGCTACCTGGCACGGGCAGCCCTGATTGCCGATCGCGTGATGCGTTCTATCGGTTTGAATGGCAAGGCCTTCATCCCGTTGCTGTCCGCCTATGCCTGCGCCGTACCGGCGATCATGGCCACGCGGACCATCGAAAACAAGCGCGATCGCCTGGCCACCATCCTGGTGGCTCCGTTCATGACCTGCGCAGCACGGCTGCCGATTTATACCCTGATCATTGCCGCGTTTATTCCTAACCGGCCTATCCTGGGCGGATTTTTTGGTCTGCGCGCGGCGGTCATGTTGAGCCTTTACGTGCTGGGCTTTCTGGCTGCACTGATGACGGCGCGGATACTCAAGTCTTCTATTTTGAAGGCCAATGCGGCCCCGTTCATCCTGGAATTGCCACAATACAGGTGGCCGACACTACGCTCCATCGGGCTACGGTTGCTCGATCGCGGCCGCGTCTTTGTGCAGCAGACCGGGACAGTAATCCTGGCGGTTACATTTGTCCTCTGGTTGCTGAGCATCGTGCCCTTCCACGGCGGCGCCATCGCGCCGCTGACCGAAAGCTTCATCGGCAGGTTGGGGCACTTTATCGAACCCGTCCTGCACCCCTTGGGGTTCAATTGGAAAATTGGCATCGGGCTGCTGAGCTCGGTGATCGCGCGCGAAGTGATCGTTGGCACCCTGGGGACACTTTATGGCGCCGACCCTGCCACGCAGTCTCTTGGCTTGCAGGCAGCGCTGCGGCATGACATGACGATCGGGGGCGCTATCGCGTTGGTGGTCTTCTTCGCCTTCGCCATGCAATGCACGTCGACTTTGGCCGTAGTCCGGCGGGAAACCAACAGCTGGAAATGGCCGGCTGTGCAATTCTTCTACATGACGGGACTGGCCTACGTAGCGGCTTTGGCGGCAAACCAGATATTGTCGCGCATCTTCTAGCCCATCGGTCCTCCGCTCGAAGCAAATCTGCGAAAATAGAAGTGAATCTAAGAAAACAAGAGACTGAATCATGATTTCTGTCAGCGATGTCACTATGCGTTACGGATCCAAGCTCCTTTTTGAAGAGGTCTCGACCCAGTTCATTGCTGGGCGCCGGTATGGCTTGACCGGCCCGAATGGTGCGGGCAAGTCCACCTTTATGAAGATCTTGTCGGGTGAACTGGACCCGCAAAAGGGCACGGTCGTGCGCCCCAAGAAGGTCGGTGTCCTGCGCCAGGATCAATATGCGTTCGACACCTTCCGCGTGATCGATAGCGTCATCATGGGCAACAAGGGACTGTGGAAGGCGCTTGCCGAACGCGATGCGATTTACGAAAAGTCGGAGCTGACGGATGAGGACGGCATGCGGCTGGGCGAACTGGAAGGCATCGTCGGCGAGGAAGATGGCTATACGGCCGAGAGCGACGCCGCCATCCTGTTGCAGGGGCTGGATATCCCCGACGAATTCCACGAACGCCAGATGAGCGAATTGCAGGGCGGCCAAAAAGTACGCGTGCTGCTGGCCCAGGCGCTGTTCGGCAAGCCCCAGGCACTGCTGCTGGACGAACCAACGAACTCTCTCGATCTTGACTCGGTGCACTGGCTACAGAACTTCCTGATGGAGTTCGAAGGCACGCTGATCACCATTTCGCACGACCGCCACTTCCTGAACAGCGTGTGCACGCACATCGCCGATATCGATTACGAGACCATCATTACCTACAGCGGCGGATATGACGAGATGGTTTTGGCCAAGACCCAGATCCGCTCCCGTTTGGAATCGCAGAACGCTCAGCGCGAAAAGAAGATTGCCCAGCTGAACGAGTTCATCGCGCGATTCTCAGCCGGCACCCGTTCGAGCCAGGTAACGTCGCGCAAGAAGGAAGTGGAGCGGCTGCAAACGACGGAGTTGGCGCGGTCGAATATTCAACGGCCGTATATTCGCTTCGATCTCTTGCGGCCTTCGGGCAAACACATCCTGGAGTTCGAGCACCTGAGGAAGTCGTACGGCGAGCAGCAGGTTATCCAGGACTTCGGGGCGGCGGTCATGCGCGGCGAGAAGGTCTGTCTCATGGGCCGTAACGGCCTGGGCAAGACGACGCTGCTGAAGTCGTTGCTCGTGAAGATGGACCAGGCCGACCCGGAGTTCACGCTTGACGGCGGCACGGTCAAGTGGGGCCACGAAGCGCAAATCGGTTACTTCCCTCAGGACCATACGGGTTCGATTGAAAAGGGCATGACGGTGTCCGATTGGCTGCATCAATTTGATCCCCGGGTGACCAAGGAAGATATCCGCGGCCTGCTGGGACAGATGTTGTTCAGCGGCGAAGAGGGATTGAAGAAGACCGAAGCGCTCTCCGGTGGCGAGGCAGCGCGTTTGATCTTCTGCCGGCTCATGTTGCAGAAGCCGAACATCCTCATCCTCGACGAGCCGACAAATCACCTGGACCTGGAAGCCATCAATGCGTTGAATGTCGCCATTCAGCGCTACGAAGGCACGGTGCTGCTGGTAACGCACGACCACGATCTGATCGATGAAGTAGCGACCCGGATCTGGCACTTCGATCACGGGTCGATCGATGATTTCCAGGGTCCGTATGAGGAATACATGACGGCGACCGAAGCGGCTCGCCGGTAGCAGCAAATGCCGGGTGCCCACATCTCGCTCGTTTTTCGCGAGATGTGGGATACCGCGAACCTCAACTTTCTACCTTGAGTCCGATCACTGCCGGGTTAGCGCAGTGGTATCCCACATCTCGCGAAA
>JBAVQC010000264.1:0-5358 GCA_049693715.1 Acidobacteriaceae bacterium | reverse complement strand
GGTTCTCTTTACGGAGAACCACATACGTGGTCGCCGGTGAGTTCAGCGAAGTAGGAAATCCGGGGGAGCGTAGCCGAGGGATCTGCAGTTCTGCTTCCTGGAAACGCAGAATCCTAAGTCCAACAGACTTGTCATCTCGATCGAAGCGTAGCGCAGTGGAGTTCTCACGCCGTTTCCCAAACCAGCTTTGCATTGGTTAATTCCCGAGCGCCCAGCGCACCCAATTCCCGTCCAACACCGGAGCCCTTTACCCCGCCAAACGGCGCCCGCGGGTCCGACCGGACAAAGTCATTGATAAACACCGCACCCGCCTCGATCCGCGCGGCGACCGCATTGGCCCGTTCGGCATTCTTACTCCACACGGCTGCCCCCAGGCCAAACTCGGTATCGTTGGCCAACCGTATCGCCTCTTCCTCAGTCTTGAAAGTAAACATCAACGCCACCGGACCAAAAAACTCTTCCCGGGCGACAGGCGCGTCGTGGGGCACATCGACCAGCACCGTAGGAGCATAAAAGTAACCCGGCCCCTCAAGCGACTTACCACCTGTGAGCACGCGTCCGCCTGCTGCAACCGCATCCGCTACCTGGCGTTTCGTTGTCGCCCGCAAGTCCGCGCGAGCCTGCGGACCCAGCCTCGTAGCCGGCAAAAGCGGATCGCCGACCTTCAACGTGGACGCCTGCTCGACAAACGCCTTGATAAAAACATCCGCAACCGGCTCTGCGATTAAAAACCGTTTGGCCGCAATACAACTCTGTGCGTTGTTGGAGTAGCGCGACGTCACACCCAACTGCACTGCTTTCTCGAGGTCCGCATCCGCAAACACAACAAACGGGTCCGAACCACCAAGTTCCAGCACTACTTTCTTACCATGGAGCCCCGCCAGTTGTGCGACCGCGCGGCCGGCCGCCACGCTACCCGTAACCGTCACTGCGCGTATCCGGCCATCTGCGATCATGGCGGGCACCGCATCGCGTTGTACCGAAACATTCACGTAAAGCCCTTCGGGGCCGCCGGCATCGCGAACCAGTGCTTCCAAAGCCAGGGCGCATCCCTGCACCGTCTCCGCATGTTTCACCACCACAGTGTTCCCCACCAGCGCAGCAGGAATGAAGAAACGCAGCACCTGCCAGAACGGAAGATTCCACGGCATGATCGCCAGCACCGGACCCAGCGATTCGTAAACCACCCGGCCGGGCGTTCCAGGAATCGCCTCAGGCTGGATATACGCCGCACCGTCCCCGGCAAAATGCCGTGCACCAAACGCAGCCTTCTTCACTTCCCCGAGCGCCTCACCGATCGGCTTCCCCATCTCCAGCGTGATCAGCCGCGCGTAATCCTCTGCCCGCTTTTCCAAAAGCTCCGCCAGGCGAACCAAAAATGCCGTACGTTCAGAAAGCGGAGTACGCGACCATTTCTTCCATCCATCCCAGGCGCTCTGCAAACGTAGTTCTACATCCTGGGCACTATGCTCCGGGTAAATGTTCAGAAGCTCACCGGTGGTAGGGTTCCTCGACTCGAATGCCATAGTGTCTTATCCCTTCAAAGATAATGGGGGCACATCCATCCAACGACGCTCCGCCCAGCTCTTCATTCCCAACTCTGCTAACTGCACGCCCTTCGCTCCTTCAAGCAAGTCGAAGCGCCATGGCTTGTTTTCCACCACATGGCGGATGAAATCTTCCCACTGTAGTTTGAAGCCGTTCTCATACGTTTGGGTGTCGGGCACCTCTTCCCATTGGTCAGCGAACACGATGGCCTGGGGGAGATCCGGGTTCCACACCGGTCGCGGCGTGTTGACGCGATGCTGCGTGTAGCAACGGGTCAAACCGGCAACCGCAGAACCATGGGTTCCATCCACCTGGAAGGTCACCAGGTCATCGCGCCTCACCCGCACTGCCCAGGACGAGTTAATATGCGCGATCACGCCGCCTTCCAACTGAAAGGTGGCATAGGCCGCATCGTCCGCGTCGGCTTTGTAGGATGCACCGCTTTCATCCACACGCTCGTGGATATGGGTGGCGCCGATGCAGCTGACCGCCTTCACCGCACCAAACAAGTTGTCCAGCACGTAACGCCAATGAGGCAGCATGTCGAGAATGATGCCTCCCCCATCGGCCTTGCGGTAATTCCATGACGGCCGTTGCGTCGGCTGCAGGTCACCCTCAAACACCCAGTAACCGAACTCACCCCGCACCGCGAGCATCCGCCCGAAAAATCCTGCATCCTTCAACATGCGCAGCTTCCGCAGCCCGGGCAAATAGAGCTTGTCCTGGACCACTCCACTCTTCACCCCGCGAACGTCTGCCAGGCGTGCCAGTGAGAGCGACTCCTCCAGAGTTTCTGAGAGCGGCTTCTCGCAGTAAACATGTTTCCCTGCCTCGATCGCGCGCTTCAGCAGAGGAACACGCATCTGGGTCGATCCCGCGTCGAAGAAGATCGTGTCCTCCGGATTAGCCAGCGCAGATTCCACATCTTTTGCCACCCGCTGGATGCCATGGCGCGCCGCAAGCGAAGATACCTTTTCCAGGTTGCGTCCCACCAGGATGGGGTCGGGCATCGCCCGGTCGCCGTTAGAGAGGGTGACCCCGCCCTGCTCCCGGATAGCCAGAATCGAACGGACCAGGTGCTGGTTGTAGCCCATTCTGCCCGTGATGCCGTGCATGATGATGCCAACGCGACGACTAGACACTGTTCATTCTGCCTTCCATAGTAACCAATCACGCCAGCAGCTGGTTCACGGCCCGATCTGACTCCGCAATCGAAGCGCGATGATCCATAATCCCCGAAAGATCGGAATTCGCAAACGCAATCTTCCCGAACGGAGCCCGCCGCATCACCTCACGAGGAGCCATCTTGCCCTCAGTCCCAAAGAAGAATCCCGGCTGGCCGCAAAGATAAGCATGGCCCCAGCGATTGACGATAATCCCGGCAATATCCCGCCGCGCCTCGAACCCGCTGCGCGCAAACATCAACGTCATTTGTTCGCGGATCAACCGTTCATACTCCGAGTACGGCGTGCTCAGCAAGCGCATCCGTCCCCGCGTGCACTGCTGTGGCAGCGGGACGCCAGGCTCCGTAAACGTGATTTTCAAACGGAACACCGTCGGATCATCCGGACTGATCGTAGGCGGAACCTCGGCAAAGGTCGCCACTTTGCGGACCGCGAGCCAGCTGTAGAGCCCCTCGAAGCACTGGCACTCCGTAATTCCCATCTTCGCCATGAACCGCCAGTTACGCACCGCAACATTAATCACGGCGCAAGGCATGCGATGAAACTGCTGGTACGCCGCGACGTAATTTTCCGGCAAGTCAGAAATAGTTCTCGCCGTTGTCCAGCCCGCGGCCATCACCACCGACCGTGCGTGCACGGTGTACAGCCGGCCCTGCACCGCGTATGTAACGCGCACGCCCTCACCCTCATGCCGCACGTCCGCAACCGTTGCACCCAGCCGTATCCGTACCGGCTGACCCTCGCGATCAAGCTTGGTGAAATCCACCGGACCATTACACATGCCGGCCAATGTTTTCGGACCAGGCATCGCCTCCGGGATCATCGCTTTCACAATAAAGCGCGCGATGCCCGTGTTCCCGCCGGGAAAAATCTGTTCCCCCACCTCATTCTTCCAGGGGAACAGTACCTCCGGCGCGTAGTTCGCGTACGCGGAATTCTCGTCCGCCGAAGAGCCCGCCCAATCCGCCGCGACCGGCATGTAAGTACGGATAAATTCACGCGTAAGGCCGTCCCGCTGCATCAGGTGCTCTTCAAAGCTGATGCGGTCAAGAGCCCGCGAAATCTCATCACCGTCCACCTTGGGTAGAACAAACGACGGATTCCCATCGCGCTCTTTCAGCAGTTGCTGCTTGGTTGCCTCGGGCAGGGGCGCACCTGCAAGCCGTTTTCCCCATGCATCGAACAACCAGAATCCCTCGGGATGGCCATGCCGCGCACCAAAAAACATTCCCGAACTCTTACTGCCCCTGGCATAAGGCAGTGTGTTGACATCGAGCTCTGGCTGGCCTCCGCCCCACTTCTGATACTCCAGCGGTTTACCGTCAAAGCCGATCGACTCGTAAAATCTTTGCGTGAGCGAGGATGGCAGGGAAGGAAAGTAGGTGGCGGAGCCCTGACCGGCAATCAGCCGGTGTCCATCCACCATGAATTCATTGCGCCGCGCTTCCCCACCAAAGATCGCGTGGTCTTCCAGCACCAGGCAGCGTTTCGACCGCGTAGTCTTTTCCGAAAACTGATGAGCGGCTGCCAACCCGCTGATCCCTCCGCCCACCACTACGCAATCGAAAGTCTCTCCGGTCGCCTGCGCACTCTTGAGCTGCCCGGCATAAAGCGCATCCCGAATGCCATGGCCTGCGGTCATCACCGCATGCGTATTCCCATTTGCGGTGGCATAGTCGCCCACACCGCCGTAGCCATCCCAATCCTCTTGCGCCATCATGGGCGCATGGAATGGACGTCCATCGAGGAAATCGGCCCGGGCCATCTCGGCATCCATGCCGAGCGCGCGGTCTGCTGGTGAGCCCTGCGGTCTTTGCGGCGGAACTCCCACTGGGTTTCTCCTCACGCGATGGGGTGCTACACTTCGACCACTGTACTATAGAACGTTTCCTTACAAAGTTAGCCACATGGGCGGGGGGTTAACGATGAAACGCCGACGCTTCCTTCAGTTAGCCGCAGGCGCCGCTGCTGCCGCCGCGGTGCGCACCACAGCACGCGCGTCCGTTCACCACGAACAGGAAATCCTGCTCACGATCCGTGACCGAAGGCTCGATGCCGGAGACGCCATCCGAGTGCCGGCCGGCGAGCGCGTCCGGTTTCACTTTGTTCATGCCGGGGTCCCGGACGAGGTTCACCTCCATCTGCCGGGTCACCGCTTTCATGTAGTCGCGCTTGATGGAAACCCCGTGCCAACCCCGGCGGCGGTTGAGGTGCTTTCGCTCGCCGGGGGCGAACGCATCGAGGCGATCGTGAAGATGAATCGCCCCGGCCATTGGACGCTTGGCTCGCTGAACGACGCCGAGCGAGCCGGCGGCCTTGGTGTCCGCGTGGCTTATGCAGCTCAAAACGGCCCGGCGCAATGGCATCCGCCTGCAGTTGTCGACTGGTCCTACGCCCGATTCAGTGCAGCCACCCGATTGATTCCGCCTGCCGATCAGACCATCGAAATGCTGCTTGAGAAAAATCACTGGGTCATCGATGGCAAATCCCACAAGGATATTAACCACCTGTCGTTTCGGCCTGGCCGCCGATATCGGCTACGAATGATGAACGCCACTGATCGTGCTCGTCCCGTGCACCTGCCGGGTTACGACCTTCAATTGACACGAGTCAACCAGATCCCGGT
>JBAVQC010000263.1:0-9309 GCA_049693715.1 Acidobacteriaceae bacterium | reverse complement strand
GGGCCGAAGTGGGCCGGCTTTGTTGTGGAGGCCTGTTCTGCGGCGCGGGACGAATCGAAGTGGGTCGGCTCTGTTGCGGAGGCCTGTTCTGCGGCGCCGGGTGAGTCGTAGGGGGCCTGCCGCCTGCCGGCCGGGTCGTAATCGGCCGGTTGTTGGGCGTACCCGGCCGTACCGGTTGAATCGTCGGCCGCCCGTTATTCGGTGGGCGGTTGTTATTCGGCGGACGGTTATTCCCCGGAGGCCGATTTCCCGGACCACTAATAGGATGGGTGAACCCAGGCCGGGTCCCCGGGCGATTGATGGGTCTGGGCGGACGGTAATTGGGCGGCCGATAGCCCCAGTTGCCCCCGTACCCAGGGCGATTGCGATAAGTCACCGGGCGAGGGCGGTAATACGGCCGTGGGGGCCGATACCCGCCATTCCAGCCGCCCCACGGGCTGCGGTTGTAATAGATCCGCCGGCCGCCCCAGTTCCATCCCCAGCCACCCCATCCCCAGGGCTGGCTGACGAGCAGCGCGGTGATGCCGATGGCAATGCCAAACGTGATCAGCCCCGCACCCCCGCCGCTCGTATATACCACCGTGGGATCGTACTGCGGCAGGTACACCACCTGCGGGTTTGCCGGTTGGATCACATAGATGGGCGCCCCTCCAGCCTGCTGCACCTCCACCTGTTGTTGCGGACTGCTGCGCAACGCACCCGACGCGTAGGCCTGGGCTCGTAAACGCTGGATGGACGCCGACACCTGTCCCTGATCCGCCGTGACCGCCGCTCCGATCGCGGCATAGTCGTCGATATTCTCCGCCATCATCTCGATCACCTGGGGAAAGCCCACCAGAGCGATGAATGCGGGATCAAACCCCTGTTGCTGGGCAGCCGCGGTCAACTGGGATACAGACAGGTTTTGGTTCTGCCCCAACCAGTTGTCCACATCCAGAATTTCCTGCGGGTTAGTGCAAGCCGTCGTGATCTGCGCCAATAAGGCGTCGGGATACAGCGCAACCGGCGCCAGCAACTGATCCAGCTCCTGGGGTGTGGGCACCGGCGGCACCTGTGCCTGCAGGTCGGGAGCCAAACCCTGGAACAGGAGGAGAATGACCAACAGAAGAACGGCAGACAGGCTCGGTTTATTCTGCATCAGACTCTCCGTATTCGAGATAGACAGTCCACATACTACTTCAGGAAAGTGACTGCTCATACTCTGGACGGTCGCGGCAGCGAAAATGGATGAAGGCTTGATGCAATCATGACCGAAACCCCAAACCCGAACGCGCCGGTGAGCGCCGTCATCCTGGCGGCAGGCACGTCCGCGCGCATGGGGCGGCCAAAGCAGCTACTGCCGCTGGGCGGGACCACGGTGCTGGCGCGTGCGATCGAAAACGTCCGTTCCGCCGGATTGGTTGAGGTCGTCCTCGTTCTCGGTGCCTCCGCTGAAGCCATTCGCCAGCAGCTCCCCCCGTCTCTCCTGGAAGGTCTCAAAGTCGTGGTCAACCAGGCCTACGCCCACGGAATGGCAAGTTCCCTCCGCGAAGGACTTTCCGCTCTCGATCCCCAGAGCGCCGCCGCCCTCATCATCCTCGGGGACCAGCCTCTCCTTCGGCCCCAGACCCTCCGGCAAATCATCGCGGGATACCACCGGTCCGGCGCGCAGATTGTCATTCCCTCGCATCAGGGCAAACGCGGTAACCCCGTACTGCTGCGCCGCTCATTTTTTTCCGAGGTCATGGCACTGGAAGGGGACACCGGCTGCCGCGCTATCTTCGGCAACCATTTGGACGCGATACTTAAAGTGGAAGTCGAAGATCCGGGAATCTTGCTCGACATCGACAATCAGGACGATTACGACCGGCTCACGCTAAGCATCAGGGAGCAACATCCGCCTCGCATTGACGAATGACTGCGTCGGTAACGAAATCCCGTCCCTTCAAGCGGTCGTCGTGCACTGGCAGAGAAGAGGGGTCCCCGCCGCGACGAAGCGCCACCATTTGACTGATCACGCTCAAAGCGATCTCCTCCGGTGTCGCCGCCCCAAGGTGCAAACCGGCCGGTGCGTACACGGTGGAGATTTTTTCTTCAGCTGTACCCCCGGCGCGCAGGTAGTCCAGCACCAACTGGGCCCTATGGTGGCTGGCAATCAGGGCAACATAAGCTGCGTTCCCCTGAAGCGCCTTCTCCAGCCATAGATGGTCCCTTTTATGCTGGGTGGCTATGACCACAAAGCTTTTTGGCCCGATCGTCGTTTCCGTGAGGTCGAAGTCTTCCGTGACCAGTCGCTCCGCCTGCGGGAATGCAATGCGGTCGGCGGCCGGGTCATTCACGGTGATAGAAAAACCCATCAGGTAGCCCAATACCGCCAAGGTCTCGGCAATGCGGCCGTGACCCACGATCAGAAGTTCGGGCTTGGGCAAAACCGGTTCGATGAATATATCCATGGTGCCTCCGCAGGGCATGCCGACGCCCAATACTTCATCGCTCATGTCCACGGTAATCATCCGCGGTCGTTCCGTCTCCAGGCTCGTCAGTGCCTCGCTGCGCACCGCGCTTTCCGCGCACCCTCCGCCCACCCATCCCAACACCAGTTTCCCGAACTGATCGATAATGGCCTTGGAGCCACGGCGAGCCGACGAAGAACCCTCCACCCGAACCACGGTAGCGATGGCGAAGGGTTCGCCCTGGCAGGCAAGTTCAGCCGCTTTGGTATATAGGTCGGAGAACATCCTTGAATCGGTATCATATTCTTCCGTTGTCAAACGCTTCAAATCCGGGGTGCCCGGATTTCCTGCACGCGGCAGTGGACACGGCTACGTGTGCGCCTTTCTTTAAGGAAAGGCGCATGAGGTCCGTAGACCCGCCTGGCTCGACAGGAAATCCGGGGTTGGATCGTGTATAGCGAACTGGTCCGAGATCATTACGCCAATCCACGCAACGTTGGCAGCATCGCTGACCCTTCCGGCAAGTCCATGGTCAAAAGCGCGCTGGATAGCGACACGGTCCTGGTGACCCTGCGCATTGAAAACAACATGATTCAGGATGTGAAGTTCAAGTGCATGGGATGCGCGGTCGCCATCGCCTGCTCCTCCATGGCGACCGAGATGGTGTTAGGCAAGCCGGTCGAGGAGGCGTACGCGATTACCGAAACATCCGTGGCAGAGGCCCTGGGAGGCATTCCGGAATATAAGATGCGCTGCAGCAACCTGGCTCCCGCCGCCATCCGCAACGCCATCGACGACTGGAGAAGCCGCGGGGATGCCGCATAAGGGCAAGGTTGTTCATCGTCCGCAGACGATATCTTCTCCGAACCCGGCTCAAGCCTGCCCGGTCCGCATCTAATCAGCTATCAGCAAGGAGAACCTCTCATGAACCCTGGCCGTTTCCGATTATTCGCGATGTCCGCCGCTCTTGTCTTAGCTTTTCCCGCCGCCTTCGCTCAAACCACCGACTCCGGCGCCAAACAAGACATGAAGAACGCCGGATCCGACACCAAGCATGCGGCCACCAGCGCCGGGCACGGCATAAGCCAGGGAACCAAGACAGCCGCGCACAAGACTGCTTCGGGAACCGAAAAGGGCTACGACAAAACCAAGTCCGGAACTAAGACCGCGTATCACAAAACAGCGTCCACCACGGAGAAGGGGTACGACAAGACCAAAACTGGCGCCCAGACGGCCTATCACAAAACGGCGCAGGGAACCACGACCGGCTACCACAAGACCGTGGACACAACCAAGACCGGGGCAAACAAGGTGGGCGACACGGTCACCAACAAACACCAGACTCCTGTGAATGGCCCACAGCAATAACTCAAGGTTCTAACTCAAGGCTCGAGGCTCCAATCGCAAGTGATGGTGTTGCCCGTTCGTTGGCTCTCCAGCGCCATCTCCAGCACCCGCATAGTTCGCCACGCCTGCAGCGGAGTTACCGCGAGAGCCGCATTCCCTTGCATCGCATCGCGGATATTGATGTAGTAGCAACGGTAATCTCCCGCCTCGGTCGTTATCCGCGTGCTCCCCGGCTCGCCTCCTTCATCGACGGTGAGTGTGCCCCAGTGCTCTGGACCTTCCACTCCCCAGGGCTTGGAAGAAAACACATCCCCGGCAAGCAAATGGGCCTCCTGGCAATCAATCCCGAATTTCCGGAATGTGCCCTGGGTGCCGTTGAGAGTAAAGCGAGGTCCCGGATCACGCGCCAGGCAGGTGGCGCGCAGCCAGACGCTAAGGCCGGACGGCGCCGCCTGCGAATGAGACACCGGGTAATGCAGGTGCAGGTCGAAAGCATCGTCGCTCCGAGCGCCCTCGCGCTCCATCCGGACACTCGCCCAGACCGAAGCGGGAACACCAAAGAGCACCAGTGCCTGGTCCACCAGGTGCGCTCCCAGGTCCCAGAGCACCCCCCCGCCCGGACCGCCATCCTCCCGCCAGGCGTGCAGCCGCGGCAACTGACGAAACCGGTCGTAGCGGGACTCAAACATCACCAACCGCCCCAGCCGGTCGTTCTCCAGCAACTTACGCACCGTCAGAAAGTCGCCATCCCAGCGCCGGTTCTGGTAAACGCTCAGCACCCTTCCCCGCGCCCGTGCCAGCTGGATCAGCTCCGCGGCCTCCGTGGAATTCAAGGCAAACGGCTTATCGATAACCACGTCGCGGTCAGCCAGCAAACACTGGCGGGCGATGGGCAAATGGCTGGCATTGGGCGTGGCGACGATCACCAGGCGAATGCTGCTGTCTTTCAGCAAATCCTCGACTGAGGTCAGGATCCGGGCGTGAGGGAACGCCGTGGCGGCTTCAGACCCGCTTCTCTGTACGATGGCGGCAAGCTCCAGGCCCTCCACGGCCTGAATGACGTTCGAGTGAAAGATGCGACCTGCGAATCCAAAGCCAACCAAGCCAACCTGAATACATTTCATGAGTCCTGCGGCTCCCCCTTGAATCTTTATACGTGAAGGGGAATTTCGTTACTCTTGCCGGTTCCGAAGTTTCCCGCTCGGGGGTCCGTCGCTTGACAAACGGGCACTCAGACAAGAGTATTAATCCTGATGCAGACTCTGCACCATCCCGCTGGCTGTTGTTGCTGTGACAAGTGTTGTCCTTTGTCATGCAGCACGAGCGGGTGTGAGTTTTCATAGCAGAGTGGCAGGGAATCCCTGCCAGCCTTTTGCATAACTCAGACTAAGTAACCACAACCGCTGCCAGCCTCTGGCGAGCGGTTTTTTATTTGATTTCAAAATGGAAAGGAGACAATTTGCCAGTTCTGGACACAGAAACCATGCCGGCAGGCTCCCCACCGAAGCTGAGCCACCTCCAGATGCTGGAGGCGGAGAGCATCCACATCTTCCGTGAGGTGGCGGCTGAGTTCGAGAAGCCGGTGATGCTTTACTCCATCGGCAAAGACTCGTCCGTCATGCTGCGGCTGGCGCAGAAGGCCTTCTACCCTGGACCCATTCCGTTTCCGCTCTTGCATGTCGATACCGGTTACAAATTCCGCGAGATGATCGCCTTTCGCGACGACTATACCCGCCAGCTTGGCGTGGAGCTGCTGGTGTGGCGCAACGAAGCCGCGATTGCCGATGGAGCCAACCCCGTAGCGCTGGGAACACGCCGCTGTTGCGGATTACTCAAGACCACCGCGCTGCTCGACGGCCTTCGTGCCCACGGCTTTGACGCTGCTTTCGGCGGAGCCCGCCGCGACGAAGAAAAATCCCGCGCCAAGGAACGGATCTTTTCCTTTCGCGATAGCGCCGGGCAATGGGATCCGAAGAATCAGCGTCCCGAACTGTGGAACCTCTACAACGCCCGCGTCAATCCAGGCGAGAGCATCCGCGTATTTCCTCTCTCCAATTGGACCGAACTCGACGTCTGGCATTACATCCACCTGGAAGACATTCCTGTGGTCCCCCTTTATTTCGCCAAGGAACGAAGGATGCTGGTGCGCGGCGACAGCCTCATCCCGATCGAGCAGTCTTTCGTGCAGGGCCTGCCCGGAGAGGAGCAGTGGGTGCGGTGCCGTCTACGGTCGTTAGGATGCAGCCCCTGCACCGGAGCCATCCGCTCTGACGCCGATACCATCCCCAAAATTATTCGTGAGCTGGTGGCGTTCCGTTCATCCGAGCGAGCCAACCGCGTGATCGATCATGATCAGGACGGATCGATGGAACTGAAAAAGCGCGAGGGCTATTTCTAATGCCCCTATCCGTTTCCGATGTGAGTGACCCTGAAGCCGTAGAAGGCCAGTTTTCCATGGAAGATTTTCTCGCCGCGGAACAGGCGAAGGAGCTGGTGCGCTTCAGCACCGCGGGCAGCGTGGATGACGGCAAGTCGACCCTGATCGGCCGTCTGCTCTACGACTCGCAAAACGTCTACGAAGATCACGTCCGCGCGGTGACCAAAGCGGCCACCGCCAACGTCGCGGCCGCGATCGATTTTGCCCAGCTCACCGACGGCCTGCGCGCCGAGCGGGAACAGGGCATCACCATCGACGTCGCCTACCGCTACTTCTCCACCACGCATCGCAAGTTCATCATTGCCGACACCCCGGGCCACGAGCAGTACACGCGCAATATGGCCACCGGTGCTTCCACTGCGGATGTCGCCATCATCCTGGTCGATGCCCGCAAAGGCATCCTGACCCAATCGCGCCGTCACGCCTACATCGCCTCTCTGTTGGGAACACGCCACATCGTCGCCGCCGTCAACAAAATGGACCTGGTGGACTACTCCGCCGAGGTGTTCGCCGCGTTGCAACGCGATTTGCACCAGCTTGCACACAAGCTGCACATCGCGGATTTGCAGGTGATCCCCATCAGTGCATTGCTCGGTGACAATGTCGTCGACCGCGGCGAGAACATGGACTGGTATCAGGGTCTGACCCTGCTCGAATACCTCGAGACCGTGCCCCTGGGACAGGACGTCATCGGGCGTCCCTTCCGCCTTCCGATCCAGCGAGTGATTCGCCCTGACCAGGACTATCGCGGCTTTGCTGGACAGATCGCTTCCGGCGCCGTGTGGCCGGGCGATCGCGTCGTCGCTTTGCCTTCCGGCAGAACCAGCCGGGTGAAGAGCATTACTACCTTCGACGGAGATCTGGCAAGAGCCGTAGCGCCCATGTCGATCGCGGTCACCCTTGAAGATGAACTCGACATCAGCCGCGGAGAGATGCTGGCTGCGGCCCACCAGCCGCCCGTGGCTGCGGCGAACTTCGCCGCTGCCCTGGTCTGGATGAATGCCCAGCCCCTGGACCCAGGCAAAAGCTACCTGCTGAAGCATACTTCGCAGACGGTGAAGGCCAGGATAACCGCCATCAGGCATCGCGTGAACATGCAGACGCTGGATGCCGAGCCAGCCGCAACCCTCGAACTCAACAGCATCGGCGTCGTAAACGTCGAGACTACCCGTCCGCTGTTTCTCGACCCCTATGTCGCGAATCGTTTAACCGGCAGCTTCATCCTGATCGACCCTGTATCGCACGCAACCGTTGCCGCCGGCATGGTGCGCGAGGTATTGAGCGCGGGGCAGGACACGGCCACCGTGGCCGCCATCGCCATCCGCAACCCGGAACAGCTGCGCACTATCGAAACCGCGTTGATCGAAGCCGGGGTGCAAGTGGTAACGACGCGCACAACCAATCGCGATCTGTGGCAGAAACTGTTACAGATAGGCGTGGTGGTGTTAATCGAGGCTGAAGGGTCAGGCGAGGTTGAAATCTCGATCGCCCATGATCCTGCTGCGTTGGTCTTCGAGCCCTTGGAAGAACCAACCATCGACATGGTTCTGCGTGCGCTCAACAGGAGCAACCCATGAGTCTTCAAGAGAAAATCAACACCGCGCGCACCCTGGTGAACCAACAGATCGCCTCCGCCATCCGGGAAGACATCTGCGTAACCAGCAGCTTTCAGGCGGAAGATATGGTGGTCGTGCACCTGGTGCGGGAAGCCATCGGCGACGTGCCGGTAATCTTTCTCGATACCGGCTACCATTTCGCTGAGACCTACGAGTATCGCGACCGCCTGGCCCAGGAATGGAACCTGAACCTGGTGAATGTATTGCCCGCGCTCACCGTAGTCGAACAGGAATCGCAATTCGGCATCCTGAATCAGACAGCGCCCGATCGCTGCTGTGCTATGCGCAAGGTAGGCCCGCTCTTCGCATCCCTGGAACCGTATCGCTTGTGGTTTACCGGGCTGCGGCGGGAACAGGCCAAGACCCGTGCCAACCTCCAGCCGGTGGACGCCTTCACCCTGCCCACGGGCAAGCAGTTACAAAAGATCAGCCCCCTGGCGGACTGGTCGACTCGCGACGTATGGCAATATGCCGGGCAATACGGTATCCCGCTGCTGCCGCTCTATGAAAAGGGCTACACCAGCATCGGCTGTGAGCCATGTACCAGCCTCCCGTTCGATCCTGATGATCCTCGCTCAGGCCGCTGGGGCGGCCGTAAGCAGGAATGTGGTATTCACGTGCAACCGCAGTAGTAAAAGAGAGTCCGCATGTTGCATCTGTTGATAGGATTTTCGATAGCAGTGATCATCGCACTCACAGGCGTGGGCGCGGGCGTGGTTACGGCACCGTTACTGATACTTTTTCTTCATGTGCCCGTAGAGATTGCAGTGAGCACCGCGTTGGCCTACGCAGCGGTGGTCAAGCTGATCGTGGTTCCGGTACAAATTGTGCGTAAGCAGGTTTCCTACCGGATCCTGCTCTGGATGCTGCTCGGCGGTGTCCCCGGCGTCATCCTGGGCTCGCTCTTCTTTCATCACGTCGCCCAACACGGTCCAAAGTCGCTGCTCTACATCGTTCTCGGCGCTATCATCATCTTCTCCTCCGGCTGGCAGCTATTCCGCCACTTTCGTCCCGACGCCATCGTCCGGCCTACGACCGACCGCACCAAGTGGATGGGGTTGATCACCTTTCCCATCGCCGCTGAGGTAGGTTTCTCCTCCTCCGGAGCGGGCGCGCTGGGAACCGTGGCCCTATTGGGCCTTACTTCTCTGACGACCGCGCAGGTCGTAGGCACCGACCTTACCTTTGGTCTTGTCCTTTCCGTCGTAGGCACCGGCGTCCACATGATCGGCGGCTCCTATGACTCCGCCTTATTGTGGAAACTGGGCATCGGTGGCGTCTTCGGAGCCATTGCCGGAAGCGGCGTTGCCCCGCGCATACCCAACCGCCAGCTGCGCTTCGCCCTATCCCTCTGGCTCATGACGATAGGCTTCCAGTTTTTCTATCAAGCCGCGCACGCTGCCACCAGGTAGCCCCAATCGCAACCAGGACCAAGGCAACTCCAGACGGCCTGAACTCTTAAGTCCCAAACAAACCC